>CAZXAR010000126.1:0-9411 GCA_964638135.1 uncultured Enterobacteriaceae bacterium | reverse complement strand
CCAGCGCAGCGTCGTATCGTTTTCGAGCTGCACGACCTCGATGCCGGCGTCGCGCGGCGGGGCCGGCGCGAGCGCGAGCGACGCGAGGCCCGCGGCGTTCGCGCGCGCGACCTGCGCGACATAGGCGAAATCGACGAACTCGGGCAGATCGCCAAACTGGACGCCGCCCTCTACGCGCACGTCCTGGTGCTGATGGCGATAGTCCTCTTCCGGCTCGGTGAAACGAACGGCCGCGTAGCCGCGCTCGAGAAAGGGCAGGTGATCGCCGCCGCGCAAGAAACGATCCGGCCGGGGAACCAGCCGAACGACGAACCCCGGGAGATAGCGCTCGGCCGTTTCCTTGAGATGGCGGCCCAGCTGATGGGTCGGCGTATCGGCCTCGCCGCCCGAGCGGGCGATTGCCTCAAGCTCCGTCCGGGCGCGCTGCGCGAAGTCGCTCGCGCCATGCTGCGCGGCAGCCAATAGCGCTGGAAGCCCGTTCGCGAACAGGCGCACGGAACGCTCGTTGCGTCGGCCGTCCGCCGCCGTCGGGCTGCCGATGATGTCGTTCGTGATCATTCCCGCGATGTCGAGGCCCTTCTTGCTTGCCGTCTCTGCCCAGTGCGCAGCGCCGAACAGGCCCTGCTCTTCACCGGCCACAGCCATGAATACGAGCGTCGCATCGAAGCGGTGCGCCGCCATTACGCAGGCGAGCTCCATGACGGCCGCCACGCCGGAAGCGTCGTCGTTCGCTCCCGGGGCGAGCGATTCGGCGTCCATGACATCCGATGCGCGCGAGTCGTAGTGCCCGCTCACGACGTAGATCCGTTCTTTCGCCTCGGGCTGGATGCCCGGCAGCGTCGCGACCACGTTCACGATTTCCACCGCCCGCGGAATCCTCCTGCCCGGCGGCTCGATGTAGGCGTCGAACTCCACCTGCAATCGTCCGCCTGCGGCCCGCGCGCACTGCTGGAGTTCGGCATGGATCCAGCGCCGTGCCGCTCCGATGCCGCGGGTGTGTGACTCGGTCTGCGAAAGCGTGTGACGGGTATGAAACGACGCCAGTTTCCGGATCCGCGCCTCGATCCTTTCCTGCGATACGGCAGCCAGGATCGCCTCGATCTCCGGGTTGCGTCCGGATGGTCCGGCCGCGCACACCGTCGGGAGCAGGGCCAGCAGGATTACTATAGAGCTGCGCCGACCCGGCATGTATTTCTTTCGATCTCCCGATCTTCGTGCACGGACCCGTGCATCGACGGCGCGCGAATTCTACTGCGACAGCCTCGCGTGCGGAGCGGCTGGCCGCCAGCGCCGCCGCGGCGTGGCCGATGAACGCTACTCCTCTTCGGCGCGCGGCCTGAACGCGGCGACCAGCTTTAGCTGCAGCGGCGGCGGCGCCGCCTCGTAGTGGCTGAATTCCAGCGTGTACGAGCCGTGGCCCGCGGTGAGCGATTTCAGCCGCGCCGGGAAATGCTCGAGTTCCGAGAGCGGTGCCTGCGCGCTGATCTGCACCGTACCCGGACGCGGCGAGTCCGAGCCGCGGATCTGCCCGCGGTGCCCGGACAGTTCGCCCGCGATGTCGCCCATGCTGTCTTCCGGAGCGACGATTTCGACATTCACGATCGGTTCCAGAACGATCGGCCGCGCCTTGCCGAGGGCGTCGAGAAACGCCTTCCTGCCGGCTGACATGAAGGCGACGTCCTTCGAGTCCACCGGGTGGCTCTTGCCGTCGTAGACGATCACGCGCACGTCCTGGATCGGAAAGCCGGCGACGAATCCGGTTTCCAGCACGCCGCGCACGCCTTTTTCGACCGACGGAATGAACTGGTTCGGGATCACGCCGCCTTTCACGCTGTCGACGAACTCGAAGCCCGTGCCGCGCGGCAGCGGTTCCACCTTGAGGAACACCTCGCCGAACTGTCCGGCGCCGCCGGTCTGTTTCTTGTGGCGGCTATGGCCTTCGGCCCTGGCGGCGATCGTCTCGCGGTACGGAATGCTGGGCGGCCGCGTGTCGAGCTCGAGCTTGTACTGGGCGGCCATCTTTTCCAGCACGGTCTTCAAGTGCATTTCCCCGAGGCCCCGCAGCACGGTCTCGTTTGCCTGCGCGTTGTGCTCGATGCGAAAGCAGGGATCCTCCGCCGCAAGCTTGTGCAAAGCGTCCGAGAGGCGTTGTTCGTCGCCGCGTTTTTTGGGCTGCACCGCCAGACCGAACACCGAATTGGGCAGCTCGAGCGGCCTGGCGTGGATGTGCGAATCGTCGGCCGAGTCGTGCAGGATGTGGTCGAACGCGATCTCGTCGATCTTCGCGATCGCGCAGATGTCGCCCGGCAGCGCCTCGGCGACTTCGGTCTGCGTCTTTCCGCGCATCGTGTACAGGTGCCCGGGCTTGATCGGCTTTCTGCCCTCGCCGATGTAGAGCTGGGTTCCCGGCGTGACCCGCCCCTGGTGGACGCGGAACACGGCGAGCCGCCCGATGTAAGGGTCGATCTCCACCTTGAAGACGTGCGCAAGCACATGCATGGACGCGTCCGGCGACGTGGTCAGTTCCGCCGTTGCGCCGCCTGCGGATGCGACCGTCACGTAGGCCGGCGGATTGCCTTCGGTCGGGTTGGGAAGGAGCTTCACGATGACGTCGAGCAGCTCGGCGACGCCCGCACCGGTTTTCGCCGAAACGAACACCACGGGGAGCAGGTGTCCTTCGCGCATGGCACGCTCGAGCGGGTCGTGCAGCAGCTCCGGGGCGATTTCGCCCTTCTCCAGGTACACCTCCATCAGTTTTTCGTCGACTTCGACCACCTGGTCGACGAGCTTGCGGTGTGCTTCCTCGACCGAAGAGAAATCGGCCTCGCCGGAAGGGGCGAAGAAGCAGTCGGAAACCCTGGTCGCGCCGGCCGCGGGGAGATTGAGCGGCAGGCATTCCTTGCCGAACGTGGCCTGAATCTGCTCCAGCAGGCCGGGCAGGTTGACGTTGTCGGCGTCGATCTTGTTGATGATCACCAGGCGGTCAAGGCCGCGCCGGGCAGCCCAGTGCATGAAGCGCCCGGTCATCATCTCGATGCCGTTCTGCGCGTTGACCACGATGGCGGCGGTTTCGACTGCGGCGAGCGCGGGAAGCGAATGTCCCAGGAAATCCGGATACCCCGGCGTGTCCAGCAGGTGGATCCGCGCGCCGCCGTTGGGTCCCTGGGCCTCGAAGCTCGCGACCGCGAGCTTGAGAGAGTGCCTGAAGGATTTCTCGATCGGCGTGTAGTCGCACACGGTAGTGCCGCGCTCGACGCTGCCCGCGGCCGGGATCGCCCCCGCCCGCGCGAGCAGCGCCTCGGCCAGCGAGGTCTTGCCCGACCCCGACTGGCCGACGAGCGCAATCGTCCTGATCTGTTCAATGGAATGCTTGCTCACGGCTCTCTCCAGGATTCATGACTGGGGGCGTCTTGCGCGCTCTCGGACCGGGTTATAGCAGCAACCGGGGCTGCGCGGGAAGCCCTAGAGGAGGGATTCGATCAAGGCATTCACGCGAGCCGCGGCTTCGATCTGCAGGAAATGGCCGACGCCCGGTATTACCTCGATCCGGGCGCGCGGCACGCGGCGCCGCACGAGATCGAGCCACGGCGTGCGCTCGCCCGCGCGCAACATGATCCGCCTGCGATCGGCGTTCAGCGTGGTGCTCTGGATCACGAGGAGCGGCGCCTGCACCGCGGAAAGCGCGTCCTCGACATGCTGGGCGTCCCAGCGCGCCAGGGCCGGAAACAGGGCCGCCCCGATCTCCGCGGGCAGGCGTTTTGCGCGCTCGACCATGCGCGCCGCGTACGCCGTGCGCTCGAAGAACATCTGCGAAAAGAGCGCCTCGGCGAAAACCGGATATCCCGCGAAGTCGATCGCGTCGCGCATGGCATCGCCCGCCTGCGACGGATCGCCGCTCCCCATGCGGCTCCCGTCCAGAAGGGCGAGCGCCGCGACGCGGGCGGGCGATGCGCGGTTTGCCTCCAGCACCACCCGACAGCCCATGCTGTGACCGACCAGGACCGCGGGCGTGTCGAGCGTTTCGAGCAGCCGCGCAACGTCCGCGCCGTAACGCTCGATGGTGCAGTCGGCCGGAATGCCGGGCGTCTGTCCATGCCCGCGCAGGTCGCAGGCAAGTACCTGCCGCGTCCCGGAGAAATGCTCGACCTGGAGGCGCCAGTCCTGGTGGGCGCAGGCAAATCCGTGCACGAACACCAGTGGCGGCGCGCCCGCTCCGGCACGCAGGCAATGCATTGTCATTTTCGGGACGTGGTGCGGCGGCGCTATTTCTTCGAATTCTCCTTCTTCGCAAGGAGCTCGGCACGCGGCCTGAGGAAATCTTCGAGCTTGGACCTGGCGATCAGCAGCGTATGCCCGGCGAGTGCCGTCTCGCGCGGCAGGCGCTCGGCGAGTCTCTTGGCGCGCTCTTCGGCGTCTTTGCCCTCGGGTTGGGGCTTGCCCTCCACCGCCACCCGCGCATAGTGGTTCTCGCCGTGCAGCTTGCCGACCTTGAGCGTATAGACAAGGCCGTCGAAAGTGCTCGCCTGAACGACGGTGGGCCGTGCGAGCCCGGTGTCCTCGGACTTGACCTCCCTGGGCGCGACGTCCGCCAGTTCGATCCGCGAAAGCGAATAAGCGGCGGCGTTCGCGCGCGTGAGTTCGAGCGTTTCGCCGGGTCTTGCACGACTCAGTTTCCAATCGGCGTTGTCGGCAGCGCGCTCGATGCGCCAACCTTCGCCCTGCGGAGGCAGCACCTCCAGCGACTTGACCTTTTCGGCGGCGAACCCCGTCTTCGAAATCCACTCGGCCGTGTTCACCGTCGCGAGCGTCAGCGGGTCGGATACGATGTACAGGGTCTTGTCCTGCTCCGGCAGCATGACGAACCGGCCGTCGCCGATCGCCTTGTCGGGCTGCTCCGGCTCACGCCTGAAGTACTTTTTACCGGCGAGGAGAGCGGCCTGGACCTTGCCATCCGCGCTTCCGAACTGGACGCGCGTAGCCGATTGGTCGAGCTTCAGCCGCGCGCGGTCCGCGGCGCCGATCGGCTCCATCTGGCCCACTTTCAGTTCGATCGCCTTGAGGACGAATTCCCTGACCTTGGCAACATCGGCCGGGAAACCGCCACGCTCGGCAATGGTCCACGCCGCGTCCTTGCGCTCCAGCGTGATCGCCGCGCCGGGTTCCCGGATCGAAATCGACGCCACCTCGGCGGCCTGCAAGCCCTTGAGCAGCGGCTGCCCGAGGGCGCCCGCGGCGGCCGGCTTGCGCGACTGCCCCTGCTCGTAGTAGAGCAGCGCGCCGCCGCCGATCAGCACCAGCAGCACCACGAGCAGGCCGGCAATCCGCGCGTTCATGCGAGCGCCTGCCGGCGGCGGCGAATCAGGGCGACCGCGATGCCCGTCAGCGCGACCAGCAGCGGCATCAGCGCGATGTTCACCACCTTGGTCCAGAAAACGAGACTCTCGGCGTCCTGGCGCAGGTTCTTGCGCAGTTCCTTGAGTTCCTTGCGCGTCTCGGCCACCCGCTTGCGGAAATTCTCGATTTCCTTCTGCTGCTCGGGCGTGAGAAGTTGCTGTCCTTTCGCCGCCACCGCGGTCCCCTTTTGCAGTTCCTGGAGCTTTTCGCCGGTCTTTTGCAATTCGGTTTCGAGCGCCTGGATCTTGCCGAAATACTGCTTCTGCGCCTCGGCCTCCATCTGGCGCACGACCGTGAGAGGGCGGAACGCGGCGGCGCGGCTGCGCAGCGAGATGAGGTCGTCGCCGGAGGCGAGCTGCTCGACGATGCTTTGGGCGAACGCGAGGTTGCCGTTGGAAGGCACCACGATCTTGCGCCCGAACACTTCCTGGACATCCACCGCGGCGCCGTCGTTGAGCATGTCCACGTCGGCAACCAGCACCACGGAATTTTCCTTCGACGACTCCTGGAGCGAAGGCGCTTGCGGTGCGGCCGGCTTGGGCTTTGCGTCCTTCGACGACGGCGATTCCGTCTTCGGTGGCCCTTCCGAGAACGCGGTCCTGAATTTCCCCGTGAGACGAAGCGCGAGCACGCGTCCCTTGCCCTCGGGCTTGAATCCTTTGGTTGCCGCCTCGCCCGAAACCGTGGCGACCGCCTGGTCGACCAGCATGGAGTTCGGCGAACTGCTGAGCAGTTCGGTCGCCTTCAGTCCTTCGGCGGGTTTGACCTCGAATGCGCCGCCGAACGCGTAGAGCAGCGTTTCAATCTGGCTGGTGACCACGTCCTCCCGGTTGAAGGCGGTCCGGTTGAGCGTCAGGACGGTCGGGGTATAGCGCTGCCCGGCACCAGAGGCGAACACCACGTCGGCGATCACCTTGTCCGGACTCATCGGCACGCCCCAGGCCTTGAAAAGCCGCGGCAAGGTGGAACTCGAACCGCCGCCGCCAACGCCCGGCATCGGGCTCGGCAGCGGGTCGAAGTAGGCATACGGATCGACGAACACGACCAGCTTTCCTCCGCGCAGCACGAACTGGTCGAGCGCATATTCGGTCGCATCCGAAGGGTCTCGCGGGTGGATGACCAGGAGCACCGGGATATCGGCGTCGATCGAAGTTGCCGTCATGTTCACCGGTCGGACATTGAAGTCGCGCTTCAGTTCGTTGGCGAGCGCCCAGGGCTCGGAGCTTTGCCGCGTGAACGGATTGAATTTCTCCCCCAGCACGGGGAGGGCGCTCATCAAACCGATCGTCGGGCGCTCGGCGAGGCCGACCTGCGCGATCGCACGCGCGAGGTCGTACTCGAGCAGCCGTTCGCGCGCCGGATGCAACGTCGGAATCGACTGCTTGCGCTCCAGCCGGCTGACGGTAAGACCGAGGTAGAACTGCTCGCCCGACAGGAGCTGCTGCGCCTCGATGCCGTCCAGTTGCGCCGCGTCCTCCTCTTCCGAATCGGGCTTGGGATTGTATTTTTCGATGATCAGGTTCGTTCCGGCGACCGACTTGAACTCGCGCGCCAGGTCTTCGACCCGCTGCGCGAAGCTCCTGAGCTGCACGGGCATCGCCTGCTCGCCCTGCGAGATGTAGAGCTTGACTTTCACCGGCGCGTCGAGCCTCTTCAGGATCCGACGGGTACCGTCCGACAGCGTGTAGAGCCTGCCTTCGGTGAGGTCGGCGCGCACCGCAGCGCGCGAGGCGAGATAGTTGAAGGCGACCAGCGCCAGGAAGAGCGCCGCCAGACCGATCGCGGAATAGACGAGGTTTTCGTATTTCTTCATCCGCTCACCCCGCCCGGTGTCCTCGCAAGATCACGCCGGTCGCGAACAGCGCAAATCCGATCACGGACAGGAAGAAGAGCACGTTGCGGGAGTCGAGCACGCCCCTCTGGAAGCCGTCGAAATGGGTGATTACCGAAAACGCGGCCACCGTATCAACCACGGCCGGACTCGCCCAGCGCACCAGCAGATCGGTGACGGGATTGAAGCCCGCGAGAATCAGGAACAGGCAGATGACGACCGAAAGAATGAAGGCGACGACCTGGTTGCGCGTCATGGCGGAGGTCATGCAGGTCACCGCGAGGTAGGCGCCCGCGAGCATCAGGCTGCCAAGGTAGCCGGCGAAAATCGCGCCGTTGTCGGGCTCGCCGAGTACGTTTACCGTGAGAACGACCGGAAAGGTGAGTACGAGGGCAAGGGCGAGAAAGAGCCACGAGGCGAGAAACTTGCCGAGAATGGCCTGCCAGGCCGTAACCGGAAGGGTGAGCAGCAGCTCGATGGTTCCGGCGCGGCGCTCCTCGGACCACAGGCGCATGCCCACGGCGGGGACGAGCACGAGGTAGAGCCATGGATGCCAGCCGAAAAACGCCGCAAGGCTCGCCTCGCCGCGCTCGAAGAACGCGCCGGCAGTGAACGTGAAGAACCCGGTCAGCAGCAGGAAGATGACCAGAAACACGTACGCGACCGGCGACGCGAAGTAGCCCGCCAGTTCGCGCCCGGCGATGATCTGTATTGCCCTCATGGCCTGACCGTATCGGGTTGAGTGATCCGGCGGAACACTTCGTCGAGCTGGCCTTCCTCGGTGCGAAGCGCCTCCAGCGTCCAGCCTTCCCGCGCAGCGAGTTCCACGACCGCGCGCGTCAGTGCAGCCGATCCGCTCCTGTCCTTCGGATAGACCCGGAACGAACCGTTGCACTTCTCGACGCGCCCGAGGGCCGCGAGCTTTTCTTCGGTCGCGCCCGCTGCCTGCAGCGTGACCGCTCCCGCGAGGTCGGACATCGCGCGCAGCTCCGCGGGAGTTCCCTGCGCCACGATCCTGCCGCGGTCGATGATGATCGCGCGCGAGCAGGCGGCGTCCACTTCCTCGAGGATATGGGTCGAGAACACGACTGCCTTGCTGCGTCCGAGCTCGCGAATCAGGTTGCGCACTTCGTGTTTCTGGTTCGGATCCAGGCCGTCGGTCGGCTCGTCGAGCACCAGCACGTCCGGATCGTGGATCAGGGCCTGCGCGAGGCACGTGCGGTGCTTGTAGCCCTTGGAAAGCGTGTCGATCGTCTGCCGCACCACGGAGGAGAGGAAGCAGATGCCGATCACGCGTGCCACCGCCTTGTTGCGGGCCTCGCCTGCAAGGCCGCGCATCTCGGCGGCGAAGCGCAGGAAACTCTCCACCGTCATGTCGGGATACGACGCCGCGTTCTCGGGCAGGTAGCCGATCAGGCGCTTGGCTTCGAGCGGCGACTCCACGACGTCGTGGCCGCCGACGGTGACGCGGCCGGCGCTCGGGGGATAGAACCCCGTGATCATGCGCATGGTGGTCGATTTTCCCGATCCGTTCGGGCCCAGAAAGCCGACGACCTCGCCGCGCTCGACGTTGAAGGAAACGCCGTCCACCGCGCGCATGCGGCCGAAATCCTTGACCAGATTCTCGATTCTTATCATCTTGCCGTGCCGAGTCGGTGCATGATTTGTGTTTGGCCCTGCCCGATTTCAAGGCCGCGCATTATCGCTGAAAACCCGGCACGCACCTGCGGGACGATGACCTGAGTCATCCGCAATAGCGCGTCGGCGGCAGATGCCGGGGCCGAGGGAACCGCGGTGGGAACTGCTGGTGCGCGTTAAACGCCGGGCGACCCCGGGGATGCCGGCAACGGGCAATCCGCCCGCTCATCGGCAGGCGTCCGTGCCGGCCGGTACTTGCGCGGCGATCCGGGCATCAAACGCACGACGAGCAGTTGAAGCCGAAAGCCGTGAGAGTGAGCGCTAGCTCTCAATATCACGATCTCCCTGTTTGAATGGTTTTAAACAGCCAAAAGATTGTATGCTGCACAGCACAAACAGTTTGACTTATCCAAGTTAATCCATATAATACGAATTGCTGCACTGCAGCATTACGCCCAGAATTTTACCGATCGCATTTTTAGGAGAGACGCACATGTACGTAACCCCGGAGCAGATTCAAGCGGCTAACAAGGCCAATGTGGAAGCGG
>CAZXAR010000125.1:0-9510 GCA_964638135.1 uncultured Enterobacteriaceae bacterium | reverse complement strand
AGCGTGTTCAGGTTCTTCTGCACTCCGCTTTCGGCGCCGATCAGCACCGCCCAGCAGCCTGCCTGCCGCATCGCCGTGAAAAGACGCCGATCGGCCTGGTTGGCGCAGACGGATGCGAACCAGGTGAAATCCAGGCCGCGCGCGCGGATCGCCTCGCAGATCTGCAGGGCACGCTCGTAATCGGCGGCGAAGGAGTCGTCGAGGAACTTGATCTCGCGGTAGCCCTGCGCAAGGCACGAGGCGATCTCGCGCAGCACGTTCTCGACGCTGCGCAGACGCACGCCCCTGCGTCCCGCCCTGCGCTCGCGGTCGATCTGGAAGCAGAACAGGCAGCGCCGATCGCAGCCGCGCGAGGTGATCATCGTCGCGACCGGCGCGCGCCGGTAGGTCGCCGGCGGCGGCAGGTAGCGCTCGGCGCCTTCGAGGAGCGCGCGTGCCGGAAAGGGCAGCGAATCCAGATCCTCGATGAGCGGCCGCGGCGCGTTCTTGACGATGCGCGCGCCGTCGCGAAAGACGACGCCTTCGACGCCTTGCAGGCCGCGCTTCTGTGCAAGGTGCGCCAGCACGTCGACGAGCGTGCGCTCGGCCTCCCCGGTGATCACCGCATCGAGCGCCGCCGCGCCGTCGGCCAGGCAGCGCTCCTGGACCGCGATCGGGTACGGACCGCCCGCGCACACGAAAAGCTCCGGGCGGGCGCGCTTCAGGTCGGTGGCGGTCTTCAGTGCGCCCGGCCAGCCGAACGCGGTGGAATAGATCCCCGCCACCTCCGGCGCGAACTCGGCGACCCGGCGCAGGATCTTCCGGTGCGAAAGAAACGCACCGTTGAAGAGGCTCACCGCGTGACCGGCTTCGAGCAGGCAGGCCGCCACGTACAGAGTACCGAGCGGCTGCCAGTAGTTGACCTGCGAAGGCGCGGTTCGGCTGGAGAAGATGTCCTCCGGTGACCACGCCGGAATGATGAGGGCGCACTTCATGCGTCGGTCCCGGTGCGGGCAGGCCGCATCGGCGTCGCAGCGAGGCGCGCCATGACCTCGGCCGCGGCATCCAGACCCGACTCGATCGCGTGATCCATGTTGAAGTAGCGGAACGCGCCGGTGCGGCCGACGACGTGCAGATTGTCGAAGCCGGCGAGGTACTCGCCGATCACGCCGCAGGCCTCCCCGTACCCCACTTCGAAGAGCGGATAGGCGCACGGCACCCGCACCACCGTCCCGTCAAGCACTTCGTCACGCCGCACCAACCCGAGTGCCGCCAGATCCTGCACCGTGCGCCCGACGAGCGCGGAGTCGGCGCCTTGCCACGCAGCGTCGCCTCTGCTGCAGAAATGTTCGGTGACGAGCAGCGTTTCGCCCGGCACGCCCATTCTCGCACTCCAGTTCTTCGGCTCGTGCACCCGCCCGAACGAGGTTTCGCGCCCGGGTGTATAGATCCAGGTCTGGTCGGTGACGCGCTCGCGTCCGATGCGCACGGCGACCAGCAGCAGATCGCGGTAGCGCAGGCGCGCCGCGGCTTCGAGCACCGCGGCCGGAGGCGCGGGCCAGAGCGCCTTCACGAGCGCCGGCAGCGGCAGGCTCGCGACGAATTCGCGCCCGCGGCAGGACGCGCTTGCGCCGCCTTCACGCACGAGCACGCGCTCGATCCGCCGGGCGCGATGCACCAGACGCGTCACGACGGCTCCGGTGCGCACGACGCCGCGCATTCCGATCTCCCTGCGCAAGCCCTCGGCGATGCCGCCGATTCCGCGCGCCGGATAGAGAAACCCGGCGCTGAGCGTACGCAAGGCGCAGGCCGACCGGCGAACCAGAGCCTGCCGCACTGCCTCGCCCAATGTCAGTCCCTGGATGCGCTGTGCCACCCAGTCGGCGCTGATGCGCGTGCAGTCGATCCCCCATACCTTTTCGCTGTAAGGCTTGAAGAAAAGCTCGAAAAGCGGCCTGCCGTGGTGGCGCACCACCCAGTCCTCGAGCGAGACGACGGCTCGGCGCCGCCGGCGCCCAAGTTGCGCTGCCAGCCAGCCCTGCAGGATGCGAAGCGTCGCGGCGAGCCCCAGGCCCGAGACTGCATTCAGAAGCCGCAGCGGGTAGTCGACGTAGCGCCCGCCGAGCAGGATCTTGCTTGCGCGCGGCACCTGGAGCAGCGGCTCGCGGACCACATCGCGCACCAGGCTGCTGACGCGTGCGCTGTCGGTGAGAAGCCGGTGGCCGCCGAGATCGAAACGCTGTCCGCGATGCTCGAGCGTGCGGGCGAGGCCGCCGACCCGCGTCTCGCGCTCGAGCACCACCACCTCGCTTCCCTCGCGCGCGAGCGCGTGCCCCGCCGCGAGGCCCGCGAGGCCCGCGCCGCAGATGACGACATCGCTTTTCATCGGATTGGGACGCGGCCCGCGCCTCGCGCCGCCGGATGGCCTCGCCGGCGTGCTAACGGGTCAGCAGCACCGGCACCCTGGCCTCGTTCACGACCGCCTTCACGACGTCGCCCATCATGAGCTTTGCGAGCGTGCCGCGCGTGTTGCCGAGGACGATCATCTCGACCCGCTCCTCCTGGGCGGTGCTCAGGATTTCCTCGGCGACGTGGCCGGTCTTCACGATGGTCCTGACGGCGCGGATTCCCTTGCGCTGCAGTTTTTTCCTGTGCGATTCGAGCATGGCGCGCGACTTTTCATTCATCCGGCGCAGCTCGCCGCTGCGACCCAGCTCTTCCCTGAGGGTCGCGATTTCCGAATCGCCCATCCGGTCGTGCATGAGGGTAGGGCCGCCGCCCAGCTGTTGCACGTGCAGCAGGATCACCGACTTGGGCGGCGCGGCGGAAAAAAGCCGGCCGCAGACCTTGATGCAGGCTTCCGAGCCCTTGGCGGCATCCAGCGCGAGAAGTATTTTTCGCATCCATCGACTCCTTGGGCAGCAACCTATTTCAGGAGATTCTCGTAGTACTTCTGCAGGTCTTCGCTCGCCTTGGGCTTGGCGCTCGCCGGTACGCCGTAGCCGCCCGCTTCGGCGGCTTCGAAATATCCCGGCTCGATGCCGGTGCGCGCCGATACGGCGTACCCGACGATGAACCCGAGCAGGGCGGCGCTCAGCGCGATCGCGGCCCACAGGCCGCTGCGAGCCGTGTCGACCTGCGCCTGCGCCTCGGCCTGGGAGGTCATTTCATTTCTCCTTCAGGAGGTCCTTGTAGTACTGCTCGATTTCCTTCTTCGTCTCGCCCTTGGGCGCGGGCGCGGCGCCACTGCCGCCGAGCATGCCGGTTTCGATCATGGGCGATGTGCTGTAGCCCATGAGAAATCCCATGATGGCGGCCACGACGACGATGATGGCCCACAGATGGCTGCGCACGGCCCGCTCCGGCGCCTCAGGCCTTGCGGATGTGCCAGACGAACAGTCCGGCGTCCTGCCTGCGGTCCGTGATCTCGTCGCCCGCGTTGTCGCACATGACCGCGATCGACTCGCCGGACGAGGGATTGTCGAACTGCACCTCGAGCACTTCGCCGGACTTGAGCCGGCCGAGCGCTTTCTTGGTGTAGAGCTGCGGGTGCGGACACACGTATCCCTTGACGTCGAGCAGGTACTCGCTGTCGCTCAGCTTTTCGAATTTCATTCCCGGATCTCCTCCGTGACGTTTAGCTCGTGGCGAACTCGCGCGCCATGCGGCGCTCGGTCCACCAGTTGAAAAACTTGACCCCGACGTAGGCGCCGCCGATCATGCCGAAGCCGAACAGCCAACCCGAGGGGTCGCCCTGCGAGACGCGAACGAAAAACGCGCCTACGTTGCACCCCAGGCCGAGACGCGAGCCGATCCCCATCAGCGCCCCGCCGATGAGGGCCCAGGTGGCGGTTTCCAGGGTCGGCTTCTTGAACTTGAATTCGTTGTGCAGCAGCGCCATGACCGCCGCGCCGCCGAAAAGCGAGATCGACATCCAGTCCGCCGGATTGATGAGCGGATTGGGGATGCCGTTGTTGAAGCCGAAGAAGATGTTGTCCATCTGGTTCCAGCCGAGCTTGTGCAGCACCCAGCCGACCCACTGCGCTTCCTGGGTGGTCACGTACCAGTAGCCGGGGTCGAACACGGTGTTGTTCACCGAGATCCCGAAATCGAACCCCATGCGTTCGAGCAACGGGCCGGCATTGCGCACCCCGAATTTCACCCGCAATCCCTGGATCGCATACATGTGCAATCCGGCGGCGATGCCGAGGGCGAGCCCCGCGATCGCGGTGCGCCTGGAGGCGACGATCATGGCCCAGTATCCGGCCAGCTCGTCGCGCACGGCAGGACGCGCGCTCGCGCCCGCAAGCCGCTTTCTCAGGAACGCCCGGCGCGACCAGAACATGTAGACGAAAACCAGCAGCACCGCGCCGGGGAGCACCACGCCGAGCAGAAAATTGCCGACGAACGCCCCCAGCACGGAGCTGTCTTTCCAGCCGAGCAGGGTGGCGAAACTGAGCACCGGCTTGTCCCACAGGTATCCCGCGAGGTACTGGTCGACCCAGCCGTCGGTCACGGTGATCGACGCGGGCAGGCCTTTCGCCAGCGCCGAAGCGGTCCAGGACTGCGGCACCAGATTGTTCGTCCAGCCGCCGATATCGACGAAGATCGCCTGCGTGACGCTGATCGACAGGATCACCAGCGCCGCGTTCATGTTCCCCTCCCCGGTCTTGTACATCGAGCCCGAGGCGCACCCCCCGGCAAAGCACATCCCGACCCCGAAGATGAAGCCGGCGATCACGGCGTGCACGCTGGTCGGCGCGGAGTGGAACGTGCTCAGCCCGGTTGCGCTCACGAACGCCCCCACCAGCGCGAAAAGCGCGATCGCGATCATGATGCCGACCGCCATGCGCGGGACGCCCACGGCGAACAGGTCGCGAAACGCCGAGGAGAAGCAGAAACGGCCGTACTGCAGGCACATGCCGTAGATGACCCCGAACCACAGGTACACCGACAGATACAGGTAGTACTCGTGGTAGGCGTAGGTTCCCGCGCTGATGAGCACCAGCACCGCGAGGATCGCGAACGCCCAGAATTTCCTCTTCGCCTCAGTCATGGCACGTTGCCTCGGGTCGAGTCGTTCATGCGGGCCGGTAGATCCGCACCAGGGTCTGGAAGCGGAAGACGCCGTCGCTGCGCAGCAGGCGACCGGCTTCGACATAGCCGGCAAGCCGCGTCGCCGCCGCGCCCGGCAGCGCCTGATCGGCGGCGCCGGTCACGAGGACCACGGGTGCCCGCCCGGCGGGGGCGCCGAGGAAGAACGGCGCATCCGGCATCTCCCAGGTAAAGCGCAGCGGCGAAGTCTCCCTCGCCTCGCGCCCGGGCGGCGCCGACGGGCTCAGGTCGCGCCGGTACACCAGGCGCTTGTGCGTGGACAGATCGAGCAGCGGAACCGCAACGGCCGGATTGACGGCGGAGGCCGCGCTCGGGAGCACGATCACTTCCACCGTATCGCCCGCAAGCGCATCGAGGAGAGGACCGGCTTTCACGAGATTCGCGGCGCTCGAGCCGCGCAGGAACGGCAGGTAGCCGGAAAGTGCGACGGCGATCGCGGATGCCGCCGCGCACGAAGCGATGAACTGGCGCATCCTCGCGTCGCGCAGCGCGCGCAGCCCGTAGGCCGCCATCAGGGCAAGCAACGGCATCACGATGACGAGATAGCGGATGCGCCGGCCGCCGAGCAGGAGCGCCAGGAGCGCAATCGCCGCGATCGCGGCAAGCCGCGCATCGCGTTTTGCGATCGCAAGCGCCACCGAGCCGGCCGCCGCCAGCGTGACAAAGGGATGGATCTGAAAGAGGAACGTCGAGACCGCACTCTCCTGCCAGCGGCCGAGCGCGGGAACCTGGTAGCCGCCGAGCAACGCGATCTGCTCGGCGATCACATCCGCCTTCCAGAGCAGGAACCCGGCGGCGACAAGCGCCGCACCGAGCGTGATCGCACCTGCGCGCCGCGCCGCATCGCGCCGGCTGCCCGCGCCGCAGGAAAGCGCGAATGCCAGCGGAAACGCGAACGCGATCCACGCCGAATACTTGCTGAGCAGCGCCAGAACGAGCGCGGCGACCGCCGCCCCGAGGCGCCAGGCGCCGCCGCGTTGTACCGCTGCCAGCGTCGCAAAGGCCGCCAGCGTCACGAAGAACATCGAGGGCACGTCGGTGAGCAGGAGCGGCACCTGCGTGAAGAGGTACGGCATGCCCAGCAGGAGCACCGCGGCGACGCACCCGGTGCTACGGTCCCACAGCGCCTTGCCGATCCCGCAGGTGAGCGCGAGGGTCGCCGCAAACAGCAGCGTATTGAATACCTGCGCCGCGGCGCGCGTCTCGCCCGCCATGCGGAAAAGCAGTCCGTAGAAAAAAGGAACCAGCGGCAGGTCGGTCCATGCCGGAATCGCGCCTCCCCACTCGGAAAGAAAGTGCCCCACGCCATAGAGCGCGAGATGCTTCGCCTGCACGAAATAGCGTGCCGCGTCCACGATCACTTCGGGAACGCTCCAGAACGGCAGGGAGGCAAGCGCGCCGCACGCGGCGACGAGCGCGACCGCGAGCGGCCCGTTCCAGACGACCCGCGAAGCGCCGTACGCTGCCAGCAGCGCGAGCGCCACGATCGCCATGACCACCGGCAGGTCGGACGCACCGAACACCCATTGCCAGCTCACCAGGCGGTTGTCGTCCGCCGCGCGCAAGACGAAGAGAAGCGCAACGCTCAGCGAGGCGAGCAGGCCTACGACGACGCACTGCAGCGCCTCGATCTCGCGCGCCTGCGCGCCAGCCTCACCAGGAAACGACTTTGTCACTGGCAAAGATCTTGTCGACGAGTTCTTCGTAGGTAAGGTCCGTACTCGAGAGGTCGATCACCTCGACGTCGAACTCGGCGGCCTGCAGCTGGAGGATTTCCGCGGGTGCCGCCGCCGGTCCGTCATTGAGCAGGTGCAGGACCCGCATCGTCGTCGTTGCTCGCGTGCAGCTAGAAGACCACCACGCGCTCGGCCTGGTGGTTCATCATGGCGTTATTCAGCTGGCTGCCGCAGACCATCGCCCCAGGAAGCGCGTCCGTCTTTACGCCATGGCGCTCGGCGCTGTGGCTGCACAGGCTCAGGGTCACCCCTTCGAGCGCCGCCAGACCGGCAAGGCCCGCGTTCTGCAGAAGCCGCGTGCCTTCGTCCATTACGAAAATGATCACCGGATGCCCCCTGGCGAGGGCGGCACGCGTCAGGCCCTGCACGTGCTTCAGGTGCCGGTCGGTGTTTACCAGGATGCCCAGCGTGCCCAGCTGTCCGTCTCCCTCGCTGATCCGGGCCAATATAGAGAGGGCGGCTGGGGCTGAGAATGATGCATTTACATCATCCGCGCGGCGGCAGGAAGCGGGCGCTCCCGCGCGCCGCCGGGTCAATACGGCAGGACGTGGTCGTACGCGGTGAGGTCGCGTGCGATCTGTCCGGAACTGCGGAATTCCGCGTCCTGGTTGTCGCTGCGGTTGGAGTAGACGCTGACGCCGACTTCCTTCATCAGCTCGAGGTTCATGAGGTCCTCGTCGCTCGCGGCGAGCCGCCGATCGAGCACGTAGACGTGAACGAGGTCGTCGGCGAGCGTGAGCCCGAGCGCCATGCGCAGCGCTTCGCTTTCCCGGTCTCTGACTACAACGGCGATCCTTTTCGGCGCGGCCATGCTGACCTCGACCTGTGCGACGAGCGGCTGAGCGGCGGCGGCGGCGCCCCTGCGCGCCGAGCGTTTGCGCGGCCCCGCCTTGCGCGAAGTCCGCCTAGACGAGGTTGTGCCGGTAGGCATAGGCGACAGTCTCCGCCTGGCTATGGACCGCGAACTTGGCCTCGATGTGCTGGACGTGGTTGCGCACGGTGACGAGGCTGATCCGCATCAGCCTGGCGATCGAGCCGAGCGAGATCCCCTCGGCGAGGAGCTTCAGGATCTCGTGCTCGCGCGCAGTCAGCGGGCGCGCGGGCGCCGGTTCACTCGTCGCGCGCGCGCGCGGCGCGCGCTTGCCGCCCCCGTCGCCCTGCAGCGCGAGATCCGGCGCCATCATCTGGCCGCGGCGCAGCAAATGCACGCACAGGCGCCGCTCCCTGTGCTGCGAGGGAACGAGGAGCAGGCTCACCGAAAGGCGCAGTTCCTCGCCGCGGGCGTCGCGGGCGCGAAGCGGAAAGGCGGAGGGGACGTTGGTGCTGTCGGCAAAGCTCGCGAGACAGCAGCAGCCGCCACAGAAGGGCTGCTGCAACGCGTTCTTGCCCCGCACGACTTCGCTGCAGGGCTGGCCGATCGCCTGCGAGGCCGGAACACCGAAAAGCTGTTCGCAGCCACGGTCCCACAGTGCAATGCGCTGGCGCGCGTCCACTGCAAAGACCGCATCCACCGTCCGAAGGAGCAGTTCCGCAAGCGAAGGCATCTCCCCGTCCTGCCTCCCGACGTCAAGGGTCCGAGCCTGGTTTGAAACGGCCGGAATTCGTAACCAGATAGCATTGCGCGTGCCAGCACGGCAACTGTCGGAAATGATGTAAATCAATCACTGCCAACATTCCGTTGCCGGAAGGCAAAGAGCAGGCCGAGACCCGCTCTCGCGGCGCCGATTACAGCCGGTTCCCACTCAGCCTGCCGTCTTGAGCAGCGTGCGCAAGTCTTCTGCGAGGTCGGCCGCGATCCGGTCGTGTCGCACGAAAAGGCGCAGCCGGCCCGCCGGATCGATGACGTAGCTCTGCGCGCTGTGATCGACCGAATAGCTCTCGCCGGACTTGCGTTTTTCGTAGAACACCTTGAACTCCCTCGCTGTGCGCGCGGTCGCCTCGGCGTCGCCATACAGGCCGAGAAACCGCGGGTCGAACGCCGTGACGTACCTGGCCAGCACTTCGCGCGTGTCGCGTTCCGGATCGACGGTAACGAAGAGAACCTGCACCCGTTCGGCGTCGGCCCCGAGCCCGCGGATCGCGCCCGCCAGGTCCGCGAGGATCGTCGGGCAGACATCCGGGCAGTGGGTGAAGCCGAACGTGATCACCACCGCCTTGCCGGAAAAGTCGGCGAGCGTGCGCGGCCTGCCGTCGTGCCCCGTGAGCTCGAGCGACCGGCCGTACTCGGCGCCGGTGAGGTCGGTGCTCCTGAACTGCGGGCGGCCTTCGCCGCAGGCGGCGAGTACCAGGGCGAGGAACGCGGTGAGGCTAGAACGCCAGGTAATGATCAACGAGCAGCGCCGCGAACAGCGCGGCGAGGTAAAGGATCGAGAAGCGGAACGTCTTTTGCGCCATCGCGTCGCTGCGCGTGGTGCAGATGCGCACCGCGTGCACCAGGAAGGCGGCGCCGAGCGCGACCGCGGCAACGAGGTAGGGCCAGCCGCTCATGCCCGCCGCGAAAGGAAGCAGCGTCACGGCGAACAGGATGATCGTGTACAGGAGCACCTGGAGCCGCGTGTACGCCTTGCCGTGCGTCACCGGCAGCATCGGCAGGCCGGCCTTGGCGTATTCCTCGGTCCGGTACAGCGCGAGCGACCAGAAATGCGGCGGCGTCCAGGCGAAGATGATCAGGAACAGCAGC
>CAZXAR010000124.1:0-9634 GCA_964638135.1 uncultured Enterobacteriaceae bacterium | reverse complement strand
CGCCGCGGCCGCGGCGCGATGCCACGGTGGTCGTCCTCACGCCCGGCCAGCATAACAGCGCGTATTTCGAGCACGCGTTCCTCGCGCAGCAGATGGGTGTCGAGCTTGTCGAGGGCGCCGATCTGTTCGTCAAGGACGAACTCGCCTACATGCGCACCACGGCCGGCCCGCAGCGCGTGGACGTGATCTACCGCCGGGTCGACGATCCGTTCCTCGACCCGCAGGCGTTCCGCCCCGACTCCATGCTCGGCGTCCCGGGGCTGGTGGCGGCGTACCGCGCCGGCAATGTCGCGCTTGCCAACGCGATCGGAACCGGGGTGGCGGACGACAAATCGACCTATCCGTACGTGCCCGAGATGATCCGCTTCTACCTGGGCGAGGAACCGGTGCTCGCCAGCGTGCAGACCTGGCAGTGCAAGAAGGCGGAGGATCTCAAGTACGTGCTCGGCCACCTCGAGGAACTGGTGGTCAAGGAGGTCCAGGGTTCGGGCGGGTACGGCATGCTGGTCGGCCCCGCCTCGACCAAGGCGCAGATCAAGGCCTTTCGCGCTCGCCTGCGCGCGAACGCGGCGAACTACATTGCGCAGCCCACGCTTTCGCTTTCCACCTGCCCGACCTTCGTCCGTCGCGGCATCGCGCCGCGCCACGTGGATCTGCGCCCCTTCGTGCTTTCGGGTAGCGAGGTCCGGCTGGTTCCCGGCGGCCTCACCCGCGTCGCGCTCAAGGCCGGTTCGCTCGTGGTCAACTCCTCGCAGGGCGGCGGTACCAAGGACACCTGGGTGGTCGACTGATGCTTTCGCGCGTCGCCCATCGCATCTTCTGGATGTCGCGCCAGATGGAGCGCGCCGAGAACATGGCGCGCATCCTGGGGGTGACCTCGGACCTCGCGGTGCTCGGCGCGAAGGATGTGCAGCAGCAGAATCTGATCGCGCCGCTCACCATCACCGGAACGGCCGAGGATTTCTTTGCGCGCTACGGCGCGGTCACGCTCGACGCCCTGACCGAGTTCCTTGCGCTCGACGAGGACAATCCCTCGTCGATCTATTCGTGCCTGCGCCTGGCGCGCGAGAGCGCGCACGAGGTGCGCTGGCAGATCACCTCCGAGATGTGGGAGACGCTGAATGCGACCTGGATCGAGGTGCGCGGGATGCGCCGCCGCAAGCTCGACGGCGCCGCGGCGATGAAGTTCTTCGACTGGGTGAAGGAGCGCAGTCACCTCTTTCGCGGCGTCACCTACGGCACGATCGTGCGCGGCGAGGCGTTCGACTTTTCGCGCGTCGGCACGTTCCTGGAGCGTGCCGACAACACCGCGCGCATTCTGGACGTCAAGTACCACATCCTGCTGCCGCGCGTGGAGGACGTGGGCGGCGCGCTCGACTACTACCAGTGGGCGGCGCTGCTGCGCTCGGTGTCCTCGTTCGAGACCTACCGGGCGCTCTACCGCGACCAGATCCTCCCGATCCGCGTGGCGGAGCTGTTGCTCCTCGAGCGGCGCATGCCCCGCTCGCTCGCCGCCTGCTTCGACCAGATCACGGTCGCGCTGGGCCGCATCCGCGGCGAGCACGATGCCCCGGCAAAGCGCCTCGCGGGCGAACTGAACGCGCGCCTCACGCACGCCAACATCGAGGAAATCTTTCAGGGCGGACTGCACGAATACCTGGAGGCGTGTCTCGCGGATTTCGCCGAGCTGGGCAACCGCATCCAGCGCGCCTACCTGGGGGCGGCGTAGCGATGTCGATTCACGCCGCGCTCAGCCACGTCACGCGCTACCGCTACGACCGGCCGGTGGCGCTCGGCCCGCAGGTGATCCGCCTGCGCCCGGCGCCGCACGCGCGCACGCCGATCCACGCCTACTCGATGCGCGTGAGGCCGGAAAAGCACTTCATCAACTGGCAGCAGGACCCGCAATCGAACTGGCTCGCGCGGCTCGTCTTCCCGGACAGGACGCGGGAACTCGAGATCCACGTGGACCTGGTGGCCGAGATGTCGGTCATCAATCCGTTCGACTTCTTTCTCGAGCCGCACGCAGAGAAGATTCCGTTCCGCTACGAAGCCGGGCAGGCGCGCGAGTTGGGGCCGTATCTTGCGAAGCTGCCGGCCACGCCGCGCTTCCACGCCTACCTCGACGCCATCCCGCGCGAGCCGAAAGCGGCGATCAATTTCCTCGTCGACCTGAACCGGCAGGTCGCAAAAGACATCCGCTACCTCATCCGCATGGAGCCGGGAATTCAGGCGCCCGAGGAAACGCTCGAAAAGGCAAGCGGCTCATGCCGCGATTCGGGCTGGCTGCTGGTGCAGTTGCTGCGCCACCTCGGCCTCGCGGCGCGGTTTGTCTCCGGCTATCTCATCCAGCTCACCCCGGATGTGAAATCGCTCGACGGGCCCTCCGGGCCCGCGGCCGACTTCACCGACCTGCATGCCTGGTGCGAGGTGTACCTGCCGGGAGCGGGCTGGGTGGGGCTCGACCCGACCTCGGGCCTGTTCGCGGGCGAAGGGCATATCCCGCTCGCCTGCACTCCCGAGCCCGAGAGCGCGGCGCCCGTGACTGGCGTTACCGAAGATGCGAAATGCGACTTCTCGCACTCGATGAAGGTCGAGCGCGTGTGGGAGGCGCCGCGCGTCACCAAGCCCTACAGCGACGCGGACTGGCTCGCCATGGAAGCGCTCGGCGACCGGGTGGACGCGGACCTCGAGGCCTGTGACGTGCGGCTTACCCAAGGCGGCGAGCCGACCTTCGTTTCGATCGACGACATGGACGGGCCGGAATGGAATTTCACCGCGCTGTCGCCGAAAAAACTCGATCTCGCGGAGCGGCTCCTGCGCCGGCTGCAGGCCCGCTTTGCGCCCGGCGCCGCGCTGCACTTCGGCCAGGGCAAATGGTATCCGGGCGAGCCGCTGCCGCGCTGGGCGCTCGGCGCCTGCTGGCGGGTGGATGGGAAGCCCGTCTGGCGCGATCCGGCGCTGGTGGCGGAAAACGGCAAGGACTACGGCTACACGCCAGCGGATGCGAAGAAGTTCGCCGAGGCGCTCGCCGCCCGCCTCGGCTTGCATCCGGGGCATGTCATTCCCGCCTTCGAAGACGTGTGGCAGACGCTGCACCAGGAGCTGGCGCTGCCCGCCAACGTGGATCCGCTCAAGGCCGATCTGAAAGATGCGGACGAGCGCAAGCGCCTCGCGCGAGTGCTGGAGCGCGGTCTGGGCAAAGCCGCGGGCTACGTGCTGCCGTTGAAGCCCGCCGAGCGGCCGGCGAACAAGACCCGCCGCAAGACCCTGCGCATCAACGACGTCGAGTGGCGATCCAGCAGATGGCCGCTGCGGCGCGAGCATCTGTACCTGCTTGCGGGCGACTCGCCCATGGGCCTGCGCCTGCCGCTCGCGACGCTGCCCTGGGTAGCCCCCGAGGAACGCGAGCAGGAGTTTCCGGTCGATCCGTTCGAAGAGCGGCCCGGGCTCGATGACCCGCACCATGACGCCGGTCAATCCGCTCGCCCAGCCGGGAAACCGAAGAAAGATCCGCAGCCGCGCGAAGTCATCCACACTGCGCTTTGCGTCGAAGTGCGTGACGGATCGCTGAACGTTTTTCTGCCGCCCGTCAACCGGATCGAGGACTTCCTTGCCCTTGTGGCCGCCATCGAGAACGCCGCGGCCCGGCTCGCGATGCCGGTCCGGCTCGAAGGCTACGCCCCGCCGCGCGACCCGCGCTTGCGGGTGCTCGCGGTGACGCCCGACCCGGGGGTCATCGAAGTGAACATCCATCCGGCATCGAACTGGCGCGAGTTGACCGAGAACACCCGCATCCTCTATGAAGAGGCGCGCCAGGCCCGGCTCGGAACCGAGAAATTCATGCTCGATGGCCGCCACACGGGCACCGGAGGCGGCAATCACGTGACGCTCGGCGGCCCGACGCCTGCCGACAGCCTCTGGCTGCGCCGCCCCGACGTGCTGAAAAGCCTCATCGCGTACTGGCAAAACCACCCGGCGCTGTCGTATCTTTTTTCCAGCGCGTTCATCGGCCCCACCAGCCAGGCGCCGCGCGTCGATGAGGCGCGCGACGATCAGCTCTACGAACTGGCGATCGCCTTTGAGCAGATGGAGAAGATCCTGCCCGAGGCGCAGGAAAGCGAGCGGCCGTGGCTCATCGACCGGCTGCTGAGGAACCTGCTCACCGACCTCACCGGCAACACGCACCGGGCCGAATTCTGCATCGACAAGCTGTATTCGCCCGAAGGGTCGGCCGGCCGGCTGGGACTGGTCGAATTCCGCGCCTTCGAGATGCCGCCGCACGCGCGCATGAGCCTTTGCCAGATGCTGCTGCTACGCGCGCTGGTCGCCCGTTTCTGGCGCGAGCCTTACCAGGGGAAACTGGTGCCCTGGGGCACGCAACTGCACGATCGCTGGATGCTGCCGCACTTCGTCATCCAGGACATTCGCGATGTGGCGCGCGACCTGCAGCGTGCGGGCTACGCGTTCGACGAGCGCTGGTTCGATCCCTTCATCGAGTTCCGCTTCCCGCGCTACGGCGAGTTCGCGGCGGGCGGCGTGCGGGTCGAGCTGCGCGCGGCGCTCGAACCCTGGCACGTGCTCGGCGAGGAAGGCGCCCTGGGGGCCACCGCGCGCTACGTCGATTCCTCGCTCGAGCGGCTGCAGGTGAAGGCGACCGGGCTCGTCGGCGAGCGCCACGTGCTCACCTGCAACGGCCGCCCGGTGCCGCTTTCGCCCACGGGGAATGCCGGCGAAAGCGTCGCGGGAGTGCGCTACCGCGCCTGGGCGCCGCCGTCGGCGCTGCATCCGACGATCGGCGTGCACGCGCCGCTCGTATTCGACCTCGTCGACACCTGGATGAACCGTTCCATGGGCGGCTGCCAGTACCACGTCGCTCACCCCGGCGGGCGCCACCACGAAGCTTTTCCGGTGAACGCCTATGAGGCCGAGGGCCGGCGGCTCGCGCGGTTTGTCAGGATGGGGCATACGCCGGGGCGGATCGAGGTGCGGGAAGAGGCGAGGAATCCGAATCTTCCGTTCACCCTCGATCTGCGGCGGTAGCGCGACGGCGCCTCTCGCCGAGAACGCTGCTCCCGGGCGGGCACCTGCGCGGGCGGATCTCGCCCGGTGGCCTCGGGCGCCCAGGGCCCGAGGTGCTCCAGGATGCGCCGCACCACACCCGGATCGTCGATCAGGGCGATGATGCGCATCAGCCCCTTGCACTCGGGACATTCGAGCTGGAATCGGCTTCGTAGACCTTGCGGATGAGCCGCGCCCAGGCGGCCTTGGCACGCAAGGCGTACTCGGTCATCGGTGTAGCGCCGGCCGAGCCGAAAACTCTCCACAAGGAGCGGCTCGGGAACCGCAGGCAGCGGCGCGAACCGCCCGTCGGGCAGAAACGCCCCGTCTGCGGCAAGTACATGCACATGCGGGTTGAAGTTCGCCAGATCCCCGAAGGTTTGCACGAACAGGATCAGTGGTCGGCGCGCACCTGTTCAGCTTCGGCAGCGCGCTGAAGACCGCCGCGTGGATGAACGCCACGCTCACATCGCCGGGGAAGGGCTAAGCTCGAGCGCACCGCTCGAGCGCAGGCACCCGTTCGCGCCGACGACCGCCAGTTCCGCTCCCCTCAGCAAGACTTCGATTTCCTCGTCCCAGAAGATCGGGCGGCGGAAGGTCACCGACAAGGCGAACCGCTCGGGCAGGCCGCGCCCGGCGACGGCTTGCATCATCCAGGTGAATGACATCAGCCCTTGAGCGACCGGGGCGCGCAGCCCAACCGTTGCGGCGACCTCCGGGTCGAAATGCACTCGATAGTCGGGGAATTCGCTGCTGTAGTCCGCGACCCGCTGCGGCGTCAGCGTCTTGCGCGACACTTCGGTCCAGCCGTCGCGCTCGAAACGGGCGCCGGTGCCGCCCGCCTCGACACGCGCCCCGACGTTCACGCGGAAGTAGTGGAGTTCGCCGCGCGCTCTCGCAGTGCCACGGGAATCTTCCACCACGAAGGAAGTGCTCGCGAAGCGCCCCTTGGCGCTCTGGCGCAGGCGGGTGACGCGCCCGCGCAGGGTGAGCGGCTCGCCCAACCGCACCGGGGCAAGCTGCTCCATTCGCTGCCCGGCGTGCAGCCCGTCCATCGGCGTTCTTTTCAGGTAGCGCATCGCCCGGATAGTGTCGTTCGCGAGGATCGAGAGGTCGGCGGTGTCGCCGAAAAGCTCGGGCGGAATTTCGGCCGCCTCATGATAGCGTCGCTGCCGCTCCTCCGTCACCACGGTCTCCAAGCTCCGCAGTAACAGCCCTTCCTCGAGTTCGTCTCCTGGTTCGGCGTAACGCATGTCGCCGAGGAGCATATCCCAGTTCGTGGCGCGATAGACTCCGGCAGTACCACCCCTCGGAGGGTACAGTCGTGGCGATGATCGCATTCATCGGCCTGGGCGCCATGGGCCGGCATATGGCCGCGAGCCTGCAGCGGGCCGGACACGAATTGCGCGTGCACGACGCGCGGCGCGAAACGGCGGAAGCCGACCTTGCCGCCGGAGCGGCTTGGGCGGGCGACCGCAGCGGGCAGCACAGCATCCGGATCAACGACCAATGGCGGCTGTGCTTCGTGTGGACAGCTGCCGGCCCGGAGCGGGTGGAGATCGTGGACTATCACTGAAAGGATGACGCCATGAACAAGATGCGGCCGATCCATCCCGGCGAGGTGCTGCGCGAGGAATTCCTCGGACCCCTGGGCATGACCGCGCATGCGCTTGCGCAGGCGCTGCGCGTTCCGGCGCCGCGCATCAACGACCTCGTGCGCGAACGGCGCGGCGTCACGCCGGACACCGCGCTGCGGCTCGCGCGTTACTTCGATACCACGCCGCAGTTCTGGCTCAATCTGCAGGCCAGTTACGAACTCAAGATCGCCTCGCGCGAAATGGGCAAGCGGATCGAGCGCGAGGTCGAGCCGCGCGCGGCGTAGGGCTCGCAGGACCCTCAAGGCGCTCGAACGCGCGCTGGACCGGAGCGACCTGAGCCCGCGGTTCGAAGAACTGCTCCGCCGCGCCCGCCGGCCTTCATCGCGAGCAATCCGAAACGGATAGGTGCGTCTTGCGCGTGAAACCAGTACGCTAAGCTGCATGTTGGCGCCTTGAGCAGCCGGGGGAATAGTTACTCAGAACGTCAGAAGATAAGGGTTACACGACTATCCGGAGAATCACCCAGATGGAGAATCCGCCCACCCTCGAGTGCAAACCCAACGGCCCCTATCTGGTCAAGGACCTCGCGCGCCTCGCAAATCCCAAAGGCGAGCCGATTCCCTGCAAACCGGTCATGGCCCTGTGCCGCTGCGGCGGGTCGGCGAACAAGCCGTTCTGCGACGGCACGCACAAGAAGAACGGTTTCTCCGGAACCAGGCTCGCCGACGGAAGCGCCGACCGGCGCGACACGTATCGGGGCAAGAACATCACGATTCTCGACAATCGCGCGATCTGCGCGCACGCGGGCCGCTGCACGGACGGCCTCGCCGCGGTCTTCAAGTACGGAAGCGAGCCCTGGATCGACCCGGACGGCGCCGGGATCGAAGCGATCATCGAGACGATCCGCAAGTGTCCGTCCGGCGCGCTGAGTTACAAGCTGGACGACGTCGAGCCGCGCCGCCCCGCCCGCGAGCCTGTGATCACGGTCACGAAGGACGGGCCCTACGAAGTCGCCGGCGTTCGCTTGACCGGCGAATCCTGGGGCGATGGGGCCTCGGCCGAGCGCTACACGCTGTGCCGCTGCGGCGGCTCGAAGAACAAGCCGTTCTGCGACGGCACGCACTGGAGCATCGGCTTCAGCGCCGAGAGGAAATAACGCGCCGCCCGTTCCCAGGACGTTGCCGAAACCGGCAATTGGACGCTTCCATAACCGGCAATCGGACGGCGCCCAAATAGGAATTTGGCCGATCGGCTAATAGTAAGTTGGCCCGCACCGCGACCGCGGCGCACCGGCACACGGCCATCTTGATTTTCGTATATACGTATATACAATAACGAGGTGGAAAAGGATCCCACCAAGGACGATCGCAATATTGCGGAGCGCGGTCTGTCGTTGGGCCTCGCGGAGCGACTCGACTGGGCTACGGCTCTGATTTGGGAAGACAACCGCAAGGACTACGGAGAACGGCGCTACTGCGTACTTGGCTACATCGGGGATCGTCTCCATAGCGTGGTGTTCACGCCCCGCGACGGGAAGCCGCGGGTCATCAGTCTGCGCAAAGCTAACAAGCGTGAGGTGAAGCGACATGAAAAAGAGATCGAATCCCGAAAAGTCCGGCCGCGATAATCCGGAGTGGACCAGCGCGATGCTTGCCAAGGCTCGGCCGGCCCGAGAGGTCCTGCCGAAAATCTTTGGTGCCCGCACTGCGGCCGCCATGCTCAAGCCGCGTGGCCGTCCCAAATCTCCCGATTCAAAAGTGGCCATCAGCCTCAGGCTGTCGCCCGACACGCTGGCCCGTTGGAAGGCCACGGGCCCAGGTTGGCAGACACGGATGGCCAAAGTTCTGCGTGAGTCGGTGTAGATGCGGCCCAGCTCCAGGGGGCGGACGGGCCGCGAGCCCCGCGCCGTATCAACCGTCAACGGCGGCCCGCCGCACACCAAAACAATAGCCGGTCGCATCTTCGCGGCAACACTGGCCGGGCTGGAAGCCCACGATTGGACCACGCAGCGTGGCAGTTTCGGGCATCTGGTCGAGTCATTCGTCCTGCAGCAGCTCATGGCGCAGGCAGGCTGGACGGACCCCGATCCTCAGTTCTGGCACTACCGTGACCGCGACCAGGTCGAGGTCGACATCGTGGTCACCCGCGGTCGGAAGACCTGGGGCGTCGAGGTGAAGGCCGCTGCCAAGGTCACGCCTTCGGACGGCGCAGGTCTGCGTCGTCTGGCAGAGCAGTGCGGCAAGGACTTCCAGGGCGGGATCCTCTTCTACGTCGGGGCGAGCACCATCCCGACGGTGGATCATCGAATCATCGCTGTTCCGGTCGCAGGGCTCTGGACGAGTTGAGAAATTCGTGCACGAAGGAAATCACCACATCGATCGGAAGTAAATGCTGCCCGACACCGGCCCCAGCACCTGCGAACTCTACGAGACGGATTCCGAAGTCGTCGTCGCCTTCTTGAGCGGCGGTGTGCTGCGTTTTCACCCGGGTTCGGGGTGGACGTTCCATCCCGCCGGGAGCGTTGCCTGGGATTCCTTTCACCAGGGTGTATACAGAAACCACAAGGGGAATCGGCTCACCTCGGAGGAGCTGGAACGACGGGGCATTCCTCCGCCGCCGGCCGATCAATACCGCGGCGCCCCGGCGGTGGCCTGGAAGGATCAGTTCAATGCGGAACTCCCGTTCAGCGCGGTGCCGTCCCGCGTGCTGGAAAGGCTGAAGGAGGATGGCTCGCCGGGAAGAAGCGTCTACCTGGTGCTGTACGAGGACGTGTACGAAACGGCGTTCGGCGACGGCTGCTTCCTGTATCCGCAGGCCGCGTTCTGGAGCGAACAGGAGGCGCAGGGTTTCCTGCAGCTTTGCCTGAAGAAGGAATCGGAGCGGCCGAAGAATGAAGTGGGGTACAAGTATCTTCTCAAGGAGATTTTGCTCAGGGTGGACGAGAACCGGCAAAAGCTCTCGGCAGCGCTGAACAT
>CAZXAR010000123.1:0-9937 GCA_964638135.1 uncultured Enterobacteriaceae bacterium | reverse complement strand
AGATCGCGCTGTTCTGCAACGTGCAGAAGGAGGCGGTGATCTCGGCCTGGGACGTCGACTCGATCTACAAGATCCCGATGATGCTGCACGAGCAGATGCTCGACGAGATCGTGTGCCACAAGCTCGGTGTGCTGGCGCGCGCCGCGGACCTTTCGGTGTGGCGCAAGATCGTGGACGCGCTCGAGCATCCGGAGCAGGAGGTGGACATCGCGCTGGTGGGCAAGTACGTCGACCTGACGGATTCGTACAAGTCGCTCTCGGAGGCGCTGATCCACGCCGGAATCCATACCCGTTCGCGTCTCAACATCCATTACATCGATTCCGAGACCCTCGAGCGCGACGGCGCCGGGGTCCTTGCGGCGATGGACGCGATCCTCGTTCCCGGCGGCTTCGGCAAACGGGGCATCGAAGGCAAGATCGCCGCGATCCGCTTTGCGCGCGAGAACCGGATCCCGTACCTCGGCATTTGCCTGGGCATGCAGTGCGCGGTGATCGAATTCGCGCGCAGCGTTGCCGGCCTCGCCGAGGCGCATTCGACCGAATTCGAGAAATCCACGCCACACCCGGTGATCGCCCTGATCACGGAATGGCAGGACGCGCACGGCGCGGTGCAGAAGCGCGACGAGAAGTCCGACCTTGGCGGCACGATGCGCCTCGGCGGCCAGCAATGCCGCATCGAGCCGGGAAGCCTGGCGCGCGAGATCTACGGCCAGGACCAGATCATCGAGCGCCACCGCCACCGCTACGAGGTCAACAGCACGTATTTGCCGCAGCTTTCGGCCGCCGGGATGCGCTTTTCCGGTATGTCGTTGAGCGAGCATCTCGCCGAGATGGTCGAACTGCCCGAACATCCGTGGTTCGTCGGCGTGCAGTTCCATCCGGAGTTCACCTCCACGCCGCGCAACGGCCACCCGCTGTTCAGGGCGTTCGTCATGGCCGGGCTCAAGTACCGCTTCCGCGCGAAGCGTTCCTCCTCGGGCGGGACGCTGAGTGTGGTGGCGGCATGAAGCTGTGCGGTTTTGAAGCGGGCTTAGACAGGCCGCTCTTCCTGATCGCGGGCCCTTGTGTCGTCGAGTCGCGCGAACTCCAGGTCGAAACGGCCGGGCGGCTGAGGGAGATCTGCCGGCGGCTCGGGGTACGCCTGATCTTCAAGTCGTCGTACGACAAGGCGAACCGCAGCTCGGGCAAGTCGTTCCGCGGGCTTGGCATGGAACGCGGGCTGGCGATCCTTGCCGAAGTCCGGAAGAAGGTCGGCGTGCCGGTGCTCACCGACGTCCACGCGATCGAGGAAGTGAAGCCGGCGGCCGAGGCGGTCGACGTGCTGCAGACCCCTGCGTTTCTGTGCCGGCAGACCGATTTCATCCGCGCCGTCGCGTCGGCCGGCCGCCCGGTCAACATCAAGAAGGGCCAGTTCCTGTCGCCGCAGGAAATGATGAACGTGGTCGACAAGGCGCGCGAGGCGAGCGGAGGCGACAACATCATGGTCTGCGAGCGCGGCTATGCGTTCGGCTACGGCAACCTCGTTTCCGACATGCGCTCGCTCGCGATCCTGCGGCGCACCGGCTGCCCGGTGGTCTTCGACGCCACGCACTCGGTGCAGCTTCCGGGCGGGCTCGGCACCGCCTCGGGCGGGCAGCGCGAGTTCGTTCCGGTGCTGGCGCGCGCCGCAGTGGCATGCGGCATTTCCGGGCTGTTCCTGGAAACGCACCCGGCACCCGAGCGCGCGCTCTCGGACGGGCCCAATGCCTGGCCGCTCGCGCTGCTTGAGCCGCTGCTCGAAACGCTGCTCGAACTTGACCGCGAGGTCAAACGGCGCGATCTTGCGGAAAATCTGCTCGGGAAAGCACCGCCGCGCGTGGCGCGGCGGCGGAAAAGGCGTAACGCCAACGTCGGGAAGAAGACATGAGCTCGATCGTCGATGTGGTCGCAAGGGAGATCCTCGATTCGCGCGGCAATCCGACCGTGGAGACGGACGTGTTGCTGGAATCGGGCGTGATGGGGCGGGCGGCCGTGCCTTCGGGCGCGTCAACCGGCACCCGCGAAGCGATCGAGCTTCGCGACGGCGACGTCCAGCGCTACGGCGGCAAGGGGGTGCTCAAGGCGGTCGAGTCGATCAACACCGAGATCTCCGAGGCGATCGTCGGGCTGGACGCCTCGGAGCAGAGCTTCGTCGATCGCACCTTGATCGACCTCGATGGCACCGAGAACAAGTCCCGGCTGGGCGCCAACGCACTGCTTGCGGTCTCCATGGCGGTCGCCAAGGCGGCGGCGGAGGAGTCGGGACTGCCTCTGTACCGTTATTTCGGCGGCGCCGGACCAATGCGCATGCCGGTGCCGATGATGAACGTGGTGAATGGCGGGGTGCATGCCAATAACCGCCTCGATCTGCAGGAGTTCATGATCGTCCCGGTGGGCGCGCTTTCGTTCCGCGAGGCGCTGCGCTGCGGAGCCGAGGTATTCCAGGCGCTCAGGAAGCTCGTTCACGGCCGCAAGATGTCGACCGCGGTCGGAGACGAGGGCGGCTTCGCCCCGGACCTGCCCTCGCACGGGGCGGCGCTCGAGCTCATCCTCGAGGCGGTGAATTCGGCGGGCTACACCGCGGGCCGGGACGTGGTCCTTGCTCTCGACTGCGCCAGTTCCGAATTCTTCCGCGACGGACGCTACGTGCTGTCCTCGGAGGGGCTTTCGCTTTCGCCCGATGAGTTCAGCGATTACCTCGCGAGCCTCGTCGATCATTACCCGATCGCCTCGATCGAGGACGGCATGGCCGAGGACGACTGGGAGGGCTGGCGCCTGCTCACCGCGCGGCTGGGCGGAAAGCTCCAGCTGGTCGGCGACGACGTGTTCGTCACCAATACGCGCATTCTCAAGGAAGGAATCCGCCAGGGCGTCGCCAATGCCGTCCTGGTGAAGGTGAACCAGATCGGAACGCTCAGCGAGACGTTTGCCGCCATCGAACTTGCCAAGCGCTCGGGCTACGGCTGCGTGATCTCGCATCGCTCGGGCGAGACCGAGGACACCACGATCGCCGATCTCGCCGTCGGCTGCAACGCGCTGCAGATCAAGACCGGTTCGCTCTCGCGCGCCGACCGCACGGCGAAGTACAACCAGCTGCTGCGGATCGAGGAAGACCTCGGCGACTCGGTCGTCTACGCGGGCCGCGACGCGCTTGTGCACTTGAAATAACGTGAAAATCCTTGCCGGGATTCTGGGTGCATTGATTCTTGCCGTCCAGTATCCGCTGTGGCTCGGCAAAGGAGGCTGGCTGCGCGTCGGGGAAGTCGATCGGCAGCTCGCGGCACAGCGCGCGCGCAACACGCAGCTCGAAGCGCGCAATGCCGGGCTCGCGGCGGAGGTGCGCGATCTGAAACAGGGGCTCGAGGCGGTGGAGGAGCGGGCGCGCTACGAGCTCGGCATGGTCCGGCACGACGAGGTGTTCTTCCAGATCGTGGAACAGTGAGCCTCTCGCGGTCCGAACTCGAGGCGGCGGCGCGGGTGGTCTACGCGGCGATGCCGCCGACGCCGCAGTACGCGTGGCCGCTGCTCGCGGCACGCACCGGATGCGAGGTCTGGGTCAAGCACGAAAATCACACGCCGACGGGAGCGTTCAAGGTGCGCGGCGGGCTGGTGTACTGCGAACGACGCCGCGACTCCCGAGGGATGATCAGTGCCACGCGCGGCAATCACGGGCAGAGCATCGCGTTCGCCGGCCGCCGCTGGGGAATCCCGATCACGATCGTGGTTCCGCACGGCAACAGTACCGAAAAAAACGCCGCCATGCGCGCCTTCGGCGCCACGCTGGTCGAGCACGGCCGGGACTATGAGGAGGCGCGGGTCGAATCGTACCGGCTGGCTCAGGAGCAGGGACTGGACATCGCTCCGCCGTTCCACCTGGATCTGGTCGCCGGCGTCGCCAGCTATGCGCTGGAACTTTTCACCGCCGTAACCGACCTCCACAGCATCTATGCGCCGGTCGGAATGGGTTCGGGGCTGTGCGGGCTGATCCTCGTGCGCGACGCGCTGGGCCTTGCGACACGCATCGTCGGGGTGCAGGCGGCGGGCGCTCCGGCCTATGCGCTCTCGTTCGAGGCGGGCCGGATCGTGACGACCGAACGTGCCGACACGATCGCCGACGGTGTAGCGACGCGCGTGCCCGATCCCCACGCGTTCGAAATCATCCGCCGGGGCGCCGATCGCATCCTCACCGTCAGCGAAGCGCAGATCGCGGCGGCGATACGCGCCTACTATGCAGATACGCACAATCTTGCCGAGGGCGCCGGTGCAGCGCCGCTTGCCGCGCTGCTGAAGGAAAGCGCCGCGATGCGGGGCCGCAAGGTCGGATTGATCCTCTCCGGCGGCAACATCGATCTCGACTTGTTCACACGTGTACTCGGCTACTCGCCGTCCCGGCGCTTGCCGGAGGAGCAGAGGTCGCCGAAAGAGGTGGTCTGAGGTGAATCTGCACCGCCTGCTCCAGGAGCGCGAAGCGCAGGGCAAGCCGCTGCGGATCGGTCTGATCGGCGCCGGGAAATTCGCCGCCATGTACATCGCACAGGTCCCGAACACACCGGGCGTGCATCTTGCGGGCATCGCCGATCTCAACCCGGCCAACGCGCGCGCCAATCTCGAGCGAGTGGGCTGGCCGGCGGAGCGCTACGGCGCGCCCTCGATCGATGCGGCGCTCGGCGAGCGGCGCACGCATCTGTCCGATGACTGGCAGCGGCTCGTCTCGCATCCGGCGATCGACATCGTCATCGAAGCGACCGGAAACCCGGTCGCGGCGGTGGACCATGCCTTGGGCGCGTTCCGCTTCGGCAAGCACGTCATCATGGCCACGGTGGAGGCCGACGCCTACTGCGGCACCGTCCTTGCACAGCGGGCGCGCGACGCGGGGGCGCTCTACAGCCTTGCCTACGGCGACCAGCCTGCGATCATCTGCGACCTGGTGGACTGGGCGCGCGCCGCGGGATTCCGCGTCGTTGCCGCCGGCCGCGGTCACAAGTGGCTGCCGCATTTCGCCCAGTCCACGCCCGAGACGGTTTGGGGCCATTACGGCCTCACCCCCGAGCAGGCAAAGGTCGGCGGCCTCAATCCGAAGATGTTCAATTCCTTCCTCGACGGCTCGAAACCGGCGATCGAAACCGCGGCCGTATGCAATGCAACCGGACTCACGCCGGCGCCGTGGGGACTGACCTTTCCTCCTGCCTCGGTAGATGAGCTCCCGAGCGTGATGCGCCCGAAGGAGGAGGGTGGCTGCCTGCACCACAAGGGACAAGTCGAAGTGGCGTCCTCGCTCGATCGCGAGGGGCACGCGATTCCGTACGACATCCGCTTCGGCGTCTGGGTGGTTTTCGAGGGCGAGACCGACTACCAGCGGCGCTGCTTCATGGAATACGGCGTGAACACCGATCGCACCGGGCGTTACGCCTGCATGTACAAGCGCTGGCACCTGATCGGACTCGAAGTTGGCATCTCGGTCGCTTCGGTGGGCCTGCGCCGCGAGCCCACGGGCTGCGCGACGGGCTGGCGCGCGGACACTGTTGCCACCGCAAAAAGGCACCTCAAGGCGGGCGAGATCCTGGACGGCGAGGGCGGCTACACCGTGGTCGGCCGCCTCCTGCCGGCGCACGACTCACTTGCCGGCGATTGCCTTCCGCTCGGGCTGGCGCACGGCTGCAAGCTGTTGGCGGCGGTACCGGCCGACGAACCGGTGAGGTGGCGCGACGTCGCGGTGGACGAGAAACTGAGTGCCGTGCGGCTGCGCCGGGAAATGGAAGCGGCGGCGCGTGCCGCGCCCGAGCGAAGCGCCGCCTAGAGGCTCAGAGTCCCCGTTCCTTGAACACTTCGCGCGCGACGCGAAACGCTTCCACCGCGGCCGGAACCCCGCAGTAGATCGCGGTCTGCAGGAACACTTCGCCGATCTGCGCCTTGCTGAGGCCGTTGTTCAGCGCGCCGTTGACGTGCAACCTCAGCTCCGGTCCACGGTTGAGGGCCGTGAGCATCGCAAGGTTGAGCATCGAGCGCGTCTTCCGGTCCAGCCCGGGGCGGTTCCAGATGTCGTTCCAGCAGTAGGTATTGAGCAGCTCGACGAATTCGCGGTTGAAATCGTCCGTGGCCGCCATCGCGCGGTCCACGTACTCCGCCCCGAGCACCTCGCGGCGCGTCCGCAATCCGTCCTTTGCCCTCTCGTCGTGGCTGCGCTTGTCCATCCCCGGGTTTTTCCTCCCTAGTGGTCTTCGATGCGGGGCACCGACTCTTCCGCCGGCGCGCCGGTTTCCGGATCCACCCAGTCCGCGATGCCGATCTCGGATTCCGCTTCCTGCAGCGATTCGCCGGGCTCCAACGTGCCGTCCTCGTGCGTAAGTGCGTCGGCCGACGCCTCTGCAAGCGTCTTGAACGGCCCGAATTCTTCGCTGCGCCCGCTGTAGCGCCAGTAGACCCCGTCGGGACGCTCGATGTAACGGATCTTTTCCTGTTCCGGAGGCAGCTCCGGCGGCTTTCGCGGTTTGATCTTTTTCACGGGTCTTAGATTAGCAGAATTCAGATCCAATGGCGCTCCTCGAGCCAGGCAAGAATCTCTCTCGCGGACTCTTCAGGCCCTGCCTCATCGCCCCGCACTTCGAGTTCGGCGCGTACCGGCGGCTCGTATTCGATCCGTGCTCCGGGAAGATTGGGCGCCTTGCCTTCGCGCGCCATGCGGTACAGCCCCTTGGGATCGCGCGCTGCGCACACCTGGGGCGGGCAACTGACGAACACTTCGGCGAAGCGGCCGATATGCTGGCGCGCCCGATCGCGGTAGGCGCGGCGATTCGCGGTCGCGTCGAAGAGCACCGGAATCCCGCGCTCGACCAGAAAGCCTCCCAGATGCGCGAGCGCCGCGTAGAACAGATCGCGCTCGGCTTCGTCGTAGCGCGGCCGCGGCGTAAGCAAGCCGCGCAGCACGTCGGACTCGAGCACCGCGGGGTCGATGCCGCGCCTTTGCAATTCGTGCAGCAGGCAACGCGCGATGGAACTCTTGCCTGCGGCGGGCGGACCGGTCAGCCAGAGCGCGAACGCGGGCCGCACTTCAGAGCCCGCAATAGGAGTTTACGCGAGCGGGGTCGAAGCGCTCTTCGCGCAACACGACGAGCAGGAATTCGAACACGCGGCGCCGCACCGACTCGGTGAGATTCGGATACCAGACCGGGCTTGCGACCACGAGCGCACGGAACGCGAAGAACGGCGCGATCACCTCGAGCAGCTCGCGGTCTCCGGTGCGCTCCAGATACCGCTCCCAGAAGCGGCGAAAGAGCGTCTCGAACGGCCCTTCGAGGCGGCCCGAGCGCTGCAGCGAAAAGAACAGGTAGTTCAGCGTCAGGCACGCAACGTCGTCCGCCGGCTCGCCCCACTCGCCGCGCGATCGGTCAAGGACGCTGAAATCGGCCCCCTCCCGGAACAGGATGTTCCAGGGATGAAAGTCGCCATGCACCTGGCGCAGCCGGTGACTGCGCCGTTTCAGCCTCCAGCGCCACTCGAGGCAGCGACGCTCGACGTCCTCCAGCAGCTCGGGGGTGATGAATCCGCTGCGCAGGGGGTAGCTGTCGGTAATGCCGAAGATGCACTCGCCGTGCCCGACCAGCTCGCGCATGCGTCGCACGTACAACCCCGGATCCGTGCCGTGCACGGCGTGGATCGCGACGAGGTAGTCGCACAGGGCGTCTGCCCGCGCAAGGTCGCCGTCTTCGAGCGCCGCACCCTGGCGCAGTCGCAGCAAGTCTGCGGCATATTCGCGGCCCGCGGCGAATTCGGTGACGGTAAAGAACTCCTGCGCCCCGCCAAGAGGCTGCAGCGCGCCGTCGCCGAGGATCGCGCCGACATCGAGCGACGCAACGTGCCGCGGCAGACGGGCGAACGCATGATGCGCCCAGAGCAAGAGCTGCGCGCGGTCGGCCATGTGTTCATGGCCAAAGGGTCCCGGCCGCACGGTTTCCAGCACCACCGTCCTCGGCGCGCCGTCGAGCGAATAGTCCACGCGCAGCGGCACGCCGTAGCCGTACCCCTTGTCGCCCTGCGCGCCGCCGGCAAGCGCCGAGACGCGCACTTCGCTCACCGAACCGCCATGCACCGCTTCGAGGTAGCGGCCGAGCGCCTCGGCCGTGAACGGCCCGACGGCCGCCCGATTTGCGCCTGCCATTCAGTGCGACATCAGCACCGGGACGGTCATCGTCTCGAGCAGGGTACGCGTCACGCCGCCGAGAATCAGCTCGCGCAGCCGCGTGTGGCCGTAGGCACCCATCACGATCAGGTCGGTCTCGAGGTCCGCCGCGCGCGACAGGATCTGGTTGCCCACGTCGACGTTCCTGCTGGTTTGCTGCTCGATCATGACCTTGACCCCGTGCCTGGCGAGGAACAGTCCGATATCCGCTCCCGGGACTTCGCCGTGATCTGCGTCCCCTTCGCCCGGATTGAAGGAAATGACCTGCACTGCCTCGGCACGCATGAGCAGCGGCAGCGCGTCGGAAACCGCTCGCGCGGCCTCCTGGCCGCTGTTCCAGGCAAGCAGCACGCGCCGGCCGACGTGGGCAAATTTGCCCGCGTAAGGCACGAAGAGGATCGGCCGGCCCGCGGAGAGCACCAGCTCCTCGGGAAAATCGTTCATCACTCCAGAGGCGCCGTCGCCATCGGGTTCACACTGGCCGGCGATCACAAGATCGGCGTAGCGTGCACTGAGCCGCACGGCGGCAAGCGCATCGCGCGAAGAGGCGCGCCATTCGGCGCCGCTCAAGCCGTGCCGGGTGGCGGCGGCGCGAAACGCCTTTTCGGCCGCTTGCGCCGACTCCCGGCGGTGACGCGCCTCGGCTTCCACGATGACGGAACTTGCTTCGGCGAGCGCGTAGGAAGGAATGCGCGCCGTGCTGAGGGCGAACAGCCCCACCAAGTGCGCATCGAAAGTCCGGGCGAAATGCAGCGCCAGCTCGATGCGCTCGGCCGAACGCTTGCCGTTGTCCACATGCACCAGAATCGTCTTGTAATTCATGGCTGCTCCTTTCAGGCTCATGCTAGAAGCGATACCGGGAGGGTTATTGAGGCAGGTCAACTTTTTCTCACCCCATCGGACCCCGTCCTGGCCGGACCGCCCGGAACGGGGCCGCCCGCCCGCCTTGACATCTTCAGTATTTCAATTATCATGGAAACACTGAAATGTGCGCAAGCCGGAGGCCGTACGGTGAAAGTCGCCACGCCGGAGCAGATGATCCGCTACGCCGACATGTTCGCGGCGATGGGCGCCGAGTCGCGCCTGCGCATCATGCAGCGGCTGCTCGCGGCGCATCCGGCGGGTCTGGTGGTGGGCGAGATCCAGGCCGAGCTGGGACTTTCCGGTTCCAACCTGTCGCACCACCTGGACAAGCTGAGGAACGAAGGTCTGGTCCAGATGCAGCGCGAAGGAACGTTTCTGCGCTACCGCGCAAACACCGATGCGCTGCAGCAGTTGCTCGCGTTCCTGTATTCCGAATGCTGCACGCGCAGCCGCGCCATCAGCCCGCAGAAGCTCGCCCACGTTTTTCGCTAGGAGAAGCCATGGAAACCGCCGACATCCGCAAGATCGTCAGGGAAAGATACGCGCAGGCCGCACTGGATGTGACGCGGGGAGCCAAGGGCTCCTGCTGCAGCCGCGAGCCTCAGGACGTTTCCTGCTGCGACCCGATCACCGGCAACCTGTACGGTGCGCAGGAGACGGGCGAGCTGCCGGACACGGCGCTCCTTGCCTCGCTCGGCTGCGGCAATCCGACCGCGCTGGCCGAACTGAAGCCGGGTGAGACCGTGCTCGATCTCGGCTCCGGTGGCGGCATCGACGTGCTCCTCTCCGCGCGGCGCGTCGCACCGGGCGGGAAGGCCTACGGTCTGGACATGACCGACGAGATGCTCGCGCTCGCCAACGAGAACAAGCGCAAGGCCG
>CAZXAR010000122.1:0-9958 GCA_964638135.1 uncultured Enterobacteriaceae bacterium | reverse complement strand
CTCGATCTGCGGGCCGCCGCCGTGCACCACCACCGGGTTCATGCCGACGAGCTTCAGCAGCACCACGTCGCGCGCGAACCCCGCCTTGAGATCGGCGTCGGTCATGGCGTTGCCGCCGAACTTGATGACGATCGTCTTGCCGTGAAAGCGCTGGATGTAGGGCAGCGCCTCGGTCAGCACGCGCGCCTTGTCGGCCGCCTGGTTGTCCTGTCCCATGGCGGTTGATTCTAAAAGAAAACGGGCAGACGCCTTACGCGCCTGCCCTTCGCGCGAGCGACGTTTACTGGATCGTGATCTGCCTGCGCTGCGCGGCCGCTTTCTTCGGCAACGTCAGCTCGAGCACGCCGTCGCGGAATTTCGCTTCGGCCCTGGTCTCGTCGAGTTCCTGCGGCAGCGTGAAGCGGCGGCTCACCTTGCCGAAGAGGCGCTCGCTGTGCAGCACGCGGTCGTCTTCGGCGATGTCCTTCGCGCGCTTCACTTCGGCGCTGAGCGTGAGCTCGGCGCCGTCGATCGCGACCTCGATGTCTTCCTTCTTCACCCCGGGCAGTTCCGCGGTAACGAGGTAGGCGCCGTTTTGCTCGGCGACTTCGACCTTCATGCGCGGCATCTCGGTGCGGCCTTCGAACGCGACCGGGCGCACGAAGAATCCCCGGAACAGGTCATCGACCAGCTCGTTGAACGGATCGTAGCGGGTAATGTTGGCCATGGTTGCCTCCAGTCAATTGCGATACGGCTAGAATGGGGTTCGCCCATAGGCGTTTCAAGCCCCGCCCCCGCGCGCGCCGCATGTCCCCGGATTTTCGCTCCCAGATCGAGAGCCTGCGCCCCTACCTGCTGCGCTACGCCAGCATGCAGCTGCGCAATGCGGACACGGCCGAGGACGCAGTGCAGGAGACGCTGCTCGCGGCGCTCGCCGGCGAGGAGGCCTTTGCTGGCCGCTCCAACCTGCGCACCTGGCTCACCGGCATCCTCAAGCACAAGATCGTGGATGCGATCCGGCGCGCGAGCCGCGAGCGGCCGGTCGAGGCGGCCGAATCGGCGCGCGAGGCGGGCGAGATCGAGGAACTCTTCGACGCGCGCGGCCACTGGGAGGAGAAGCCCGAGGTGTGGGAGAACCCGGACGGCGCGCTGGAGCAGAAGCAGTTCCTCGGCGCGCTCGAGCAATGCCTGCGGGCGCTTCCGGCGCGCACCGCCGAAGCGTTCCTGATGCGCGAGCACCTGGGCCTCGAGACGGCGGAGATCTGTAAGGAACTGGGTGTCACCGCGACGCACTGTTGGGTGCTCCTGTACCGCGCGAGGATGGCGCTGCGCCGCTGCCTCGAGGAAAACTGGTTCGGGGCGGCCCGGCGCAAACGAGGATGAGAATGCTTTCTTGCAGAGAAGTGACCCGGCTGGTGTCGGAGCGGCAGGACCGCACGCTGTCGTTCGGCGAGCGCATCGCCCTGCGCCTGCACCTTGTCATCTGCGAGGGATGCCGCAACGCCGCCGAGCAGATCGAATTCCTGCGCCGCGCGATGAGCCGGCTCGCCGCCCATGGCGACCAGGAACCCCGCTGAGGCCGCCGCGAACGCGCGCTGCAGCCGCTGCGGCGCGCCGTTTTACTGCGGCATGGAGACCGGTGTCGAGAACTGCTGGTGCGCGACGCTCCCCCCGGTCGAACCCGTGCCCGGACGGGGCTGCGCCTGCCGCGCCTGCCTCGAGGCCGAGCTCGCGCGCTCAAAGAACGTAGCGCGCTAGGTCCTCGTTCTTCGCCAGTTCCGCGAGGCGGGCGTTCACGTACGCGACATCGATCGCGACGCGCTGCGCGCCGCGGCGCCCGCCTTCGAAGGAGATCTCCTCGAGCAGCCGCTCGAGCACCGTGTAGAGGCGGCGGGCGCCGATGCTCTCGGTCTTCTGGTTCACTTCGAACGCGATCTCGGCGATCCGCCGCACCGCCTCGGGGGAAAACGCGAGCTCGGCGCCCTCGGTCGCAAGCAGCGCCTGGTACTGCTGGATCAGGTTCGCATCGGTCGCGGTGAGGATGCGCTCGAAGTCCTCGACGCCGAGCGCATCGAGCTCGACGCGGATCGGGAAGCGCCCCTGCAGCTCGGGAATGAGATCCGAAGGCTTGGCGAAGTGGAACGCGCCCGAGGCGATGAACAGGATGTGATCGGATTTCACCATGCCGTACTTGGTCGAGACGGTCGAGCCTTCCACCAGCGGCAGCAGGTCGCGCTGCACGCCCTGGCGCGAGACGTCCGCTCCCGCGACCTCGCCGCGGCTCGCGATCTTGTCGATCTCGTCGATGAACACGATGCCGTTCGATTCGACGTTGGCGAGCGCGCGCAGCTTCAGGTCCTCGTCGCTCACCAGGCGCGCCGCTTCCTCGTCGGTGAGCACCTTGAGCGCCTCGCGGATGCGCATCTTGCGCGTTCGGCGCCGCCCCCCGGCGAGGTTCTGGAACATGCCCTGGATCTGCGTGGTGAGTTCCTCCATCCCGGGCGGGGCGAGGATCTCCATCTGCGGCGACACCGCCGCCACCTCGACCTCGATCTCGCGCTCGTCCAGGTCGCCCTCGCGCAGCTTTTTCCTGAATTTCTGGCGCGTCGCGCTTTCCTCGGCCGCGGGCTCCGCGGCGCCCAGTGCCCGCGCGGTCGGCAGCAGCGCGTCCAGAATGCGCTCCTCGGCGCCGTCCTGCGCGCGCGGCCGCACGCGGCGCATCGCCTGCTCGCGCGCGTCCTTCACCGCGATCTCGACCAGGTCGCGGATGATCGAATCGACGTCGCGCCCGACGTAGCCGACCTCGGTGAACTTGGTCGCCTCGACCTTGACGAACGGCGCGTCCGCAAGCCGCGCGAGGCGCCGCGCGATCTCGGTCTTGCCGACGCCGGTCGGCCCGATCATGAGGATGTTCTTCGGCGTGATCTCCTGGCGCAGGGGCTCGGCCACCTGCTGGCGGCGCCAGCGGTTGCGGAGCGCGATCGCCACCGCGCGCTTGGCGCGGTCCTGCCCCACGATGTGCTTGTCGAGTTCGTGGACGATCTCCTGGGGCGTCATCCCGCTCATCGGCTCACTCCAGCACCTCGATCGTGCGCTGCTGGTTGGTGTAGATGCAGATCTCGGCGGCGATCGCGAGCGCGCGCTCGACGATGTCGCGCGCGGAAAGTTCACTCGCGCCGAGCAGCGCGAGCGCCGCCGCCTGCGCGTAGGGCCCGCCCGAGCCGATCGCGACCACGCCGTGCTCGGGCTCGAGCACGTCGCCCATGCCGGTGATCACCAGCGAGCGCTCGCGGTCGGCGACCGCGAGCATCGCCTCCAGGCGCCGCAGGATGCGGTCGGTGCGCCAGTCCTTGGCGAGTTCGACCGCCGAGCGCATCAGGTTGCCCTGGTGCTTGTCGAGCTTCGCCTCGAAGCGCTCGAACAGCGTGAACGCGTCGGCGGTGCCGCCGGCAAACCCGGCGAGGATGCGGTCCTGGTACAGGCGCCGCACCTTGCGCGCGCCGCCCTTGATCACCACCTGGCCGAGCGTGACCTGGCCGTCGCCGCCCAGCGCGACGCTCGCGCCGCGCCGGACCGACAGGATGGTGGTGCCGTGCCACTGCTCCATGAATGGGAGTTCCGGGGAAAAGCCCATTTTAGACCGCGGACCGGCGCGGCCCGAGCGCAAACAGCCCGAGGCCGAGCGCCGCCAGCGCGCAGACGATGAGCGGCCCCGGCGGCAGGTCGGAGAGCAGCGAGAGCGCAAGTCCCGCCGCATATCCAAGCGCCGCGAGTCCATAACCCGCAGCGAGGCGCGCGCGGCCGAAGCGGCGCGTGGCAAGCGCGGGAACGATGAGCGTGGTGAATACGAGGTAGAGGCCCACAAGCTGCAACGAAACCGTGACGGCGCAGGCGAACAGGAGGTAGAAGCCGGCACGGCCGATGCGGGCGCCGAACCCGAACCAGATCCCCACCAGGATCGCGGACACGATCGCCGCGAGCGCGAGGCGCGCCGGATTGACCCACAGGATCTGGCCGATCAGCAGGTCCTTGAGGTGCTCGGAGCCGTGCGGATTCGCGGCGAGCAGCAGGATCGCGCCGTTGGCGGCGAGGATGAAGACCACGCCGATCACCGCTTCCTGCACTTCGGGCCAGATGCGTTCGGTCCAGTTGAGCAGCAGGCCGCCGGCGAGTGCAGCCGCTAGCGCCGATGCCTGGACCGCCACACCCTGCGGCTCGAAGCCGAGCGAGTCGGCAAGGATCACGCCGAAGCCGGCGATCTGCGCCACTGCGAGATCGATGAAGACGATTCCCCGGTTGAGCACCTGCACGCCGAGCGGGACGTGGGTCGCCGCAACCACAACGCCGGCGATGAACGCCGGCAGGATCAGGCCAAACTCGAGCGCGGCGGCGCTCATCGGATTGCCGCAAGCATTCTCGCCAGCGTGTCGTCGTAGAGCGCAAACAGGTCCTTGGCCGCCGGCGTGCCGCCGACGGTATAGGGCAGCACCACGGCGGCGATTCCGGCGCGCTCGGCAAGCCACTCGGCGGCGCGTGGATCGTTGTAGGCCGTGCGCACGATCGCCTTCGCGGGGACCTGCCTGAGGTTCGCGAGCAGCGTGCTCAGATGCCCGGTCGTCGGCGGCAGTCCCGGATTGGGCTCGAGGTTCCCCACTTCGCGCATTCCCAGCCAGTGGATCATGTACGTGAAATTCCGGTGATAGACGACGAGCGGGACGCCCTTCAGCGGCCCGGCTTCCCTTTCCCAGCGCACCGTGGCCTCGCGCCAGCGCTCGCGGAACGACGTGGCGCGAGCGCTGTAGTGCGCGGCCTCCGCCGGATCGAGTTTCGCCATGCGCTGTGCCAGTGCGTCGGCGATCTTCGCGACGTTGCGCGGATCGAGGTGGATGTGCGGGTTGCCCGCCGGGTGCACGTCGCCCGCCGCGCGATCCACGCGCGCCGGCTTGTCCAGCAGCGCGACGTGCGCCGCAGCCTCGAAGTAACCCGGCTGCCCGGGGAGGATCTTCGGGTTGCCGGACTGGCTTTGCACCAGCGGCAGCCATCCGATTTCGAGCTGCGCCCCGGTACAGACGAGCAGATCGGCGCTGCGCGCGCGCGCGATCAGGCTGGGGCGCGCTTCGATGCGGTGGGGATCCTGCTGCGCCGTGGTCGCGGTATAGACAGTTGCCCTTTCGCCGCCGATTTCCCTGGCAAGGGCGCCCCACTCAGGGGTGCAGGCAAACACGTTGAGGGCCGCCGACGCGGGCAGCGCAGCGCCAAGGAGCAGTGCCCACAGAACGATTCTCATCGCGGTCTCCTTAGAAACGATGGGCGCCGTGCGCACCGAGGCTGAAGATGTATTGCAGCAGCACCTGGCGGTCGGTGGCCCCGAAGCGCGACTTGTCGGAGGCGAGTTGCAGCCGCAGGCGGCTGAATTCGGTCGGGCCCCAATCCAGCATGAGCGTGTGCCGGGTCGGCTCATGCGCCGTCATCAAAAGGGGAAAGTCGGCCGCTGCGGGCCCGGCCCCGCTCGCGACGATGCCGTTATTGACACGACCGGAATCCAACCGATCGTGGCGATAGCCGAAGCGCCAGCGCGGCATGAACTGGTATACCCCTTGGAGGTACCAGCCGGACTGCCGGCTTCTGTAGTCGCCACTGAAGCTCGCGCCGAACTGCGGTGCCGCCTGCGTCGAGTCGTCGTAGGTGAGCGAGCCGGACTCGTTGCGACGGAAGTACTCACCCTGCAGCTTGAAATTCGTCTGCGTGGCGTTGCCGCCGGGCGCCCACTTCAGCACGAAATCGGCGATCCACAGCCTGCTGGTGCCGCTGAAAGACTGGCTGACCGGGTTGCCGAGGGCATCGCGGTCCTCGAATGTGCGCCCGCGCGGGGAAGCGCGCACATGGGAAAGCCCCGCCCGCCAGGCGGTGCTCGCCGCGAGATCACCGCCCACATGGACAAAGACGGTCCACGCCCCGGCCGCATTGCGGCTGCGCTCGCTTGCCGGAAAGCTCCGCCCGCGCCCCAGCTCGGCGCCGAGTTCAAGAAAAAGGTCCGTCGGCGCGACCCACTTCAGCTGCGCGCCGTCGTCGTTCAGGCGCCCGCCGAAATACGCCTGGTAGGCGAGCGGCGCATCGGCGAAATCCCAGGCGTGCGGATGCAGTTCGTTCTGGTAACCGACTGCGGAGAGGAATCGCCCGCCTTTGAGCCTGAAGCCGCGGCCGAGCGCCAGCGTCTCGAAATAAGCCTCCTCGACTTCGACCTCGTTCTCCGGCGTGAGCGCCGCAATCAGCTGGCCGCGGAAGTACGGATCGATGTTCGCGCTGACGACCAGCTCCGATTCCCCGAGGCTGAAACTGCGACGGGCAGGCGCCACCTCGCCGCCGGAAGGCGCAAACCCGGTGAGCTGATAATCCGCCGGATCGCGCGAGCTGCGCGCCGCGGCTCCCTGCAGGATCAGCGAGATCGCCGGATTGAAGGCGTTCTCGCCGACCGACCGCTCGCGTTGTGGCGCCGCTGCCGCACCGGACGGTGCCGCCCGCTCCTCGGCTCTGCCGCGTTGCGCCTCTGCCGCGGCGAGCCGCATTTCGAGCGCCTCGATGCGCCGTTCGTAGGCTTCCCTGAGCTGCCGGATTTCGTCGCGGATCTTCGCCAGGTCCGCCTCCTGCGCGTACGCCGCTGGCGCCGCGCCCCACGCCACGGCAAGCGCCATGGCGCAGCACATATTGCGATACATGATTGCTCCTCCAATCGAGAGACCACGCGCGCCGGGGCAACCGGCGCGCACCCGCCGAACGTCCTAGACGTTCGAGGGAGGACCGCGCGAGGCTGGAGGAGGAGCGGGAGTACCCGCCGATCGAGAATCTGCGCTACGAAATGCGCTCGCGGGCGCGGTTGCAATCCCTTCCGCGGAACCACTGCAATCCAGCGCGCCGAGCACCGCGCCGAGCGAAGCGTGCAGATCGCACAGGCGCTCCTGCGGCGCCGGTGCGCCGCGATCGCCCGCCGCTGCCGGATCTGCGACCCCGTGCGCTGTGCCCATGTGCAGATGCCAGATCTGGTGGCCGAGCGCCGCCTGCTGCGCAGCGAGAAGCGCAACCGCAATCAGTACTCGCGCCGCGCGCGCCAGGATCACCATTGCGGCTGCCGGCAGGTGAGGGCGAGGCAATTCCTCAGGCAAGGCATTGTTCCAGCCCGGCGATGAAGAGGTCCCTGGGAAGCTTCCGGCCGATGAACACCATCACCGATTCCTTGCGCTCGCCCTTCGCCCAGGGCTTGCCGAGGTCGCCGCCCATCATCATGTGCACGCCCTGGAACACGACGCGCCGCGGCTTGCCCTTCATCCACAGCACGCCCTTGTAGCGCAGCAGGTCGGGGCCGTAGACCTGGATCATCCCCGAGAGGAACTGCTCGAGCTTGTCGCCGTCGAAGGCGCGCGCCGAGCGGAACACGAACGACTCGACCTCGTCAGGGTGCTCGTGCGGCGCGTCGCTGAGGAATTCCGGATCGAGTTCCAGGATCGCGTTCAGGTTGAAGCCGCGGATGTCGAGGATCTCCTCCATCGGCGTCGCGCCGAAATGCACCTTACGGACCGGCGCGCGCGGGTTCAGGTGCCGCAGCCGCCCGATCAGGTCGTTCGCCTCCTCCTCGGCGATGAGGTCGGTCTTGGAGAGCAGGATCCGGTCGGCGAACCCGACCTGCTCCTGCGCTTCGCGGAATTCGTCAAGCTGCCGATGCGCATGCTTCGCGTCGACCACCGTGAGGATCGAGTCGAGCAGGTAGTAATTGCCGATGTCCTCGTCGGTGAAGAAGGTCTGCGCCACCGGCCCCGGGTCGGCCATGCCGGTGGTTTCGATGACGATGCGGTCGAAGCGCAGCGCCCCCTGGTCGCGCTTTTCCTTGAGGCTGCCGAGGATGCGGATCAAGTCGCCGCGCACGGTGCAGCAGATGCAGCCGTTGTTCATCTCGACGATCTGCTCGTCGGTCTGCTCGATGATGGCGTTGTCCACTCCGACTTCGCCGAACTCGTTCTCGATCACGGCGATGCGATGGCCGTGGTCCTCCTTGAGGATGCGGTTGAGCAGCGTCGTCTTTCCGGCGCCGAGAAATCCGGTGAGGATGGTCACGGGGACCATCTGTTCCTGTTGCATCGCGACTCCTTGCAAAGGCGGCGATTCTACCCCCGTAGGCCGCGTGCGCGACCGTACCGGGGCGAACGCTCACCGACCCTCACCGTCCGCCTCGACACAAGCGCCGCCTGAAGGACAAGCTGCGTGCACGGCGCGCTCGTTGACGCCGGACCGCTGATCGCCCTGGCGGACCGCGCCGACCGCCCGACCTCGTCCTCGTATTTCTGTATAATGGCTTCAGAAATGCAAGGAACGGACGCCCCGTGATCCGGCGTTCCCGCTACCTCGAGGCGGTGCGCGCCGCGCTCGCCGCCAACCCGGTGTGCGCGCTGCTCGGGCCGCGGCAGTGCGGCAAGACGACGCTCGCCCGGCAGATCGCCGCCGGCCGGCGGTCGCACTATTTCGATCTCGAGACCGAAACCGCGCGCGCGCGCCTGGCGCGGCCGGAGCTGACGCTCGCGCCGCTGACGGGCCTGGTGGTGATCGACGAGATCCAGCGCCGGCCGGAGCTTTTCACGGTGCTCCGGCCGCTCGCCGACCGCTCTCGCGCGAAGGCGAAATTCCTCGTCCTCGGCAGTGCGGCGCCGCACATCGTGCGCGGCGTTTCGGAAACCCTCGCCGGCCGGGTCGGATTCGTCGACATGACGGGATTCAACCTGCAGGAAGTCGGCGCCGGCGCCCAGGCGCGGCTCTGGCTGCGCGGGGGCCTGCCGCGCTCGTTTCTGGCCCGCTCGGCGGCCGCCAGCGCGGCATGGCGGGAAGACCTCATCCGCACGTTCCTCGAGCGCGACATCCCGCAGCTCGGCATCCGCATCCCGAGCGAAGCGCTGCGGCGCTTCTGGATGATGCTCGCGCACTACCATGCCCAGGTCTGGAACGGCGCCGAGCTCGCCCGGGCGCTCGGCGTCTCCGAGCACACCGTGCGCGGCTACCTCGACGTGCTGACCGGAACCTTTCTCGTGCGCCAGCTCCAGCCCTGGTTCGCGAATCTCGCCAAGCGCCAGTACAAGGCGCCGAAAGTGTACCTGCGCGACAGCGGCCTGCTGCACGCGCTGCTCGCGGCCCCGGGCCGCGCGGCGCTCGAAGCGCACCCCAAGTACGGCGCTTCCTGGGAGGGATTCGCGCTCGAGCAGGCGCTCGCCGCGGCCGGAGCGGGCCAGGCCTATTACTGGGGAACGCATGCCGGCGCGGAGCTCGATCTCCTGCTCCTTCGCCGCGGCCGCCGCTACGGCGTCGAGTTCAAGGCGAGCGACGCTCCCGGCATGACCAAGTCGCTGCACATCGCCTTGCAGGACCTGCAGCTCCACCGGGCCTGGATCGTCCATCCCGGCAGCGCGAACTATCGCGTGGACGAGCGGGTCGAGGCGGTCCCCCTGCACGCGCTTTCGCAGACGCTGGCGCGGCTTGCCTGAAGGCCGCTTCGTTCGATCACCCGGTCGGCGCAAAAAGCGCATCGACTGCGGAACCGCGAGGCCGGGTGTCGTCTCGTACCTGTATAGGTCGCCAGCATATTTACCGTTATAATGCTGGCGATGTATACACGCCGCCTCGCCCTGCCGCCGCGCTCGTTCCTGCTCCTCGGCCCGCGCGGCACCGGGAAGACCACTTGGTTGCGCCGCCAGCTGCCGCGCGCGCGGTGGTACAACCTGCTGCTCGACCGGGAGCTGCTGCGCCTGATGCGCGAGCCCGGGGTGTTTCGGCGCGAGATTGAGGCGCTCCCGAGGGGCGCGTGGGTCGTGATCGACGAAGTGCAGAAGCTGCCTTCGCTGCTCAACGAGGTTCACGATGCGCTCTCGGCTGCGCCGCGGCGCTGGAAATTCGCCCTGACCGGCTCGTCGGCGCGGCGTTTGCGGCGCGAGGACGTGAATCT
>CAZXAR010000121.1:0-10206 GCA_964638135.1 uncultured Enterobacteriaceae bacterium | reverse complement strand
ACCGCGAGGCCGAGCCGTTCGATCGCACCATCGACGTGCAGGTGAGCCGCCTGCGTCACCGCCTGGGCGACGACTCCGCGGAGCCGCGCATCATCAAGACGGTGCGCGGCCAGGGCTACGTGCTCGCCGTCGAAGTGAGAATCGAGCCATGACGCTCGTGCCGCGCGGCCTTTTCGGCCGGCTGGTGCTGGTGCTGCTCGGCGGCCTGCTCCTTGCGCAGCTCGTCACCGCGTACATCAATCTCGCCGAGCGCGAGCAGATTCTCTTCCGTGCCGGCGGCATGCAGCTCGCGCAGCGCATCGGCGACATCGCGCGGCTTCTCGATTCGCTGCCGCCCGCGGAGCGGCGGCGGGTCGCCGCGCTCTTCAACGCGCCGCCGCTCCTCGTCTCGCTCGATCGCCCGGCGCTTGCCCGCGCGCAATCCGACGAGAGCGACATGCGGCTTGCCATGTTCCGGGGCGTGCTGCGCTTCTCGCTCGGCAACGACATGCCTGCGGTCGTGCAGCGCCGCGAGGGCGAGCCGGAGCCGCGCGGCTTCGCCCGCCCGCCCAGCCCGATGGGCATGCCGATGCACCCGATGCGCGGCCCCGGGCCCGGGGCCTGGCCCGCGTCGCCCGGCGGGGCGTACTACGTGGTGCAGGTTGCGCTGCGCGACGGCACGCGCGTCACGTTCGACTCGGTGCTCTCGCCGCAGGAGACCGAAATGCCGTGGCGGCTCGCGCTCACGCTTGCGGTGCTGCTCGGCACCGTGATCGTTCTCGCGCTGGTGGCGGTGCGCTGGGTCACCGGGCCGCTCTCGGCGCTCGCGAACGCGGCCGAGCGGCTTGGCGAGGACATCAACCGCCCGCCGCTTGCGGAGTCCGGGCCGCTCGAGGCGCAGCGCGCGGCGCGCGCCTTCAACACCATGCAGGCGCGCCTTGCACGCTTCATCGCGGACCGCACACGCATCCTTGCCGCGATCTCGCACGATCTCAAGACCCCCATCACGCGCCTGCGGCTGCGCGCCGAGATGCTCGAGGACGAGGCGCTCGCGGCGAAGTTCGTCAAGGACCTCGGGGAAATGGAGGCGATGGTCGACCAGACGCTCGATTTCATGCGCGACGCGAGCGCGAGCGAGGCCGCGCAGCGCGTGGACGTGATGGCGCTCCTCGAGAGCGTGCAGGCCGATTACCGCGACACGGGCGGTGCCATCGAGCTGGAAGGCCGCATCGAGCGCCCGATCCTCGCCCGCCCGCGCGCCCTGCGGCGCTGCCTTGCGAACCTCGTCGACAACGCCCTTCGCTACGGGGCGCGCGCAACGCTGCGCGCCGAGGACGAGGGCGCGCGGATCGCGATCCGCGTGCTCGACGAAGGGCCGGGAATTGCGGAAGACGCCCTCGAAAAAGCGTTCGAGCCGTTCTACCGCGGCGAGGCTTCGCGCAGCCGCGACACGGGGGGCACCGGGCTCGGCCTCGGCATCGCGCGCAACATCGCGCGCGCGCATGGCGGCGACCTCGTGCTGCGCAATCGTTCGGGCGGTGGGCTGGAGGCGATCCTAACCTTGCCGCGCGGCGGCGCGGAGTCCGAACCGGCGCGGGCCACAGCCGGCGCGGGCTGAAGCGCCCGCTCAGCCGCTCACCGCCGGCGCGATCGCCGGCCGGGTGCGCAGCGTGTAGACCTGGTAGGCAAGCACCGCGCCGATCACGATCGCGGCGCCTGCGAGCGCCGCAGCGCCCGGGCGCTCGCCGATCCCGATCCACACCCAGAGCGGCGCAAGGACGGGCTCGATCAGCGCGAGCAGGCCCAGTTCGCCCGCGGTGAGCCGGCCGTAGGCGCGCGTGATCAGCACCAGGCCAAGCCCGGTCTGAAAGACGCCGAGCGCGATCAAAAGCGGCAGGTCGCGCAGCGCGAGGTCGAACGGCGCGGCAAGCGGCGCCGCGACGATCGCGGAGAACAGTGCCGCGAGCATCGCGGCCACGGTCGGATCGGCGGTGGCCGCGGCGCGCCGCAGGACGATGTAGTTGGCGGTGAAACAGGCCGGCACCCCGAGCGCGAGCAGGTTTCCGGCAAGCCGCCCGGTGCCCAACCCTTCGGCGAACATCAGCGCCACGCCGCCGAGCGCGGCGGCGATCGCAAGCCAGGTTCCGGCGCGCGGGCGCTCGCCAAGATAGATCCAGGCGGCGACCGCGAGAAAGAGCGGGCCCGTACTCATCAGCGCCGAAGCGTCCGCAATCGTCGTGCGCGTGATGGAGAAGATGAAGAGGAAGAAGGTCGAGCCGAGGAAACAGGCCGAAATCACGCCCGGACGGCCGGCCTCGCGCACCTTTTCCACGAGTTGCCCGCGGTACCACACCGCCAGCACCGCGGCGATGAACGCGAACATGAATACCGAGCGCCAGAACACGATGCCGACCGCCGGCACCGACTCGACATGGCGCACCAGGATGCCCGCGGTCGAAAAGCAGAACGCCGCGCCCACCGTGAGAAGCACCCCCCGGGCACGCTCGCCCATACTCGGAAAGATCATCGGACCCGCGCGAAAAGGCGCGATTCTACGCGCCGCGAACTGTTCCTCCTATACACTCGCGCATCTAACCAACCGCAAACGACCTCGCGCGGACCACGCAGCGTCCAGCAGCGCTCGAAGGTGCCGAATCTCGCTGCGCCCGATCCCTGCATCCGAGAGTTCCAGGTAACGCCTAACATTGACGGCTGCAGCGCTGCGTGGCTCGTGCCTGCGAGCGAGTGGCGGCATGCCAGCAGCGTACCCTGCCAAGACGAGCTGCTCGACGTACTCCGCATCGAGTTCGGCGACGCCGATGCGGGCGTGCAGACGCTCCATCCACGGTTCTGCGATGCCGGTCTCGCGCTTCCTGGTCGCGCGCCGTGCCTGCCGCAGCGGGCGCACGACATCGCGCTGCCAGGCCGCAACGGTTGCCATCACCGAACGCAGGGATCGCGTACTGAGGCGACGCCCCTGGAGCCCCATCCAGCAGCAATAGAGCAGCAGGTTCACGTCTGCACCCTTGCGATCCTGGAGGTTCAGGCACGTCTTCGCGACGCCGGGCATCCTATACAGGCGCAGCGAAAAGCGCCACAAAGGAAATCCTCGGCGCCTCATCGCGCCACCAAGCCGGCCAATCCGCCCGGCCGGAACACGGTCAATTCGCGATCCGCAGCCCGTCCCCAGGGCGCTCGTCGCGACCGTGCCCGCTCCAGCGCGTGAACAACTGGTGCTCGATCCCGACCTGATCGAGCGCCTTGCCGATGCTCTGGTGGATGATATCCATGATCGAACCGGGCTTGTGGTAGAAGGCCGGCATGGGCGGCAGAATCACGGCGCCGCAGTCCGCTGCCCGCGACATGAGGTCGAGGTGTCCTTTGTGCAGCGGCGTTTCGCGCACCATGAGCACCAGCGTCCTGCGCTCCTTGAGGGTCACGTCGGCGGCGCGCACCACCAGATTGTGGGTAAAGGAATTGGCGATTGCCGAAAGCGTCTTGATGGTGCACGGCGCGATGATCATGCCGCGGGTGCGGAACGAACCGCTGGCCACCGCCGCGCCGACGTCCTTGTTCTTGTAAACCACGTCGGCCAGGCTCTTGACGTAGTCGACGTCGTATTCCGTCTCGATCGCAAGATTCATCCCTGCCGCCTCGCTCAGGATGAGGTGCGTTTCCTGCCTCAGTTCCTTCAGCGCGCGGAGCAACTCCACGCCGTAGACCACGCCGGAGGCGCCCGTGATCGCCACCACCAATGGCAGGCTCATTCTTTGTGCTCCTCGTTTGCCTTCTTCGTCGTCAGGCCGCCATCGCCGATCGCTTCGCCTCGACCGATTCGATCACCGCGAACCCGGCTTCCTCCAGGGAGGATGCGACCGCACCAAAATCCCGGGCGTGAAAGCGAATGATGACCTTCTTCTCCTGATAGCCGCTCTCCGGTCGGTCGTCGTGTCGTCCGACCGGATACAACGCCTGCACCACCGCGCCGGCGGCCTCCGCAACGTCGACGATCCGGCCCAGCACTCCGGGGCCCAGCCGGATCGGCGCCAGCGTCACGCCGCTGCGCTGCTCCCAGGCCCCCAGGCAGTGCGCGGCGAGCTGGAAGATTTCAGTGGCCGAGATGACCCCCACCACCCGCTCGCCCTCCATGACGGGGAACTGCGCCACGCCCAACTCCTGCCCCTTCAGCAGGCAATGCTCCATGGTGTCGCTCGCCAGTACCGTCGCGGGATTGCGCACCATCACATCCTTGACCTTGAGACGGGTCGCGAAGAAGTCAAGCTCGTCCTGGTTCTGCGTACGCAGCACAAAATGCGCGGTACGCAGGAGATTGGCGCGCGTCACCAGTCCGCGCAGCTTTCCGCCATCCACGACGGGCAGGGCATGAAGATTGTTCTCGGCAAGGACGCGCTTGGCCTCGGTGACCAGCGTGTCGCTCGGGATCGTCATCGGGTGGGTCCGCATCCAGTTGCGCACCATCATCGCGCTTTCTCCTTCACGGCAAATAGCCGCCGAACTGCGCCAGCGCCAGCGCGGCAACGGTCATGGCGTTCGTGATTTCCCCGCGCGCAACACGCGCCGGCACTTCGCGCGGATCGATCAGCACGACCTCGATGTCTTCACCCGGGTCGGGTTCCGGATTGGACGATTTTCGTACACCTCTTGCCAGGTAAGCCCGCACGCGGTTTGACATCAGCGCCGGCTGTGGCCGAAGTACGCCGAGCGCCAGAATTTCGCCGCCGCCGTAGCCCGTTTCCTCGGCCAGCTCGCGAGCGGCGCCCTCCTCCGGCCGCTCGCCGGACCCATCGTGCAGCCCGCCCGGCACCTCCAGGCTCGTCTCGCGCGACCCATGTCGATACTGCCTCACCAGCACCAGCTTGCCGTCGATGGTCAGCGCCACCACCGACAGCCAATCCACCATGTGAACCACGTAGAAGTCGCGTTCGCCGTTGGTGCGCGGCGAGCGCGCCGCGTCCCTCGTCACTCGGAACAGCCCTGCATCGAACACCTGCTCGGACGCGATCCGGGGCCACGGGCGGATCATCATGCCAGCGCCCGCGACTTCTGCTCCCCGAACAGCCGCAGAAACTCGTCAACGGCAAGACGGGCGAATTCGGGCGTGTAGAGGTGCAGTTCGACTTCCTTGATGCGGCTGCGATCGGCGATCTTTTCCTTCAGCCGCGCGGCGAAGGCGGCATCGGCGACCGGGTCGTGGAGCGGCCGGCCCTCTTGATCAAGCGACGACCAGCCTTTGCGCGGGATCAGGAAGGTCCACGGCCCCTTGGCGCGATTGAGCCGGTCCGCGATCACGTCGGCGGCCTGGCGCAATTCGCCGGCCGTGGTGCGGACCTGGACGCGCAGGGCGTCCTGTACGTACTGGGGCCGGTCCTTGGTCTTTTCCAGCATGTCGGCGCGACCACCGTAGGACAGGATGTCGAGCCCACAGGGCGCCAGCACCATCGGGATGCCGGTCTCCACGGCGGCCATCAGCCGGTCGGATCCGGGATCGCGGTTGCCCTTGAAAAGATGTTCCACGACGCCGCCCGTGCAGATGTCGAGGACGCCCTGGAAGGCGCCGTCGCGAATCATCTCCTCCATCGCCTTGTCGCCCTTGCCCTGGGCATGGCAGACGATCGGCGTGAAGCCGGCTTCCTCCAGCATGCCGAGCGCCGCCTGCACCGCCATCTCGCCGAAGCCGAATGAGGAGACCGCGACGCATGGTTTGTCGAACACAATCTTGGTTCCTTGCGTCATCTCCACCATGCCGCAGATCGCGCCCACCGCGTTGATGATCTGCGCTTTCAGGAGCGGATTCATTTTCACGATGTCGAGAACCGTGTGGTGCATGGTGATATCGCGGGTGCCGACATAGCGGTCGATGTAAGCCGGGTGCGCCGCCATCGGCGAAGCCATCACCTTGGGCATGCCGAAAGGAAGCCGTTTCATGATCGAGGTGGCGACCAGGGTGGCAGTACCGCCGCCGATGCCGATGATGCCGTGCACCCTGCCCTGCGCGAGCAGCTCGTCGACGATCGCCGCGGCGCCGCGGATCTGGTTGTTAGTCGCGGCGTCGCGGTCCGAGCGGTATTTCTCGCGCACCGCTTCGATGGGAAGGCCACCGCGTGCCGCCACTTCCTCGGTGCGAATATCGCCGGGGAATGGCGGCGGCTCCTCCATGCTGAAGTCGAGCAGGATCGCCTCGTGGCCCCGGTCCCGGACGAGCTGCCTGACGAAGACGATGTCCTCGCCGCGCGTGTCCAGGTTGCACACGATCACGATTCCTTTGCTGTCCCCTGCCATCGGCTAGGCTGCCCTGGATTTCTTCACTTCCGGCCGCGTCAGCCGGTGGATCATGTTGGCGACCGGGCTTGAGCCCGTGAAGCCGTACTCGTTCCAGCGATCCGACACCTTTTGCAGCACGGCCCGGTCCATCCAGATTTCGTCCGGCTTGTTTTTCCACTCGAACGGGGTGCAGGCGTCGAGCAGGATGCGGCTGGTGATTTCGCGCGCTTCGATCGGCAGGCCCGGGTCGAGCGGCGTCGAGCGGCCCCGGTCGATGATCTGCGCCGAGCGCTTTGGATCGAAGCGGGTGGCAAGCGCCCACCAGATGCGGTCCCAGTCCTCGGCGTCGATGTCGTGGTCCACGGTGATGACCCCCTTGACGCCGTAATGCCCGGTCGTGCTCGCGATCACCGCATGACCGACATGGTTCGAATGCCCCGGATACATCTGCTTGACGGAAACGACGACCCAGAATCGGCCGCACGCTTCCGGCGGGATGTAGACGCTCTGGATCCCGGGCACCTTCATGGTCTCCAGGTCGTACCAAAGGGTCGCGGTACGGTTGAGCGACTGGATCATGTGGATGTCGTTGATCGGCTTGCCGACCGTGGTCGCCCAGAACACGGGTTTGTTGCGGTGGAGGATGCGCTTCACCCGCAGCACCGGTTTCGGATAATCCTTGCCCTTGTTGCCCGAGTAGTAACCCGTGTATTCGCCGAAGGGCCCTTCGTCCATCAGCTCGTTCGGATCGATCCAGCCCTCGGCGATGATTTCGGCGTTCGCCGGCAGCGTGAGCCCGGTGAGGTCGGACTTGAACACCGGGACCGGACGGCCGCGCAGCGAGCCCGCGATGTCGTACTCGTCGACCTGCGCGCTGACCAGGGTGGAGCTTGCGAGGAACAGCACCGGGTCGCAGCCGACGACGGCCGCTGCGGGCATCAGCTCGCCGCGCTCCTGGTATTTTTTCATGTGCATGTCGCCATGCTTGCCCTTGATGATCTGCGAGCCGAGGATGTTCTTCGCCAGCAGTTGGGAACGGTAGGTGCCGAGGTTGGTCCAACCGGTATCCGGGTCCCGCGTCACCAGGTAGCCGGCGGTGACGAAAAAGCGCCCGCCGTCGTCCGGATAGAACCAGGGCACGGGAAACCTTTCGAGATCCACCGCGTCGCCTTCGATCACGTTTTCCATTACCACCGGATCGTCGACGATTTTCGGCTTGATCAGCTGCTTGGTGGTGAGCTCCATCCATTTCTTCGAGAGGTGGCTCATGGAGAGCGACGGATCCTGCTCCAAAGCAATCGCCATCCGCTGCGGCGTGGTGAATGCACTGGTAAACACAGGGATCGAATGGCCCTTCACGTTCTCATAGAGAAGCGCCGGCCCCTTCTGCTCCTCGTTGACCTTCGAGACGTGGCACAGCTCCCACTTCCAGTCCACCTCGGTCGTGACGCGATGCAGCTGCCCATGGGCCTCGCAGGCTTCGATGTAGCTGCGCAGGTCGTCAATGGGTCTTACTTCAATGCGTGCGTTCATGATGGCTCCGTTGAATTTGCGCGAGTGACGAAAACCGAATCCGTTCCGCCTTACCTGAGCTTCCTGCCTTCCAGCATGCCGGACACGATGTAGTCCATGGCCGACGCCCCGGCGCTGGCGGCGCTCGGCCGGCTCTTCCGGCTCCACACGGTTTCGGGGCGCGCCTGCAGGATGAAAAGGTTGCCGCCCGCAGGCAGGCCCTTGTCGACCGCCCACTCGATGTCCATGGGGCAGCCGTAGTGCTTCTCGATCTGCTTGCCGATCCAGGCCAGCTCGGTGATCTCGTCGTCGATCAGCGACTGCACCTTCTGGCGCTCGTAAGGTATTTCAAAGGAACGGCACTTCTGCGCCTTCGGATCGACCGTGTAGCAGATCTCCTTGGTGGAAACGGTGCGTTCCATGATGTCCAGCGTCACCTTGTTCACCACGAAATGGTCCGGCGTCACCTCGCCCGAAACGACCGACTCGCCGAACCCGAAGTTGGAGTCGATGACGATGACCGAGCGGTCGCCGGTGGCGGGGTGAATGGTGAACATCACGCCCGCCGTGAACGAGTTGGCCATTTTCTGCACGCCGACGCCGATCGCCACCTGATCGTGATCGAAACCCCGATTGGCGCGATAGGCGATCGCCCGCGCGGTGAACAGGCTGGACATGCAGCGCCTCACGTGGTGCAACACATCGTCCACGCCGCGGATCCACAGGTAGGTGTCCTGCTGGCCGGCGAAGCTGGCGCCGGGCAGGTCCTCGGCCGTCGCGCTCGAACGCACTGCCACCGGAACCGCCGGCACGCAGCAGCGTACCGAGAGCCTGCGGTAATACTCGGCGATCGCATCTTCGATTTCGATCGAGAAGGGCTGCGATTCAATCGTCCTGCGAATGGACTCGCTCGCGCCGTCCAGGGCGGCGACATCCCGCGCATCGACGCCCCGCAGCAGCGAGCTCACGTCCCGGTCGATCTCCGCCTCGGCCATGAACAGGCGGAAGCCCTCGGTTGTCAGGGCGAATCCGGGAGGCACGCGCACCCCGGCATGGATCAGTTCACCGAGCGAGGCGCACTTGCCCCCGACCAGGGGCACCGAAGCCGCCGAGCATTCTTCGAACCAGCAGAGCAACGGCTGTTCCGAAGTCATCGCGAAACCCCGCCGTACCGCCCGCGCGCGAACGCGATTGCCGTCGTTTCGTGTCAGCGCGCGATGGAAACCGCTCCGGTGGAGCCATCCACGTGGAGCATCATGCCCGTCTTGATGATCTTGGTGGCGTGCCCGGTGCCCACGACGGCCGGCATGCCGTACTCCCGGCAGACGATCGCCGCATGGCTCATCACGCCGCCGACGTCCGTGACGCAGGCTCCGATCTTGGCGAAGGCCGGCGCCCAGGACGGCGAAGTGGTGGGAGCGACCAGGATTTCGCCTTCCTGAAGCTGCCGGATTTCATCCACGGTGCGGCAGACACGCGCCTTGCCCTTGGTGGTGCCCGGGCTTCCCGCGAACCCCTTGAGTTCCGTGACGCTGGCCGGATCGCCGATCTCCTGCACCGCCGCCCAGTCGGCGAGCGATTTATTGGTCACGCCCCAAAGCACGATCGTGAACGGCTCCTGGATCACCTCCGGAGCGGTGCCGATCGCGGGCGGCGCCCGCCACTCGCGGAATTTCTGCATGACGCCCTTGCGCCACTCGATTTCCTTCGGCCACGTCTTCGTCCCGCGCGGCGTCACGCCCGTGGCCCAGGCGGTGACTACGTCCCACAGCGCCTGCTTGATCTCGTCCCTGCGCAGGTACCAGACATCCTCGATATCGCCGATCATGCCGTGGTCCTTCATGATCGCCGCCACTTCGCGGATCTTGTTCCAGAAGATCGAGTGGAACCAGTGCTCGACGTAGAAGAGATGGTTTTCGACGTACGGAAACACCGTCTTGGCGCAGGCGAGCAGTTCGTCGAACTGCTTGCGGTCCTCCTCCTTCTCGATCAGGCCGCGGTACTCGGCGGTAACGCGGTCGCGTTCGTCGCGCACCTTCTGCATCGGGCGCTCGATGCTCACGCCCTGCTGGATCTTGCCGATATACGTGTGGATACCGGAAAGGGGCACATTCATGTTGTCGTTCCACGACCGGTCGTGGTGGTACCAGCCGGTACCGGTGGAAATGTGGAACCAGGGATCGCGCACCTTCTCGAGGGCGGCGAGCCACTCCTCGCCCCTCGGCAGCTTCTTCAGCGCCGGCTCCACTTCCGCCCATTCCTGGCTGAATGTCACGGCATTGACGATCCCCAGCTCGATGGCCTTCTTCGCCAGCTTCTTCAGCTCCTCGTCCGACTGGTACATGATGACGTCGATCCCGGAAACCATCTGCGTCACGCGCTGCAGCGGGATGCTCGGGAAGAGCTTTTGCGCGAAATCGAGGAAAAAGACGT
>CAZXAR010000120.1:1464-10244 GCA_964638135.1 uncultured Enterobacteriaceae bacterium | reverse complement strand
AGCGGCCAGACCGTCGACAGGTATTTCCAGTTGACGAAGTAGTACAGCACGAACGACGTCAGGAACACGAGCGCGAGCACGAAGGTGCCCGGCGCCACCATGCCGCCGGCGCCAATCCCGCCGTGATGCGAGGCGAGCGTCTGCGCGATCGAGGGCGAGGGCTTCGCCGGGGGCGCAACGCCTTGCCGCGCCGACACGTGCTGGAATTCGGGCGTCTGGATTCTCTTGCCGAGGAACACCGACCAGACCGTGATCAGCAGGTACATGGCGCCGCCCACGAGCGCGCCCAGGCCGCAGATGCCCATCAGCGCGAGCATCAGCCAAGCCGTACCCGGAAATTCGTACGTGAACGCGTTGCCGGCGAAACTGATGTCCCAGTGCCGCCGCGGCGCGCCCAGCGTGCCCGCACCCATCATGAAGAGCGACAACCCCGCCATGCTGAGGCCGAAAATGTACGCCTGCCAGGTCGCCAGGTTGCCGAACGCGAGTTCGCGCCGGAACAGCACCGGGATCAGGAAGTAGGTGAGCCCCATGAAGGCGAGCGTGGTGCCGGTCGCCACCGTGGCGTGGAAATGCCCCGGCACGTACAGCGTGTTGTGAATGATGAGGTTCAACTGCTCGGTGCCCATCATCACACCGGAGATGCCGCCGAGGAAGCCGAACACGATGATCGAGAGGAAGATCGCGACGAACGGCGCGTTGCCCCAGGGGGCCTTGCGCAGCCACTCGAACAGCCCGTTGTTGTAGCCCTTCAGGCGCTGCGCCACCTCGATCGAGCCCGGAACCGTCAGGCCGTGCACCATCGAAGCGAGCACCGCGAGGTACATCGCGTAGCTCGTGTTGAAGATCTTCCAGTTCGAGGTAAGGCCCGGATCGGCGAGCAGGTGATGCGCGCTCGCGAGCTGAAGGAAGAAGATGTAGAGCAGGAACGCCACCCGGCTCACCTTCTCGCTCATCGGCTTGGCGCCGAACACGATCGCCGCGCCGGCGTACCAGACCGCAACGTGCGCCGAGACGTTGATCTGCTGCGAGGAATGCCCGAAGCCCCACCAGATGGTGCGGTACATCAACGAATCGATGTGCTCGATCAGCCCGAGCGACCAGAGCAGCGTCGGGATCAGGATGATCGCGCCGGTGGCGATGGTGAACACCGCGATGATCGCCGCGGTGACCGCGCCGAAAGTCACCAGCGGCACCGAGCCGTGGTAGGTCCGCTCGGACTTCGCCACCACCAGCGTGCCGAAGAAGACGAAGCATCCGATCAGCGCCCCGACCGCGAACAGGATGAGCCCGAGGTAGAAGGTCGGATGCGCGCCCATCGGCGCGTAGGACGTGAACATGACGCTCGAATCGCCGCGGATCACCGCGTAGTTGTTGATGAGCGCGCCGGCGACCATCAGCCAGAACCCGACCCAGGCCATGCCCGGCGTGGCGAGCCGGCAGCGCAGCAGCGTCGAGGAGGCGAAGTACAGGATCGCGATCTCGAAGAAGATGATCCAGTACACGAGCATGTTGAGCCCGTGCGCGGTGAGGAACTGGTAAAAGAGGTCGGCCTGCAGCAGGTGCACCGCCTGCCAGCGCGTGAGCAGCACCCCCACGGCGAGGATGCCGCCGACGAGCAGCGCGACCACCGCGACCACCGCGTTCCAGCGCATCAGCTTCTCGGCCGGCTCGTGGAACAGGAGCCCGGTCGCCGGGCAGGTCCTGAAGTTGCGATTGGTTGCCATATCCGTCTCCCCCCTACTTCACGACATACAGCGGGCTGATCATCGTGTGATGGTTGATGCCGCAGAACTCGTTGCAGATGATCGAGTACTTGCCCGGGTTGGTCGGCGTCACCGTGAGCACGTGGTCGTAGCCGGGATGCACCTCGATGTTGATGTTCTCGGGCTGCAGCGAAAAACCGTGCAGCCAGTCCATCGACATGAGGTGGATGCGGTAGGACTTGCCGGCTTCCAGTTCGAGGATCGGCGACCAGCTCCACAGGCGGGCGACCAGGTACACGTCGGCCCCCGCGGGCGGCTTCACCACCGGGGTCTTCTGCGGCCCCTCCTCGCGCACCTTGTACTTGGCGATCACCTCGTCGGCCTTCTTGAGGAAGGCCTCCGGCGTGGTGCGGTGCGCCTCGTTGGCGAGGTTCTGCTCGCCGTAGATGTGCCAGTACGGCATCATGAAGAACATGATCAGGCACCACACCAGCGCGATCACGATCCAGAGCAGCTCGACGCGGTCGAGCGGCTCCTTCCACCAGACGCGCTCGGAAGGCGGCAGGATTGCGCTCATCGGAGTCTCCCCTTACTTGGCGATCGGCAGCGAGACGATTTCCATCACGCCCCAGATCGTGTAGAGGACGGTCGGGATCGCGATGCCGATGAACAGCAGCAGGAACGGATTGTCGAGCAGCTGCTGCATCGCCGGAACCGGCTCCTCCAGCACGTCGTCGCCCGGAACATTGCTTTGCGTCGTATTTGCCATGTCGCACCCCCTCGTCGGTACTTCGCGTGTCGGGTCCGCCGCGCGCGGACCGGTAGCGGGCGAAGTTACGCTGCGAGGAAAGCCGCCGATTTGATGCACATCAAGTTTTTCGGGCCTTGGCGGGTTACGATCCGCACCGTTCGATGGACGGACTTGCGCTCATGACGCAGGCGGATCGCCGCGTGGTCGCGGCGTGGCTTTTTTGCTGCGCCGCACTGGTATTCGCCATCGTGGTGGTCGGCGGCGTGACGCGCCTCACGCATTCCGGCCTTTCGATCGTCGAGTGGCAGCCGCTCGTCGGCGCGCTGCCGCCGCTCTCGGAGGAGGACTGGCAGGAAACCTTCGCCAAGTACCGCGAGACCCCGGAGTTCAAGCTGGTGAACTTCGACATGGATCTCGGCGGCTTCAAGCGCATCTTCTGGTGGGAGTACGTGCACCGGCTGCTCGGGCGGCTGATCGGCGCCGTGTTCCTGCTGCCGTTCCTGTGGTTTCTCGCCCGCGGCCGGCTCGAGCGGGGGCTCGCCTGGAAGCTCGCCGGCGTGTTCGCGCTCGGCGCGCTGCAGGGCGCGCTCGGCTGGTACATGGTCGCGAGCGGGCTGGTGGACAATCCGCGCGTGAGCCACTTTCGGCTCACCGCGCACCTCGGCGTCGCGCTCGCCATCTTCGCGGCGCAGCTCTGGATCGCGCTCGAGCTGCTCGCCTCGCCCGCGCGCCGAGCGCCCGCGACCCGGCTTGCCCGCGGCGCGCTCGGCATCGCCGCGCTCGTCTTCCTGATGGCGCTCAGCGGCGGGTTCGTGGCGGGCCTGCGCGCGGGCTACGCGTACAACACCTTTCCGCTCATGAACGGCCACTTCGTCCCGCCCGAGATCCTGATGCTCGAGCCGTGGTGGAAGAACTTTTTCTACAACATGGCGACGGTGCAATTCGTGCACCGCGGATTTTTCTGGGTGCTCGCGGTGCTCGTGCCGCTCCTGTGGTGGCACGCGCGCGCAACGCCGGCGCGCACCGCGGCGAGCGCGCTTCTCGCGGCGTTCGCGCTGCAGGCCGCGCTCGGCATCGCCACCCTGCTCCTCGGCGTTCCGGTGAGCCTTGGCGCCGCCCACCAGGGCGGCGCGGTCGCGGTTCTCGCCGCCGCGCTCTGGGCGGCGCACGCGCTGCGCGCACCCGAGCCGGTCGGGGCGGAGCCGGAAATCAAGTGCGCGCCTTCGGCGCCGTCGCCGGCCTAGCCGCGCTCGCCGTCCTGGCGGTGCTCGCCGCGAGCGTCACGATTCGCCTGGGCGTCCGTGAACTGGGCGAGGCGCTCGCCGTGGTGCGTGGTTTTCAGCGCGTCGCGGCATCGCTCGCCGCGCTGCTTGTTTTCGCGCTCGCCGCGCTTGCGATCCGGCAGCGCAAGATGGGCGCGGCGATGATCGTCGCGCTCGTGCTTACCGTGCTTCTTTCCATCGTCGGCTGGGTCGCGGGCACCGAGCCGCCGCGGCCGGCGGCGTTCTTCAACCAGCTTGGCGGCATTGCGCTCGCAGCGCTCCTTGCCTGGTTGTGGGGCGGCGCGGACGCGCCGCGCATCCGCGCCGCGGGCGAGCGCCCGCTCGCGGCGGCGGCCTTGCTCATCGCCGCCGTGCAGGCGGCGTTTGGCGCAGCGCTTGCCACGTTTTTCCCGGATCCGCCGGTGGCGCTCCTGCTCGCGCACGCCGCGATCGGGCTTGCCGCCGCTGCGACCGTGGCTTCGCTCGCGCTTCGCCTCGTCCTCGCCGCATTCCCGGCAACGGGAATCGCGCTGCTTGCGTGTGCGGCGCTTGCGCCCGCGCTCGGTACGCTCGCCGTAGTCGCCGCCCTGTCGCTTTTCGTTGCGGTCGGTCACGCCTTTGCCGCCGCGCTCCTCCTTGCCGCAGCGTCCTATGCGCACGCGCGGCTTGGCCCCGAGTCTTGACAAATATCAAGGCCGCGCGGGTGCCGCCTCGGACAATGGGCCGGTCATGAACCCCGGAGCCGCCGCATGTCGAGCGTCGCGGACGCGCTGACCGAGCATCACCGCCGCTGCCGCGAGCTGTTCGCCGCGGCCGACCAGGCGGTGCGCGAGGACTGGAATTCGTTCAACGCGCGCCTCGTGGAGCTGCGCGACGTCCTGCTCGGGCACTTCCGCTTCGAGGAAGAGCGCCTGTTCCCGGTGTACGAGGAACTGAGCGGCCTGCGCGACGCGACGCAGGCGCTGCGCGTGCAGCACGACGACATCCGCGCCATCCTGTGGGCGCTCTCCTCGGCCTCGGCGGCGCACGATCCCGAGGCCTGCCGCGCCGAGTTCGAGACGCTCGCGCTGCTCTTTCGCCAGCACACCGATACCGAGGAAGAAATGATGTACCCGGCGTTCGAGCGCACGCTCGGGGCGCGCGCCGCCGCGCTCGCGCAGGAGGCGAAGAGCGAGGCCGCGAACAAGGCGCTCGACGTGCGCGGGCTCGAGCCGCCGGAGCCGTTCCTGCGCATCATGAAAGCGCTCACCGAGGCGCCCGACGATCCGCTCCGGGTGCTCATCCACCGCGAGCCGTTTCCGCTCTACGACGTGCTCGACGAGCAGGGCTTTCGCCACCGCACCCGGCCGCTCGAAGAAGGCGGCTTCGAGATCCTGATCGAGCGCGCCGCGCGCTGATTCCGGCGGCGCACGCCGCGCGGTCCAGACGGCATAATGGCGATTGCCGGTTCCGGGATCAGCCGGTTGCCGCGCATGGCGGTGTTTTCAACGGACAAGGGAGGATCAAGATGCGCTCTTTACCAGCCGTGCTTCTCGGCCTGGCCTTCGCGGCCAACGTGCTTGCCCAGGAAGTGAGCATTTCCGTCAGCGATACCACGCAATCCGTGGTCGCGGCGCAGAAAGGCAAGCGCGTCACGCTGCGCTTGCGGAGCGGCCAGGAGTTCACCGGGACGGTGCGCGAGGCGACGGCCAGGCTGGTCGTCCTGGGTGCGGTTTCAGGACGCGAATTCTTCGACGCCGTGATCCCGCTCGAGGCTGTGGAGGCGGTGTTCATCCGGACCAAGCAGTAGCTTCCCATATGCTGTGTTCTACCGTGTCTGAGTAACCGCACGGCCGGCGCGACTGCGATGAGCGAAACGCACTTCCACGGGGTCTTTCCCTACCTTGTATCGCCGGTGGGAACGTCCGGAGAGGTGGACGCCGAAGTACTCGCACGGCTGTGCGACGACCTGATCGGGGCCGGCGTCCATGGGCTGACGCCCTTGGGATCGACGGGAGAATTCGCCTATCTCTCCTGGACGCAGCGGCGGCGGGTCGTCGAGGTCGTTGTCGAAGCCACGAGCGCCCGAGTCCCGGTCGTGGCGGGAGTCGCGTCGACCACGATCGCCGACGCCGTTTCCCAGGCACGCGAGTTCGAGCGTCTCGGGTGCAGCGGCATCCTCGCGATCCTGGAGGCCTACTTCCCCATTCCCGATGAAGGCGTGTTCGCCTACTTCAAGGCGATCGCCGAGGCGGTCTCGATCCCGGTCGTGCTGTACACCAACCCGAACTTCCAACGATCGGACTTGAGCCTCCCCGTCATCGAGCGGCTGAGCCGCGTCCCCAACATCCGCTACATCAAGGACGCCTCGTTCGATACCGGTCGGCTGCTCTCGATCCTCAATCGGGTCGAAGGGCGGATGCAGGTGTTCGCGGCCTCGGCGCACATTCCGGTCTGCGTGATGATGATCGGCGGCGTCGGCTGGATGGCCGGCCCCGCCTGCGTCGCACCACGACAAAGCGTCGAGCTGTACGAGCTCTGCCGACGCGGCGAGTGGGCCACGGCGATGGAGCGTCAACGGCCGCTGTGGAATCTGAACCAGGCCTTCGCCAAGTACAACCTCGCTGCCTGCATTAAGGGGGGGCTGGGACTCCAGGGTTACGCGGTTGGCGCTCCTTTGCCCCCGCAAGCGCCGCTGCCCCCGGAAGGCGTAGAGGAAGTAAGGCGCGCGCTCGTCGCGATCGGGGCGCTGTAACCGTATCCTGTCCGATACGCTTCCGCGGGACGGGCGTCGGGAATCGGCTCGTCGGGCCTACGGTAGACTTCTGCCACCGCGCCCGACGCCCTCGCATTTACCTATGGACTATTGAGCTCACCCTGCGCGCGAAAGCCCTCGCGGCGCGGGGCGCGGTGCCGCCCAGACCCGAATGAGCAAAGAACACGACTTCGCCGACGCGCACCCGCCGCGCGAGATCGCACGCCAGGTCGAGAGGCTTGGCGTTGCGAAGGCGCGCATGGATAGCATCACGCTGCTCGTGCTCGCGGTGCTCGCGGGCGCCTTCATTGCGCTCGGCGCCCTTTTCTTTACGCTGGTCGTTACCGGCTCGAGCCTCGGTCTGGGCGTGACCCGCCTGCTCGGCGGCTTGAGCTTCTGTCTTGGACTGGTGCTCGTGGTGGTGGCCGGGGCCGAGCTCTTTACGGGCAACAACCTCCTTGCGATGGCCTGGGCAAGCGGCCTGATCGGCGCCCGCGACGTGCTGCGGAACTGGGTGCTCGCCTACCTCGGCAACGTGATCGGTTGCCTGGGAACGGTCCTGCTCGTGATGGGGGCGAATGTCGCCGATCTGGACGGCGGCGCGGTGCGCGAGACCGCGATCGCCGTCGCGCGCGCCAAGGCCGACCTTTCGCTCGTCGAAGCGTTTGCGCGCGGCGTGCTCTGCAACGCGCTCGTGTGCATTGCCGTGTGGCTCACGATGGGCGGGCGCAGCGTGACCGACAAGATCCTCGCGGTTCTCTTTCCCATCACCGCGTTCGTGGCCCTCGGATTCGAGCACTCGATCGCCAACTGGTTCTTTTTGCCTTTCGGGCTCGCGCTGGACGCCCAGGGCACGATCTCGATTGCCGGCGCAGGCCGGAACATCGTCGCAGTGACCGTGGGGAACGTTGCCGGCGGAACCCTGCTCGTCGCCGGCGTGTATTGGGTCGCGTACCTGCGCGGCGGGCGCGAGGGCCGGCTTTCCTGAGAAGGAGGCGCACTTTCTTCCGGCGCCCCCGCCACGGTATCGGTGACGCAAAATCGGGTAAACGGGAGTCCACGATGAAAAGACTCGTCCTGCTGATCGTCTCGCACGGCGCAGCGGCCGCGGTCGGCTTTGCCGCCGGCATCTACATTCTCCCGATTCTGATCGCGCCGCCGGCGCCCGCAGACTCGGAGGTGAAGGCCGTCGCCGCCTCCGCGCAGTTCACGGGGCAATTCCGCCGCGACCTGAAGGACAGCGACGCCCTGCACTGGGGCGAAGGAACGGTTGCGGTGAGCCGAAGCGCCGTCTCCCTGCAAGGCAGCCTTGCGCCCGGCCCCGACTACAAGCTCTACCTCTCGCCGGCGTTCGTGGAAACCAAGGCGGACTTCGTGCGCCTCAAGGAGAAGATGGTGCGCATAGGGGACGTGCGGACATTCGAGAATTTCGTGGTTCCGCTACCGGCATCGATCGATCCGGCGGCGTTCAATACCGTGATCGTGTGGTGCGAGTCCTTCAGCCAGTTCATCACCGCGGCGAAATACCGCTAGGCGGAAGGCGAATGCGGATCCTCGCCCCGGCCCGTTTGACGCTGGAGCCGCAGCTCGCGTCGCACGCCGAGGAGATGTTCCACGTTCTCAGCGATCCGGCGATTTACGAGTACGAGAACGCGCCGCCCGCGTCCGTCGAGTGGTTGCGCGAGCGCTACACGATGCTCGAATCGAGGCAGTCCGCGGACGGTTGCCAACAGTGGCTCAACTGGGTCATCCGTCTTCCCACTTCCGAGCTCGCAGGATACGTTCAGGCTACCGTGTATTCTGACGGCCGCGCCGCGATCGCCTACGAACTCGGCAGCAGGTACTGGGGCCGGGGCATTGCGCGCGAAGCCGTGCAGGCGATGATCGATGAACTCGTCGCGCGCTATCAGGTGCGCACCGTATCGGCAGTGCTCAGGCGGGCGAATCACCGCTCGCTCCGGCTCCTGGAGCGATTGGGTTTTGCGCTCGCCTCGCCCGAGCAGCTTGCCGAGCACCCGGTGGGCCCGGATGAGGTGTTGATGCAGTTTCAGCCGGGCTGACCGATGCGCCATCCCTACGCCGAACTCATCGGGCTGCAGGTCGAAGAACAGGGCGGCGGGCGCAGCAGGTGCACGCTGACCGTGTCCGAAAAGCACCTCAACCCGCAGAACGTCGTGCATGGGGCGGTTCTGTATGCGCTCGCCGATACCGGCATGGGCGCCGCGCTCTACCCGAGCCTGGAACCGGGCGAGTTCTGCGCCACGATCGAGGTGAAGATCAATTACTACAAGCCCGTCGCTTCGGGCGTCCTCGCCTGCGTCACCGAG
>CAZXAR010000120.1:0-1364 GCA_964638135.1 uncultured Enterobacteriaceae bacterium | reverse complement strand
TCTCGGCCGGCGCCAGCCGGAACTGTACGGGCGGACCTCCGCCGCCGAACTCGATGCGCTGCTGCGCAGGCACGCACGGTCGAACCGGTATGAGCTTGCGATCTTCTACACGCACAGCGAGAGCGAAGCGATCGAGCGCATCTATCGCGCGGCGGAGGAGAAGTTCCACGGCCTGGTGATGAATCCGGCCGCTTTTCTGTACGCCGGCTACGCGCTGCGCGATTGCCTGCGCGCGGTGCCCCTGCCGTACATCGAAGTGCACATGACGAACATCGAGAAACGCGGCCTGCGCTCGATACTCGCCGAAGCGGCGGTGGGAATGATCACCGGGTTCGGCGTGCAGTCCTACGTACTCGGCCTGGAGGCCATGCTCAGGTATCTTCGCAATCGTGGCTGAAATGCTGCAGGCGGTGCTTGCCGAACTCGAGCAGTTCGGGCGGGAGAACGACGGCGCGAATGCGGAGCGCGCGCGCCGCATGCTGAACATCACGCGCGAGACGGGAGAGTTCCTGTCGGTGCTGGTCCGCGCGACGCTCGCGCGGCGAGTGCTCGAGATCGGGACCTCGAACGGTTATTCGACCCTCTGGCTGGCCGACGCAGCGCAGGCGGTCGGAGGCAGCGTGACCACGGTCGAATACGCCGACTACAAGGTGCGACTGGCACGGAAGAACTTCGAGCGCTCCGGGCTTGCTTCGCGCATCGCGCTCCTGCACGAGGACGCCGGGGAAGTGCTCGCGCGATCAGCCGAGGCAGCGTTCGACCTCCTGTTCCTCGACTCCGAGCGCGCACAGTACGCCGGGTGGTGGCCGCGCCTGCGGAGGATCCTGCGGCCGGGCGGGCTGCTCGTCGCCGACAATGCCACCTCGCACGCGGGGGAAATGGCACCGTTCGTTGCGCTCGTGAAGGCGGACGCCGAATTCACGACCTGCCTCGTTCCGGTCGGAAACGGCGAGTTTGTAGCCGTCCGCGCGGCCGGGTGACGCCGTGACGATCCGCATCGTTCGCCTGGGAACGCCGCGCATCCCGCGCGAGGGCTTGCGAATCGGCACGGTGAGGCACCCGCCCCGCGGCGTACGCAAAAACGCCTACGCGGCGCAGAACTGGTACGACCTCTGGCTGCCCGACCTTGCCCCCAGCGTTGCCTTGGTGAAATCCGCGAAGTCCGCCGCGACCGCGCGCGAGTGGGAAGCCTTCGCGCGCAAGTACCGCGCCGAGATGGCGAAGCCGGAAAGAAGCCGGTTGCTCGAGCTGCTCGCGGCGTTTTCGCACACGGCGGATTTTTCGGTCGGCTGCTACTGTGCGGACGAATCGCGCTGCCATCGTTCGGTGCTGCGCCGGTTGCTCGCCGAACGCGGCGCAGCGAT
>CAZXAR010000119.1:0-10254 GCA_964638135.1 uncultured Enterobacteriaceae bacterium | reverse complement strand
ACGCGCGGCTACGGCTCGCTCGACTACGAGTTCAGGGAATACCGGCCGGCCGACATGGTGCGCCTCGACGTGCTGGTCAACGGCGAGCGGGTCGACGCGCTCTCGAGCATGGTTCACCGCAGCGCGGCCCAGACGCGCGGGCGCGATCTGGTGCACCGTCTGCGCAGGCTGATTCCGCGCCAGATGTTCGACGTCGCGGTGCAGGCCGCCATCGGCTCCCAGGTCGTGGCGCGCGAAACCGTCAAGGCGTTGCGCAAGAACGTGCTGGCAAAATGCTACGGAGGCGACGTGACGCGCAAGAGAAAGCTGCTAGAAAAACAGAAAGAGGGCAAGAAACGCATGAAACAGGTCGGCGCCATCGAGATTCCCCAGGAAGCGTTTCTCGCCGTGCTGCAGTCCGGCGACAAGTAGGGGCCCGACGGTGAGTTTTGCGCTGTTCCTCCTGATCCTGCTGGTGCTGACCGGGGCGGTCTGGCTGCTCGACCTCCTCTGGCTGCGCAAGGCACGCGCCGAATCCGTCCAGCAGCCCTGGTGGGTGGAGTATTCGATCAGCTTCTTTCCGGTGATTCTGATCGTTTTCGTACTCCGATCCTTCCTGGTCGAGCCGTTCAAGATCCCCTCGGGCTCGATGATTCCGACCTTGCTGATCGGCGATTTCATCCTGGTGAACAAGTACGCCTTCGGCATTCGCGTCCCGGTGCTCAACCGCAAGATCGTCGAAGTCGGCGCGCCGCGGCGCGGCGACGTGATGGTGTTCCGCTACCCCGAGGACTCCAGCCTGGATTACATCAAGCGCGTCGTCGGACTTCCCGGCGACCGCATCGAATATCGCGGCAAACGGCTGTCGATCAACGGCGCGCCGGTTCCGATCCGCCAGATCGAGGATTACCTGTCCAGGGAGCGCATGCAGTTCTCGCATCGTTTCATCGAGACGCTTGGTGCGGTCGAGCACGAAATCCTGATCGAAGACGACGCGCCGGCACTCGTCCCGCAGGTACGCACGTTCCCGTTCGCCGGCAATTGCCACTACAATAGGAATGGCCTGGCGTGCACGGTGCCGCCGGGGCATTACTTCGTCATGGGCGACAACCGGGACAACTCGAGCGACAGCCGCGTCTGGGGATTCGTCCCCGACGAGAACATCGTCGGCAAGGCGTTCTTCATCTGGCTCAACTTCAATGAGCTGGGGCGCTTCGGGTCGTTCCGGTGAAGCGCAAACTGAGAGGAAGCTCTATGCGCAGATCGCAGCTCGGCCTCAGTCTCGTGGGCCTGATCTCCGGTGCGGTGGTTCTCATCCTGGCGGCGGTGCTGGGGATGAAGACGTTGCCGCCCTACCTCGAATTCTTCTCCGCAAAAAAGCTGATCACGCAGATCGCGAACGAGCAGCGCTCCGCCAGCGTGCCCGAGATCAAGAGGGCGTGGCAGCTGAAGACCGCCATCGAGAACGTGACCAGCATCAACGAGAACGACCTCGAGATCACCAAGGAGGCGGGCGAGGTCGTGATTTCATTCAACTATCGCAAGGAAGTGCCGCTTTTCGGAAATGTCGGCCTGTATTTCGATTTCCAGGCAAATTCGACGGGGAAGGAAAAGGCTCCCCAGTAGCCCTTGGCCGGCCGTTTCAACCTCGAGGAGCGCATCGGGCACCACTTCGCCGATGCGTCGCTGCTCTACCAGGCGCTGACGCACCGCAGCCACGGTTCGCCCCACAACGAGCGGCTCGAGTTTCTCGGCGATGGAGTTCTGGGATGCGCGATCGCGGAGGAACTGTGCCGGCGGTTTCCGGACCTGGCGGAAGGCGAGCTGTCGCGCCTGCGCGCCAGCCTGGTTCGCCAGACCTCGCTCGCCGCGATCGCACGCAGCGTTGGCATTCCGGAATTCCTGCGCCTCGGGGAAGGAGAGGCTGCGAGCGGCGGCGCCGGCCGCGCCTCGATTCTCGCCGATGCGCTCGAGGCGGTTTTCGGCGCGGTATTTCTCGATGGCGGTTACCCGGCGGCGCGCACCGCAATCCGCCACACGTTCGGCGCCGCCCTGGAACGGATCGACGCCGGCTCCACCGGCAAGGATCCGAAGACCCGCCTGCAGGAATTTCTCCAGGCAAGCAGACGAAAACTCCCCGAGTACCGGGTGGCGGCGACCCGCGGGGCGGCGCACAAGCAGATCTTCGAGGTCGAGTGCGTGGTAGGCGAACTGGGGCTTGCCGCGCGCGGCAGCGGAAGTTCGCGCCGCGCCGCCGAGCAGCAGGCCGCCCAGAATCTGCTCGATCTTCTCGACGCATGAGCGGATACCGCTGCGGCACGGTCGCCCTCGCCGGGCGCCCCAACACGGGAAAATCGAGCCTTCTGAACAAGCTGCTCGGGGAAAAGCTCGCGATCGTTTCTCGCAAGGCGCAGACTACGCGCCACCTGGTTACCGGAATCCTCACGACGGCCGATTGCCAGTACCTGCTGGTGGACTTGCCGGGCTACCAGACCCGCCATCTCAGTGTGCTGAACCGGGTACTGAACCGCAGGGCAGCCGAGGGGGCGCGCGATTGCGACGTCGTGGCGTTTGTCCTCGAGGCGCTGCGATTCGGCGCTGCCGACTGCGCGGTTCTCGCGCGCATTCCGCCCCAGGCGCCGCTCGTCGCGGTGGTGAACAAGATCGACCGGGTGAAGGACAGCGCCGCGCTGCTGCCATTCGTGGAACGCCTGTCACGGGAGCGTGAATTCGCTGCCATCGTACCGGTTTCGGCGCGCACCGGCCGCAACCTGCCGGAACTGCTGCGCGTGCTGCGCGGCCTCCTGCCGCAAGCTCAGGCGGCCTATCCCGCCGAGCAGCTCACCGATCGCACCGAGCGCTTCCTCGCCGCCGAGGTCCTGCGGGAAAAGCTGTTCCGGCTGCTGGGCGAGGATCTGCCGTACCGCTGCGACGTAGCGCTCGAAAGCTTCCGCGAGCAGGGACCGGTCCGGCGTCTCGAGGCGACGATCTGGGTCGAGCGCGAAAGCCAGAAGCCGATCGTGGTCGGCGCGGGCGGCGAACGGCTGAAGAGAATCGCATCGGCTGCGCGTCGGGAACTGGAGGCGCGTTTCGGGGGCAAGGTGTACCTGGGCGTGTGGGTCAAGGTGAAGCGGGACTGGACCGGCGACACGCGCGCATTGCGGCAGCTTGGCTACGGATGACGAAGCGGCGCGCCGACCACGAGCCCGGGTACGTGCTGCACAGCTACCCCTACAAGGAGACGAGCCTGGTCGTCGAGGCGTTCACGCGCCGTTTCGGAAGGGTCGGGCTGCTCGCGCGGGGCGCGCGCCGGCCGCGATCGGCGCTGCGCGGAACCCTGCTCGCGTTCCACCCGCTTGCGCTGTCATGGAGCGGCTCGGCCGAACTAGGCACGCTGCGCACGGTGGAGTGGGCGGGCGGCCAGACCACGCTTGCCGGTATTCGGCTCATGTGCGGGTTCTATTTGAACGAACTGCTGCTCAGGCTCGTGCCGCGGGAGGACCCTCACGAGCGGCTGTTCGACACCTACGCGGCGAGTCTCGTCGGACTGGCCTCGACTGCCGACCACGCCACCGTGCTGCGCGGGTTCGAGCGCCGGCTGCTCGGAGAACTCGGGTATGCTCCCACGCTCGATCGCGATGCCGCCAGCGGCAGGCCGATCGAACCGGAAAGGCGTTACATCTACGAACATGATCGAGGCCCGGTTGCGGCCAATGGGGCAGGGGCCGGTGCGCTCACGGTGAGCGGGCAGACCTTGCTCGACATCGCGCGCGACGAGTACGCGCGCCCGGCCACGCGTGACGAAGCGCGGCAACTGCTGCGGACGCTGATCGCCCAGCGGCTGGGCAGCCAAGCGCTGCATACACGCGCCGTGCTGCTGGATCTGCGAGCGCTGTGATCGAACTCGGCGTCAACGTCGACCATGTGGCGACGGTCCGCCAGGCGCGTCGCACGTACGAGCCCGATCCGGTGTGGGCGGCCGTGGAAGCGCACCTGGGCGGCGCGGACGGCATCACGGTGCACCTGCGCGAGGATCGGCGCCACATCCAGGACGAGGATGTGCGCCGGCTGAGGGAGCTCACCCACATCAAGCTCAATCTCGAGATGGCTGCGACCGACGAGATGGTCGGCATTGCCTGCGGCCTGCGCCCCGAGATGGCGATGCTGGTGCCCGAAGGCAGGCACGAAATCACCACCGAAGGCGGGCTGGACATCCTCGCGCAGGAAGGACGCCTGCGCGGACAGGTGGCGAAGCTCGCCGCTGCCGGAATCGTCGTCTCCGTGTTCATCGACGCCGATCCGCGCCAGGTCGAGGCGGCGAAGCGAATCGGCGCCTCGGTGTGCGAGGTCCACACCGGCCCCTACGCGCACGCGTTTCACGCCCGCGGGCGCGATGCCGAGAGTCCGCCGGTGCTTGCCGAACTGGAGCGAATCCGCCGTGCCGGAGAGGAAATCCGCGGGGCGGAGATGCGCTTCAACGCGGGACACGCGCTCAATTACTTCAACGTCGAGCCGGTCGCCCGGCTGCCCGGTGTGAGGGAATTGCACATCGGCCACTCGATCGTGAGCCGCGCGCTCTTCGTCGGCATGCGCGAGGCGGTGCGCGAAATGAAACGCAAGATCGTGGATGCCGCGCACCACGGCGCGAGCTAGCGTGGGCGGCGCGGACGCGCTCCGGACGTGATTTACGGCGTCGGCACCGACCTCATCGAGATCCGGCGCATCGAGCGTGCGCTCGAGCGTTTCGGCGAGCGCTTCGCCCGCAGGATTCTGTGTGAACCGGAGTTCGCGCGGTTTCGCCGGCATCGCCAGCCGGCGGCGTACCTCGCCAAGCGCTTTGCCGCCAAGGAGGCCTTCACCAAGGCGCTCGGCACCGGAATCCACGCCCCCGCCAACTGGCATGGCGTCTGGGTGGCGAATCTGCGCTCGGGCAAACCGGTGCTCGAGTTTTCCCCGGCCCTGAGGGCGCTGCTGGAGGCGCGCCGCATCCGCAGCGCGCATCTTTCCCTCACCGACGAACGCCAGGTGGCCGGCGCAACGGTGATCCTCGAGTGCGACGGCTGAAAACCCGGGCGCCGCTCGGCCCGGTCGTTCTCGATCCGCTCGGGCCCGCGCTCACCGACGACGACCACAGGCGCCTGCGGCATCCGGCGGTCGGGGGCGTGATCCTGTTTGCGCGCAACTACGAGAATCCGCAGCAGTTGCAGGCGCTGACGGCCGAAATCGCCGGCCTGCGCGAGCCGCGTCTGCTCGTCTGTGTGGACCACGAAGGTGGTCGTGTGCAGCGTTTCCGCGAAGGGTTCACCCCGATTCCCGCGATGCGCCAGCTCGGTGTCCTCTGGGACCGGGATCGCCCTGCCGCGCGCGCCGCGGCGGAGGCGGCGGGCTACGTCATCGGGGCGGAGCTGGGTGCGCACGGCGTCGATTTCAGCTTCGCGCCGGTCCTCGACCTGGATTACGGCTCGAGCTCCGTAATCGGCGACCGGGCGTTGCACTTCGATCCGCACGCGGTCGGCGCGCTCGCGGAGGGGTTTCTCAAAGGGCTCGATGCGGCAGGGATGAAGGCGGTCGGCAAGCATTTCCCTGGGCACGGGTTCGCGGCGCTCGATTCGCACGTGGCGCTGCCGCGCGACGAACGCACGATTGCCGAGATCATGAAAAAGGACGTGGCGCCCTACCGGCCGGCGATCGCCGCCGGCCTGGGCGGTGTAATGCCTGCGCACGTGGTATTCGGCCAGGCGGACGCGGAGCCGGCGGGCTACTCGAAGTACTGGTTGCAGGACGTGCTGCGGGGGAAGCTCGGCTTCGACGGCCTGATCTTCAGCGACGACCTGTCGATGGAGGGAGCGAGCATCGCTGGGGGTGCCCCCGAACGGGCCCGCGCCGCGCTCGGCGCAGGCTGCGACATGGTGTTGCTCTGCAAGGACCCGGACGGTCAGGACCGGCTGCTGAAGTCGCTCGGCTCCACGGCCCTCGCGGCGCCCGGACGCGCCGAGCGTATGCGCCGCCGCGGCGGCGGGCGCGACCTGCGCAGAAGCGTCGCCTACCGCGAGGCGCAGGCGCGGCTCGCGGATCTCGTTCAGGCCCTTTCCATGTAGCTGCCGTCGTTGGTGCTGACCTTGATCTTTTCTCCGGTGTCGATGAACGGCGGTACCTGCACCGTGATCCCGGTTTCAACCTTGGCCTGCTTGAACATGTTGGTCGCGGTCGCATTCCTGATGCCGGGCTCGGTCTCGGTCACCGTGAGCACGACCGACGGCGGCAGCTCGACGCCGATGGCGCGCCCGTTGTGGAAATTCACCTGTACGTCGGTATTGGGAAGCAGGAACCCTGCCTGACCTTCGAGGAATTCGCCCGAGAGCGACAGCTGCTCGTAATTCTGCTTGTCCATGAACACGTAGCTCTCGCCGTCCTGGTACAGGTATTCCATCTGGCGCGGCTCGACGAACGCGCGCTCGACCTTGTCCTCGGTGCGAAAGCGCTGATTGGTCTTGGTGCCGGCCTCGATGTCCTTCATCTCGACCTGCATGAACGCGCCGCCGCGTCCCCCGACGTGGACGTGGTAGCACTTGAGCACACGCCAGACCCGCCTGTCCCACTCGATCAGATTGCCGACGCGGATTTCCACCGCGGATACTTTTGCCATGATGCAAGCCCTTGAAAGGGGGCGAATTATAATCGAAGAACGATGCTCGATCGGAAGACGTTTGCCGCCGGCCTGCCGAGTCTCCCGGGCGTGTACCGCATGCTCGGTGCCGGCGGCGAAGCACTCTATGTCGGCAAGGCAAAGGATCTGAAAAAGCGCGTCGCGTCGTACTTCAACAAGTCGATGCAGAGCCCGCGCACGGCGGCGATGCTCGCGCAGGTCGGTTCGATCGAGGTGACGGTGACGCGCTCCGAGAGTGAGGCGCTGCTGCTCGAGAACAACCTGATCAAGAGTCTCGCGCCGCGCTACAACATCCTGTTTCGCGACGACAAGTCCTACCCCTACCTGCTGATCACGGGCCACGCGTTTCCGCGCATCGGCCTGCATCGCGGCGCCAAGGAGCGCAGGAATCGCCATTTCGGGCCGTTTCCCCATGCGCACGCGGTGCGCGAGAGCGTTCAGCTGCTGCAGCGCATCTTCCAGCTTCGAACCTGCGAGGACTCGGTGTTCGAGAACCGTTCGCGGCCCTGCCTGCTGCATCAGATCCGGCGCTGCACCGCGCCGTGCACCGGGCTCATCTCCGCCGAGCGCTACGCGCTGGACGTCCGGAATGCCGAGCTGTTCCTCGAGGGCCGGGAAGACGACGTCATGCGCATCCTGGGCGCACGGATGAACGCCGCCTCGGCTGCGCAGCACTACGAGGAAGCGGCCCTGTATCGCGACCAGGTGCGGGCGCTTGCGAGCGTGCGTGCGCGCCAGTACGTGGAGTCCGAAGGCGGGCTGGATGCCGACGTGATCGCGTGCGCGCTGGAAGGCGGGCTCGCGTGCGTGAACCTCGCGATGATCCGGGGCGGGCGACACGTCGGGGATCGGAGCTTCTTCCCGCACAACGCACACGATGCCGTCGCCGAAGAGGTGATCGGCGCGTTCCTCGAGCAGCACTACCTCGAGCAGCCGGCGCCGCCGCTCATCCTCGCGGCTGCCGATGCGGACGTGGAGGTGCCCGGTGCCCAGGTGCTCACCCCCGCGCACGGCGAGCGCCGGATGTGGGTGGACATGGCGCGCAAGAACGCGCAGCTCGCGCTCGAGCAGCGAACGCGCGACCGAACGCTCCATGAAGAACGCATCGCGGCGCTGCGCCGGGCGCTCGATCTTCCGGAGTCGGCGCAGCGGATCGAATGCTTCGACGTCAGCCACACCATGGGCGAGGCGGCCGTCGCCGCCTGCGTGGTCTACGACCGCACGACCCTGCAAAGGTCCGAATACCGCCGCTACAACGTCCGCGACGTCACGCCGGGGGACGACTACGGCGCCATGCGCCAGGCGCTAGCACGGCGCTACGAGCGCGTCACCCGCGAAGGGGGGAGGGTGCCCGATCTCGTGCTCGTGGACGGCGGCAAGGGGCAGGTCGGCGCGGCGCGCGCGGCGCTTGCCGAGCTGGGCTTGAGCGACGTCTGCATCGTGGGGGTCGCCAAGGGTCCGCAGCGCAAAGCGGGCCTGGAGGAACTCGTGCTGGAAGCGGGCGGGCGAACGCTCCGCCTCTCGCCGCAGGACGCGGCGCTGCACCTCATCCAGCAGATCCGCGACGAGGCGCATCGATTTGCGATCCTCGGCCACCGGGCGCGCCGCGGCAAGGCGCGTACGGCGTCCACGCTCACCGAAATCCCGGGAATCGGCGCCCGGCGCAGGCAGCGGCTGCTCACCCATTTCGGCGGTCTGCGCGGAGTGGAGGGGGCCGCGGTGGACGAGCTGGCGCGCGTGGCCGGGGTGAGCCGGGCGCTCGCGGAAAAAATCTACAAGCACCTGCACGCCTGATGCCTTCGACGCTTCCCAACCTGGTCACGCTGCTGCGCATCCTGCTGATCCCGCTGATCGTCGGAATCTTCTACGTTCCCGACGACTGGCTCTCGTTCACCGGCAAGAATGTCGCGGCGACCGCGGTGTTCGTGTTCGCCGCCGCAACCGACTGGTTGGACGGCTATCTCGCGCGCGCGCTCAACCAGATCTCGGCGTTCGGCGCCTTTCTCGACCCGGTCGCCGACAAGCTGGTCGTGGTCGGGGCGCTGATCGTGCTGCTCAACCTGGGACGGGTCGATATGGTGGTGGCGCTGATCATCATCGGCCGCGAGATCGCGATCTCGGCACTGCGCGAATGGATGGCAAAAGTAGGGCAATCGAAAAGCGTCGCCGTAGCGATGATCGGCAAGGTGAAGACGGTGAGCCAGATGATCGCGATCCCGCTGCTGCTCTATCACGACGATCTCTTCGAGCTGGTGAACGGACAGTGGCTGGGCACGATCCTGATCAACGTCGCCGCGGTGCTCACGGTGATCTCGATGCTGTACTACCTGCGGCGGGCGCTGCCCCATGCCTCGGGTTGAGCCGGTATAATGTTCGGCCTGATTTCGCGGGAATAGCTCAGTTGGTAGAGCGCAACCTTGCCAAGGTTGAGGTCGCGAGTTCGAGACTCGTTTCCCGCTCCAATTCCCGAGGGAAGGCCGCGAGACCTTCCCTTTTTGTTTGCCGTGCGGCGGGGTGGCAGAGTGGTCATGCAGCGGCCTGCAAAGCCGTGGACGCCGGTTCGATTCCGACCCCCGCCTCCAATTACTCGTTTGCTGGCGTTCGAGTACGTCCAGAGGGCGCCAATCTTCATGGGAAGAATCGGCGAACGGGCATCCGGGCGCGTCCGGAGGCGTCCATTGACATACCGTCACTGGTGACGGTACTCTTGACGGTATCTGGTCCCATCTACAGGCAGATACCGTCATCTGATGCCGCTCACCGACACCGCTGTTCGCAACGCCAGGGGACGCGAGAAACCGTTCAAGAGAGCTGACGAGCGCGGTCTCTATCTGCTCGTCAACGCGGTCGGCAAGTACTGGCGCTTCGATTACAGATTCTTCGGCAAGAGAAAGACGCTCGCGCTCGGTGTGTATCCCGACGTGAGCTTGAGCAAGGCACGTGCGCGGCGCGACGAGGCCCGAGCGCTGCTCGCTGATGGTGTCGATCCCGGGCTGCAAAAGAAAGCGGTGCGCGCGGCCGTCGTCGAGCGCGCGGCGAACAGCTTCGAGGCGATCGCGCGCGAGTGGCATGCGAAGTTCACCCCGACCTGGACTCCCGAGCACGCTGACCGAATCTTGCGGCGCTTCGAGGCCGACGTGTTCCCGTGGATCGGCGGGAGCCCGATTGCCGAGATCACCGCGCCGGAGTTGCTCGCGGTACTGCGGCGAATCGAGAGCCGCGGCGCGCTCGAGACGGCACATAGGGCGCACCAAAACTGCGGGCAAGCGTTCCGGTACGCGGTGGCCACCGGGCGCGCCGAGCGCGATCCCTCGGCCGATCTGCGCGGTGCACTGCCCCCGGCGCAGCAGAAGCATCACGCAAGCATCACCGACCCAAAGGGCGTCGGCGAGTTGCTGCGTGCGATCTCGGGCTACCGGGGTTCGTTCATCGCCAGGTGCGCGCTGCGCCTCGCGCCGCTCGTGTTCGTGCGCCCGGGGGAGCTTCGCCAGGCCGAGTGGACCGAGTTCGATCTCGACGGTGCCGAGTGGCGCATTCCAGCCGAGAGGATGAAGATGCGCAACCCGCACATCGTGCCGCTCTCCAAGCAGGCGATAGGGACCCTGCGC
>CAZXAR010000118.1:0-10287 GCA_964638135.1 uncultured Enterobacteriaceae bacterium | reverse complement strand
CGCGCCAGATGTGGTTCAAGCTCGGCGAGACCGACTTCACGTCCTACATCACCGCGATCATGGCGGCGAAGCCCGACTTCATGTTCGGCGCCATCGCCGGCAAGGACGCGGAGACCTTCATGCAGCAGGCGAACCAGATGGGCCTGTTCAAGCGCGTGCCGTTCCCGGGCGGACTGATCGCCGTGAACGACCTCAAGGCGCAGCGCAAGACGCTGCCGCGCGGGATCATCGGTCTCGCGCGCGCTCCGTTCTTCGCGCACCTGAATGAGCCGATCATGCAGGCCTACATCAAGCGCGACCGCGCGGCGTTCGGTCCCGAGGAGTACCCCGACGACTGGGCCGTCATGTACTACGATGCGCTTGGCGGGCTCGAGCAGGGCGCGAAGAAGGCCGGCTCGACCAAAACCGAGGCGATCGTCAAGGCGCTCAAGGGCGCGACCATCGACACCTGCCGCGGCAAGCGCACCTTCCGCGACTGCAGCAACCAGCTCAACGTGCCCTCCTACGTCGGGGAAGTGTGGGATTCGCCGGACTATCCGTTCCCGATCTACAAGCCCGACACCTTGATCCTCGTGGAGGGCAACGAGGTGTGGACGCAGAGCTGCGAAGAAGTCGAGAAGCTCAAGAAGAAGCGCGCCTGAAGCGCGCCGCGCGCACCGGCCGGAGCGCCTGAAGCGCTCCGGCCGGGTTTTTCCGGCGATTCCGCATGGATATCGGTCCCTACGCCCTGCAATTGTTCAGCGGCCTGTCGCGCGCGATGGTGCTCTTTCTGCTCTCGGCGGGCCTGTCGCTCATCTTCGGCGTGATGAACATCCTCAATTTCGCGCACGCCACGCTGTGGCTGGTGAGCGGCTACGTCACGTTCTCGGTTTTCACGTTCCTCAGCCAGCAGTTCGGCGCCAGTCCCTGGATGCTGCTGCCCGCGATCGTCGCCACGGTGGCGGCGATGATGCTCCTCGGCTTCGCTCTGGAGCGCTTCCTGATCCGGCGCACCTACGACCGCGAGCTGCCCGAGCAGCTGCTGCTCACCTTCGCGCTGGTGCTGATTCTCGGCGACGTGATCAAGCTCATCTGGGGCCTGGAGAACCGGCGCATCAATCTCGGCGTGAAGCCGATGGAGATGTTCGATACGCTCGTCAACCCCTACCACTTCGTGATCATCGGCACCGGCATCGCCGTCGCCGCCGGCCTGTGGTATTTCCTGCACCGCACGCGCTTCGGCAAGATCGTGCGCGCCGCCGTGTACAGCCGCACCATGGTGAGCGCACTGGGCATTCCGATCCCGGCGATCTACGCCATGGTGTTCGCGCTCGGCGTGGGCCTCGCCGCGCTCGCCGGCGGGGTCTTTCTGCCGCTCCTGCCGATGGCGCTCGGCGTCGATCTGGACATCATCGTGCAGTGCTTCGCGGTGGTGGTGATCGGCGGCTTCGGCAGCATGCTCGGCACCTTCGTTGCCTCGATCATCGTGGGCGTGGTCTATTCGTTTTCGATCCTGTTCTGGCCCGACGGCGCGCTCGCCATGATCTTCCTCATCGTGATCGCGGTGCTGATCTTCCGCCCGTGGGGCCTGTTCGGCACCGAGATGCGGTATTGACGCCATGAGCGAGAACGCGAAGCCCCGGGGCCCGTGGTCACGCCTGTACGATGCGTTCGGCGTCTCCGGCCCGGTCACGCTGGCGCTGCTCGCGGCGTCCCTCGGCGTGCCGTGGCTGCCGGGCGAATTCTGGACCCACGTCGGGACCGAAGTCCTCATCCTCGGCCTGTTCGCGATGAGCTTCAACCTGCTCTACGGCTACATGGGGCAGATCTCGTTCGGCCATGCGGCGTTCTTCGGCGTCGGCGCGTACGCGACCGCGATGCTCTTCACCGCGCTCAAGACCGCGGAGGGGCAGATCGGCATGGCGGACTTCCTGCTCTCGCTCCTCGCCGGGCCGCCGGTTGCGGCGCTGGCGGCGCTCGTCGTGGGGTTTTTCTGCGTGCGGCTCACCGGCATCTACTTCGCCATCCTCACCCTTGCGTTCGGCGAGCTGCTCTTCTACATCGTCTTCTCCTGGTACAGCTTCACCAAGGGCGACGACGGCATCCAGGGCCTGCTGCCGCCGCCGTTCTTCCAGGACTCGACGAACTTCTACTACTTCACGCTCGCGATCGTGGCGGCCGCGGCGGCGCTGATGTGGCGCATCACCGAGTCGCCGTTCGGCTACGCCCTGCGCACGCTGCGCGACAACCAGCGCCGGGCGGCGTTCCTCGGCACGAGCGTGCGGGCGCACATGCTCGCCAACTTCGTGATCGCCGGCGCGTTCGCGGGCGTCGCCGGGGCGCTGTGGGGCCCGTTCTCGCGCAGCGTGAACCCGGGCCTGCTCGGCTGGGGCGAGTCGGGAATCGCGGTGTTCATGACGCTGATCGGCGGCGGCGGCTCGTTCATCGGTCCGATGCTCGGTTCGGTGATCTACACGATGCTGCAGGCGGTGGTGAAGATGTACACGGTGTACTGGCCGCTCACCATCGGCACCATCATCCTGATGATCGTGCTCTTTGCGCCCGGGGGCATCCTCGGCATGATCGACCAGCGGATCCGCAGATGGCGCGGCGCCGGGCGCGCCCCTGCCGAAGAAGCCGAGACGGCGGCGCCCGCCACGGAGCCGCGGCGATGAACGCGAACATCCTGGAAGTCACCGGCCTGGAGAAGCACTTCGGCGGCGTCTACGTCACCTGCAACGTCAATTTCGCGATGCAGGAGGGCGAGCAGTCGGCGATCATCGGGCCGAACGGCGCCGGCAAGAGCACCTTCATGAACCTGCTCACCGGCTATCACCGGCCCGACGCCGGCAAGGTCGTGTTCGCGGGCGAGGACATCACCGGACTGCCGCCGCACAAGGTCGTTCGCCGCGGCATCTCGCGCGCCTTCCAGGTGAGCAGCATCTTCAACCGCATGACGGTGCGGGAGAACGTGCGTGCGGCGGTGCAGGCACAGATGCGCGCCACGTTTCGCCTGTTCGCCTCCGCGAGCCGCCTGGGCGCGGAGGAAGCCGGGCGCATGCTCGCGCTGTGCGGGCTGGAAGGGAAAAGCGAACTCATCGCCGGGGAGCTTGCGCAGGGCGACAAGAAGCGCCTGGAGCTCGCGATCGCGCTCGCCGGCCGGCCGCGGCTGCTCTTTCTCGACGAGCCGACCGCCGGCATGTCGATCGACGAGGCGCGCACCACGATGGAGCTCGTGGACCGCCTCAACCGGGAGCTGAAGCTCACCGTGCTTTTCACCGAACACGACATGGGCATCGTGTTCAACCATGCGCGCAAGCTCACGCTTCTGCACCGCGGCGAGATCATCCTCCAGGGAACGCCCGAGGAGGTGCGCGCGAACGCGACGGCGCAGAAGGTCTACCTGGGCGAGCACCACCTCTAGAGCCGATGAGCTGCCTCGAGATCGAGCACATCCACACCTACTACGGCACGAGCCACATCCTGTTCGACGTGTCGCTGCAGGTGGACAAGGGCGAGTCCGTATGCCTGCTCGGGCGAAACGGCGCGGGCAAGACCACGACCCTCAAGACCATCATGGGCCTCGCGCAGGGAACCGACGGCGCGATCCGGTTCAACGGCAAGGCGCTGCTTGGCCGCGAACCGTACGAGATCGCGCAGCTCGGCATCGGGTTCGTGCCCGATGAAAGGCTGATTTTTCCCGACCTCACGGTGCGCGAAAACCTCGAGATCGCGATCAAGAAGGGGCGCGACGGCGGCACGCCGTGGACGGTCGATCGCGTGTACGAACTGTTTCCGGTGCTCGCGCCGCTCGACCGGCGCCTGGGCGGCTACCTATCGGGGGGCGAGCAGCAGATGCTCACGATCGGGCGCACGCTCATGGGAAATCCGTCGCTGCTGCTCCTCGACGAGCCGGTGGAGGGCGTGGCGCCGGTGGTGGTGCAGGAGCTCACGCGCCAGGTGAAGGAGCTGAAGGCGATGGGCCTCACGATCCTCTTTGCCGAGCAGAACATGCACTTCGCGAGCGATGTATCCGACCGCGCCTACGTGATCGAGAAGGGGCACATCCGCTTTCAGGGCACGATGCGCGAACTCGCCGCCAACGAGGAAGTCAAGGCCAAGTACCTGATGATCTAGCCTACAGGAGGGAGCGGGCGGTTACTCGCGCTCGCGCGCGAGCTTCATCACGTCGGGCAGCCGGCGCAGCGCGCGCATGACGCGCGCGAGGTGCCTGCGGTTCGCGACTTCGACCACGAAATGCATGGTCGTGAAGACCGCGCGGTCCTCCTCCATGCTGATCGAATCGATGTTGGAGCCGGCCTCGGCGATCTCGGAGGCCACCTTGGCAAGCACCCCGCGCTGGTTCGCGACCGTCACTCCGATCGCGGCCTGAAACAGGCGCGTGGTCGAGCGGTCCCATTCGACGTCGATCCACTGCTCGGGCTCGTTGCGCCGCGAGCGCGCGACCGCGCCGCATTCGGTCGCGTGCACTACCAGCCCCTGGCCCTTCTTGATCGAGCCGACGATGGCGTCGCCCGGAATCGGCCGGCAGCAGGTGGCCAGTTGCACCGCCATCCCCTCGGTGCCCCGGATGACGACGCTCCCCGCCGCCGGGCGTGCCGCGCTCTTCGTTTCTTCGCGCTGTTCGGTGTGCCGCAGCAGCCGGCGCGCGACCACCGCGGGGAGCCGCTTGCCCAGGCCGATGTCGGCGAGGATTTCCTGCCGGTTGCGCGCCCCCGAATCGCGCACCACGCGTTCCCAGATGGCGTCGTCGAGCGCCGCGCTCGAAGCGCCGGCCGCCTTCAGCGCCTGTTCGAGCAGGCGCTCGCCGAGCCCCGACGATTCCTCGTACAGCATGGTCTTGAGGTAATGGCGGATGTTGGAGCGCGCCTTGCCGGTGCGCACGTACTGCAGCCAGGCGGGATTCGGCCGGGCGTGGGCGGCGGTGATGATCTCGACGCGGTCGCCGCTCCGCAGTTCGGAGCGCAGCGGCACCAGTTCCCCGTTCACCTTGCAGGCGACGCAGCGGTTGCCGATGTCGGTGTGCACGGCGTAGGCGAAGTCCACCGCGGTTGCGCCGCGCGGCAGCGAAAGGATGAGGCCCTTGGGCGTGAAGACGTAGACCTCGTCCGGAAACAGGTCCACCTTGATGTGCTCGAGGAACTCGTGCGCGTTGCCCGCCTGGCTCTGGATCTCGAGCAGCGACTGCAGCCAGCGGTGCGTCTGGCGCTGCAGGTCCGAAAGCGACACGCCCTCGTCCTTGTACATCCAGTGCGAGGCGACGCCGTCCTCGGCGATGCGGTGCATGCGCTCGGTGCGGATCTGGATCTCCATCGGCAGCCCGTAGGGGCCGATCAGCGCGGTGTGCAGCGACTGGTAGCCGTTCGCCTTCGGGATCGCGATGTAGTCCTTGAACTTGCCCGGGATCGGCTTGAACAGCGCATGCAGCGCGCCCAGGGCGAGGTAGCACGCCGGCACGTCCTTGACGATGACGCGAAAGCCGTAGATGTCGTGCACCTCGGAAAACGACAGGTGCTTTTCGATCATCTTGCGGTAGGTCGAATACAGGTGCTTGGCGCGGCCGGTGACGTTCGCCTCGATGCCGCTGTCGGCGAGCTTCGCCCTGATCGCCTCGAGCGACTTGCCGACCACTTCGCGCCGGTTGCCGCGCGCCGAACCGGTCGCCTTCGAAAGCACCTTGTAGCGCAGGGGATACAGGTGCGAAAAGGCAAGCTCCTGCAGTTCGTGGTAGAGCGCGTTCAGACCGAGCCGGTTGGCGATCGGGGCGTAGATTTCCATCGTCTCGCGCGCCACGCGCCGGCGCTTGGCGGGCGCGACCGCGCCGAGCGTCTTCATGTTGTGCAGGCGGTCGGCGAGCTTGATGAGGATGATCCGCACGTCGCGCGCCATCGCGAGCAGCATCTTGCGGAAGTTCTCGGCCTGCGCGTCCTCGGCCGACTGGAACTCGATCTTGTTCAGCTTGGAAAGGCCGTCCACGAGTTCGGCCACCGGCTTGCCGAACGTTTCGGCGATCTCGGCCTTGGTGACCGAGGTGTCTTCCATCACGTCGTGCAGCAGCGCGGCCATCAGCGCCTGGCCGTCGAGGCGCCAGCCGGCGAGGATTTCCGCCACCGCGAGCGGATGCGAGATGTAGGGATCGCCCGACTGCCGGGTCTGCCCGGCATGAGCGGACTCGGAGAAGCGGTAGGCCTCCGCCAGGCGCGCGATGTCCGCCGGCTTCAGGTAGCCGAAGCGGGATTCATCGAGCGCATGGACCGCGGCCATCCGGGGAGCCTAACCGATCCGGGGATGGGCTGCGAAGCGCTCCGGTCCGGCCCGCCGCCGGGGCGGCCGCGCCCCGTCAGGGAAGGGGGGACGAAATCGTGGCGTTGCGCCGGAGCACTTCGGTGCCGACTTTTCCGGCGGCGATCTCGCGCAGCGCGATCACCGTGTGCTTGTCCTTGTTCGGCTCGACCAGGGGCGAGGCGCCCGCGCCGAGCTGGCGCGCGCGATAGGTAGCGGCAAGCGTGAGATGAAACCGGTTGGGAAATCGCTTGAGACAGTCGTCTACGGTAATGCGTGCCATGGTCAATCCTTCGGACGGAACAACTCCGGGCGGCGCCCCAGAACGCGCGGAGTGCGCGCCCGTTCGGCGCGGACGATCGCGGCGAGGCTCTGCCGCGCTTCATCGAAGTTCTTGTTAATAATAGCATATTCAAATTCGTCGGCATGGCTCAGTTCGTCCCGGGCATTCGCCAGGCGGCGCTGAATCACCTCATCCGAGTCCTGGCCGCGGGCGCGCATGCGCCGTTCGAGTTCCCGGATCGAAGGCGGCAGGATGAAGATCCCGACGCAGCCGGGGAGCAGGCTCCGCACCTGCTGCGCGCCCTGCCAGTCGATCTCGAGCACGAGATCGTCGCCCCCGGCAAGGAGTTTGCGCACCGCGGCGTGCGACGTGCCGTAGCGGTTGCCGTGCACTTCGGCGCTTTCGAGGAATTCGCCGCGCTCCCGCATGGCAGCGAAGGTCGCCGGGTCGACGAAGTGATACTCGCGACCGTTCGCTTCGCCCGGGCGCGGGGCACGCGTGGTGTAGGAAATCGAAAGCCGCAGCCGTGGTTCGTCCTTGAGCAGCGCCTCGATGAGCGAACTCTTGCCCGCCCCCGAGGGCGCGGTGATTACGAACAGCAGCCCGTTCATTCGATGTTCTGCACCTGCTCCCGCGTCTGCTCGATGAGGAGCTTGAGCTCGAGCGCGCATTCGGCGATCTTGGCGCCGGCCGCCTTCGAGGCAAGCGTATTCGCCTCGCGGTTCAATTCCTGCGCGAGGAAGTCGAGTCGCTTGCCGACGGCGCCCCCGCCCGCGAGCGTGCGTTCGACTTCGTCCAGGTGGGCGGCAAGGCGCGTGAGCTCCTCGGCGACGTCCGCTTTCATCGCGAATACGGCGAGTTCGGCGCGCACCCGCTCGTCGTCCGCCGAGCCGAGCGCCTCGCGCAGCCGCTCGGCGAGTTTCGCCTGGTAGGCGGCGAGCGCTTCGGGGAGGAGCGGCGCCACCTCGGCGACGCGCCGGCGCATCTCGGTGAGGCGCGCGGCGACGCTCTCGCCAAGCCGCGCGCCCTCGCGCGCGCGCGCGGCGCAGAACTCCTCCAGCACCTGCTGCGCGAGCCGCAGCACGCTTGCGCGCAGCGCGTCGTCATCGAGCGGCGACTCGGCGATCACGCCGGGCCAGCGCAGGACGTCGTGGATGCGCAGCGCCCCGGCGCCCGGGAACTGGCGTTCTGCCTCCTGCGCGAGCCGCCGCAAATTCTCGAGTGCCGCCGGATTGAGCGAGGCCGCGGTCGCCGCCGCCTCGTTCGCGCCGAAGGAAACGCGGCAATCCACCTTGCCGCGCCGGACGCGCGCCGCGACGAGCTCGCGCAACGAAGGTTCGGCGCCGCGCAGCTCCTCGGCGATGCGGCACTGGATGTCGAGATAGCGCGAATTCACCGAGCGAATCTCGATCGCAAGCCGGCCGCGCGCGAGATCGGCGCTGCCTGCGGCATAGCCCGTCATGCTGGAGATCAAATTGAATTGGCGCGCAAGCGGCGCGCAATGGCTGTGCAAGGGAGCGCGTATCATAGGGTAGATGCCTGACCAAGCCAACCCGGAGCCGCGGCGCGAGCGCGGAAGAGCGCCGCACGAGCTGCGCCCGGTGCGCATCACGCGAAACTACACGCGCCATGCCGAAGGCTCGGTGCTGATCGAGTTCGGCGACACGCGCGTTCTGTGCACGGCGAGCGTCGAGCCGCGCGTGCCGCCGTTCCTGAAGGACAGGGGGGTCGGCTGGCTCACCGCGGAATACGGCATGCTGCCGCGCTCGACCGGCACGCGCACCGAGCGCGAGGCCGCGCGCGGCCGGCAATCCGGCCGAACGCACGAGATCCAGCGGCTGATCGGCCGCGCGCTGCGCGCCGTGACCGACCTGGCGGCGCTCGGCGAGCGCACGATTCGCGTCGACTGCGACGTGCTGCAGGCCGACGGCGGCACGCGCACCGCGGCGATCACCGGGGCGTTTGTCGCCGTGCACGACGCGCTGGAATGGATGCGCACGCGGGACCTGCTCGCGGCGCTGCCGGTCAAGGACTTCGTCGCCGCGGTCTCGGTGGGAATCGTGCGCGGCGTACCGTTGCTCGACCTCGACTACGCGGAGGATTCCGCCTGCGACACCGACATGAACGTCGTGATGACGGGCGCCGGCAGGTATGTCGAAGTGCAGGGTACCGCGGAGGGCGAGCCGTTCGCGCGCGCCGAGATGGAGGCGCTGCTTGCGCTTTCGGAAAAAGGGGTGAGCGAACTCGTGGCGCGCCAGCGCGCCGTGCTGGGCGTGTGAAGAAGCTCGTCCTCGCCTCCAACAACCCGGGCAAGCTGAGGGAAATCCGGGCCCTGCTCGCGCCGCTCGCACTCGAGGTGATCGCGCAAGCCGAACTCGGCATCGCCGAAGCGGCCGAGCCGCACGAGACGTTTCTCGAAAATGCGCTCGCCAAGGCGCGCCACGCCAGCCGCGCGAGCGGACTTCCGGCGCTTGCCGACGACTCGGGCCTCTGTGTGGCGGCGCTCGGCGGCGCGCCGGGCGTTCACTCCGCGCAGTACGCCGGAAGCGAAGGCGCGCGCCGGGCGCGCGATGCGCGCAACAACGAGAAGCTCCTTGCCGAGCTTGCCGCGCACGCCGACCGGCGCGCGCACTACGTGTGCGTCGCGGTGCTGGTGCGCCGCGCCGACGATCCGGAGCCGCTCCTCGCCGAAGGCCGCTGGCACGGCAGTATCGGGCACGGCGCGAGGGGCGCGAACGGCTTCGGCTATGACCCGCTCTTCGTGGTCGCCGGACGCGGCGTGACGGCGGCCGAGCTCGCCGCCGAGGAAAAGAACCGCGTGAGCCACCGCGGCCAGGCGCTCGCACGCCTGCTCGAACGCTTGCGCGCGGAGCCGCCATGAGCGCGCCCGCGCGCATTGCCCTGCCCGGCGAGGTGCGCATCGCGCAACTGCCGCCGCTTGCGCTCTATGTGCACCTGCCGTGGTGCGTGCGCAAGTGCCCGTACTGCGATTTCAATTCGCACGAGCGGCGCGAAGAGCTGCCCGAGCGCGCCTACGTGGAGGCGCTGCTCGCGGACCTGGAGGCGATGCTGCCAGCGGTCTGGGGCAGGCGCATCGCGAGCATCTTCGTCGGCGGCGGCACGCCGAGCCTCTTTTCGCCCGAGGCGATCGATGCGCTCTTCTCGGCAATAAGGGCGCGTTTGCCGGTCGAGCCGGGGGCGGAAATCACGCTGGAAGCGAATCCGGGTACGGTGGAAGCGGCGCGCTTTCGCGGCTATCGCGAGGCGGGCGTCAACCGCCTTTCGCTCGGCGTGCAGAGCTTCGACGATGCGATGCTCGCCGCGCTCGGGCGGATCCACTCCGCCGACGAGGCAAGGCGCGCGCTCGAGACGGCGCTCGCCTCGTTCGACAACGTCAATATCGATCTGATGTACGGACTGCCGGGCCAGTCGATCGAGATGGCCCGGCGCGACTTCGGCGAGGCGGTGCGCAGCGGCGCGGCGCACGTCTCCGCCTACCAGCTCACGATCGAGCCGAACACGGCGTTCTGGCGCCGCAGGCCCGAGCTGCCGGAACACGATCTGTGCGCCGACATGCAGGTGGCGGCGGAAGAGGCGCTCGCGGCGGGCGGCTTCGAGCACTACGAGACGTCCGCCTTTGCGCGCCCGGGCCGGCGCTGCCGGCACAACCTCAACTACTGGGAGTTCGGCGACTACCTCGGCATCGGCGCCGGCGCGCACGG
>CAZXAR010000117.1:0-10395 GCA_964638135.1 uncultured Enterobacteriaceae bacterium | reverse complement strand
CTCACCGACAAGGTGATCAAGGCGCTGGAAGGCAAGCCGCCCGCGCGATGACATGGCGTTCACGCTCGCCGAGATCGCCTCGCGCTTCGGCGGCCGCATCGCAGGCGATTCCCAGGTATTGATCCGCCGGGTCGGAACCCTCGAAGGGGCGGGCGAGGGTCAGATCGCGTTCTTCGCCAACCCCCGTTATCGCGCGCAGCTTGCCGCGACCCGGGCCGCCGCGGTCATCCTTGCGCCCGGGGCCGAGCGCCTCACCACCGTGCCGCGCATCGTATGCACCAACCCGTACGCCTACTTCGGTCGCGTCTCGCAGTTGCTGAATCCGGCTTCAATGGCCGCGCCCGGCGTGGACCCCGCGGCGATCGTTGCCGAGGGCGCAAACGTTTCAGCGAGCGCGCGCATCGAGCCCGGCGCCCTGATCGAGGAGGGTGCGACGATCGGCGAACGGGCCTGGATCGGCGCCGGAAGCTACGTCGGCCCGCGCGCGGCGATCGGCGCCGATACCCGGCTTCACCCGTCGGTGGTGGTCTATGCGGATTGCCGCATCGGCGCGCGCGCCATCCTGCACTCGGGCGTAGTGATCGGCGCGGACGGGTTCGGCATCGCCTACGAGGACGGGCGCTGGCTGCGCATCCCCCAGGTCGGGCGCGTGGTGATCGGCGACGACGTGGACATCGGCGCCAACACCACGATCGACCGCGGCGCCATCGATGACACCGTGATCGAGGACGGCGTCAAGCTCGACAATCAGATCCAGATCGGGCACAACTGCCGCATCGGCGCCCACACCGCCATGGCCGGTTTTGCGGGCGTCGCCGGCAGCACCCGCATCGGCCGCCACTGCCGGATCGGCGCGGCCGCCGTGATCCTCGGACACCTCTCGATCTGCGACCGCGTGACCGTGTCCGCGGCGACCGTGATTTCGCACTCGATCCACAGGCCGGGAACCTATTCCGGCATGTTTCCCGCTTCCGAGCACTCGGCGTGGACGCGCAACACGGCGTACGTGCGCCATCTCGCGGAACTCGCCGAGCGGGTGCGCGCGCTCGAGAAGCGTCTCCAGGAAAGGGAGTCCGGCAATGGCTGAAATGGACGTCTATCAGGTGCTGGGGCACCTTCCGCACCGCTACCCGATGCTGATGGTGGATCGGGTGCTGGAATGCGAGCCCGGCAAGCGCATCGTGGCGCTGAAGAACGTTTCGGTGAACGAGCCGTACTTTGCCGGGCACTTTCCGGGCCTTCCGATCATGCCGGGCGTGCTGATCCTCGAGGCGATGGCGCAGGCCGCGGCGCTGCTCGTCTTTCGCACCCTCGGAATCCAGCCGGACGACAAGTCGGTGTACTACTACGCCGGCATTGACCATGCGCGCTTCAAGCGCCCGGTCAAGCCCGGCGATCGGCTCGAGATCGAAGTGCTGATCCTCGCGAGCAAGCGCGGGGTGTGGAAATTCGGCTGCGCGGCGCGCGTGGACGGTGCGATCGCAACCGAAGCCGAAATCCTGTGCACCATGCGTCCGGCGCCGGACCGCGAGGCATGATCCACCCGAGCGCGCTCGTGCATCCCGGCGCGCAGGTAGCGGCGGGCGTGGCGATCGGTGCCTACTCGATCGTGGGCGAGCAGGTGACGCTCGGCGAGGGCACCTGGATCGGGCCGCACGTGGTGCTCGATGGACGCACCCGCATCGGACGCAACAACCGGATCTACCCGTTCACCTCGATCGGCACGCCGCCCCAGGACAAGAAATACGCCGGCGAGGACACCGCGGTGGAGATCGGCGAGGGCAACACCATCCGCGAGTTCGTCACCATCAACCGCGGCACCGCGCTCGACGCCGGGGTGACGCGCGTCGGCGACGACAACTGGATCATGGCCTACGTGCATCTCGCGCACGACTGCCAGATCGGCAGCCACACGATCTTCGCCAACCTGAGCCAGCTCGCGGGACACGTGCACATCGGCGACTGGGCGATCCTCGGCGGCAACACCATCGTGCACCAGTTCGTGAAGGTCGGCGCGCACAGCTTCACCGGAATGGGTACCTATCTCGACCGTGACCTGCCGCCGTTCGTCAAGGCAGCGGGCAACATGGCAAAGCCCTACGGCATCAACAGCGAGGGACTGCGGCGGCGCGGGTTTTCGGCCGAGACGATCGCCGCCCTGAAGCAGGCCTACCGCACGCTGTACCGGACCGGGCTCGGAGCCGACGAGGTGCGGCGCGAGCTGCAGGCGCAGGCCGAGAAGTGCCGGGAAGTGCGCACGGTGCTCGAGTTCCTCGACGGTTCCTCGCGCGGCATCGTCCGCTAGTGGCGGCTGCCGTCACACGCGTCGGCATGGTGGCCGGCGAAGCGTCCGGCGACCTGCTCGGCGGCCATCTGATCGCTGCGCTTCTCGCGCGCCGCCCGGAGATGCGCTTTTCCGGCATCGGCGGGCCGCGGATGCAGCAGCACGGGTTCGAAAGCCTTTTCCCCATGGAGCGCCTGGGCGTTCGCGGCTATGCCGAGGTGCTGGGGCATTATCGCGAGATTCTCGACGTCCGCAGGAAGCTGCTGCAGCGGTTTCTCGCCGAGCGTCCGGCGCTTTTCATCGGCGTCGACTCGTCCGACTTCAACCTCGATCTCGAGCGCAGGCTGAAGGAGGCCGCAATCCCGACTGTCCACTACGTGAGCCCCGCGATCTGGGCCTGGCGCGGCTGGCGTCTGCGCCGGATCGCGCGCTCGGTCACGCACCTGCTCGCGCTCTTTCCGTTCGAGCCGGCCCTGTACGAAAAGGCGGGCGTGCCGGTCACCTACGTCGGGCATCCGCTCGCGGACCTCATCCCGCTCGAACCCGACCGCGCCGCCGCCCGCAAGCAACTGAAGCTGCCTGCCACGCGGCGCGTCATTGCGCTTCTTCCCGGAAGCCGGCGCTCGGAACTGCACTACATGGCCGACCTGTTCGTGAAGACCGCCCGGCGGCTGCTGCAGGATGCGCCGGACGTGCACTTCGTGTGCCCGACCGCCTCGCGCGAGATGCGCGAATTTTTCGCGGCCACCCTCCGGCGCAACGGTGCCGCCGAGCTGCCGCTCACGCTCCTGTTCGGGCACTCGCACGAAGCGCTCGCCGCGGCCGACATCGCGCTGGTGGCGAGCGGCACGGCGACACTCGAAGCGGCGCTCTTCAAGACCCCAACGGTGATCACCTATCGGCAATCGCCGCTCACTGCGGCGCTGATGAACCGCATGCGCTACCTGCCGTACATCGGCCTGCCGAACATCCTGGCTGGCGAGCGGTTCGTCCCCGAATTCGTCCAGGGCAGGGCGATTCCCGGGCTGCTCGCCGAGGCACTGCTCGGTCTGCTCGGCGATGCGCCGGCGTGCCGCGCGCAGGTCGAGCGTTTCCGCGAGATCCACCTCAAGCTCCGCAAGAATACGGCCGAGGTCGCGGCCGATGCGGTGCTGCGCGTGCTCGAAGGCGGCGGTGCGTAGGATCTGCGGGGTGGATGAAGCGGGACGCGGGCCGATCGCGGGGCCGGTCTTCGCGGCGGCCGTGGTGCTCGATCCCGGCGCGCCGATCGAAGGGATCAAGGACTCCAAGCTGCTCTCCGCGCCGCGCCGCGAGCAGCTTGGCGAGGCGATCCGGGCGCGCTCGCTCGCGTGGCGCGTCGCCTGGGCATCGGTCGAGGAAATCGACCGGCTCAACATCCTGCAGGCGACGCTCCTTGCGATGCAGCGCGCCGTCGAGGGTCTGGGATTCGTTCCCGAAGAGGTGCTGATCGACGGGAACCGCTGCCCGAAGCTCGATTGCACGGCACGCGCCGTCGTCGGCGGCGACCGCACTTGTCCGGCGATTTCGGCCGCCTCGATTCTCGCCAAGGTCGAACGCGACGCCGAGATGCGCCGGCTTCACCTGCTTTACCCCCAGTACCGGCTCGATCGCCACAAGGGCTATCCGACCGCGGAGCACTTGTCGCTTCTGCGGCGTTTCGGAGCCAGTGCGATCCACCGGCGCTCCACCGTCTCGGTCAGGAGCCTCGCGCAGTTGTTCTGACGGCGCCAAGCAGCAGGCGCGCCTCGTTCTGCGGCGCGACCATCGGGCGGAGCCTGGCGAGCCAGCGGCGCAGCGCGCGGTAGAAGGTTGCGTCCGAGCGCATTCGCTCCACGAGCGCGGCGAGTGCGCGCGCATTGCCTGGCGCAAAGACCGCCGGATAGTCGCTGCCCAGCAATCCGAGGTTGCCCGGGATGCGCGACGCGAGCACCGGCGTGCCGATGCGGATGGCCTCCGAGACCACGTTCGCGCCGCCCTCGAGCCGCGAGCTGATGACCATGGCGTGACTCGTGGCAAGCCAGCGCAGGGCGCGCGCGTGCGGCACGCTTCCCAGCCAGCGATAGCGCGGCTCGCGCTTCATCGCCGCGCGCGCCAGCGCGGCGAAGCGCGCGTCGAGCGCCTCGCCGATCTGGATCAATTCGATCGGTGCCTCGCGCGGCAGCAGCTCCAGCGCCCGCAGCGCGCAGAGCGGATCTTTTTCCTCGCGCAGGTGGCCGATCACGCTGAGACGCAAGCATCGCGCGACCGGGGAATGCCGCAGCGTGCTGGCGCAGGACTGGACGACGACCTGCGCCCGGTCTCGCAGCAAGGGCGGCAGTTCCCGGATTGCCATCGCCTGCAGCACGATGAACCGGTCGGCGAGCCGCAGCGACTCGCGTGCCTCGGCAGAAATCCGGATGTCGCGATACACATCGGTACCGGTGAGCGCAAGCAGGAGCGGGCGGTCCGGGCAATGCTCCCGGAAGGCGCGCATCGAAGCGTGGCTTCGCCGGGCGTGCAGCGCAAGCATGAGATCGGCGCGGCGATCCGGCAGCCACTCGGTGAGCACGGCCACGCGGTGACCCGCGGCACGCAGGAACGCCGCCCAGCGCGTGGCCGTGTGGCGGTTCCCGGCCCGCGATCGCGCGCCCGCCGGGGTGACCAGTGCGATTTTCACTGCGCGCGATCTTCGCTAGACTGGCGCCGGTCATGACGCCCGCGACGCTCACCGCGGAACTCCAATCGGCGCGCGCGCGCACCCGCGCAGTGGCGGACGACCTTGCGGGCGTGCGCGAATTCGGCCCCCTGTTGGCGATCGTCAATCCGCCGCGCTGGGAGCTGGGGCACGTGGGCTGGTTCCAGGAATATTGGTGCCTGAGGCGCGCCGAACCGGGTCGATATGCGACGGAGCGCCACGAATCGATTTTGCCCAATGCCGATGCGTTGTACAACTCGGCGACCGTGCCGCACGACACGCGCTGGTCGCTGCCGCTGCCGGAATTCGCAGCGACGCTGCGCTATCGCGACGCGGTGCTCGAGCGCGTGCTCGAACGGCTCGCGACCGGGTGCGACGAGGACGACGCCTACCTTGCCCGGCTGGCGGCACGGCACGAGGACATGCACGCCGAGGCGTTTCATTACACGCGCCAGACGCTGGGCTACGAGGCGCCCGCGCTTTCATCGCACGCGCATGCAACCGACGGTCCCGCCGAGGGCGACGCCGCCCTTCCGGGGGGTGCATTCGCGCTCGGTGCCACGTGCACAGAGGAGTTCCCGTTCGACAACGAAAAGTGGTCGCATCCGGTCGTGCTGCGGCCCTTCCGCATGGCGCGGGTCGCCGTGACCAACGCCGCGTTCGCCGCGTTCGTCGAGGCGGACGGTTACCGGCGCAACGAGTACTGGACCGGAGAAGGGACGCGCTGGCTCGAGCAGGCAGGGCGCACGGCGCCCGTGTACTGGAAGAAGTTGGACGGCGCGTGGCATGTGCGCCGATTCGACCGCTGGATCGCCTTGCCGGCCGAGGAACCGGTCGCGCACGTCAACTGGCACGAAGCCAACGCCTACTGCCGCTTTGCGCGCAGGCGCCTGCCGAGCGAAGCCGAATGGGAGTTCGCCGCGCTCTGGAACCCCGTCATCGGCCGCAAGCAGCGGCATCCCTGGGGCGATGAGGCATGGACCGCGGAGCGGGCGAACCTCGACAACGCCTCGCTTGCGAGCGTGCACGCGTACCCGCGCGGCGACAGTCCCTGCGGCGTGCGCCAGATGATCGGCAACCTGTGGGAATGGACTGCGACCCCGTTCCTGCCGTATCCCGGATTCCTGCGCGACCCCTACAAGGAATACTCCGAGCCCTGGTTCGGGACCCACAAGGTGCTGCGCGGCGGTGCCTTCAGCACTTCGCCGCGCATTGCGCATGGCACCTATCGCAATTTTTTCACGCCTGACCGCGCCGACGTCTTCGCGGGCTTCCGTACTTGCGCGCTCGATTCGGGATGAGCGTGCTGCGCTCGCGCGCCAACCCGCGGGTGCGGCGCTGGCAGAAGCTGTTGCGCGATCCCCGCGCGCGGCGCGCCGAGGGAAAGGCACTCATCGAGGGGCCACGGCTGGTTGGCGCCTACCTCGATTGGGGCGGCCGGCCCGAGACGCTGATCCTCGGCGAGGACAGTGCCGCCGATCGCGAAATTGCAGCGCTCGCGAAGCGCGCCGGAACCGAGACCGTGCTCGTGTCGGAGGCGGTCTTTCGCGCCCTCGCAGACGCGGAGACGCCCCAGGGAATCGCCGCCGAGATCGCGCTGCCTTCGGTGCGCCCGTCGCTTGTGGAATCTCCCGGCGGCGTGCTTCTGGACGGGATCCAGGATGCGGGCAATGTGGGTACGGTGCTGCGAAGCGCGGCGGCGTTCGGCATTCGGGACGTGCTCCTCGGACCCGGATGCGCCGATCCCTGGTCGCCGAAGGTGCTGCGCGCTGCAGCGGGCGCGCACTTCTTGCTGCGTATCGGTGTCTCGCGCGACCCGGTCGCGGACCTCGAACGCTTCGGCGGCATCGCTGCCTGCACGGTGCCGCGCGGCGGCGTGCCGCTCGCCGCGGCCGATCTGACGGGACGGATCCTCTGGATCTTCGGTGCCGAGGGCAGGGGCATCAGCCGCGCGCTCGCTTCGCGGGCGCGGCTCAGGGTCACGATCCCGATGCCCGGTGGTGTCGAGTCGCTCAATGTCGCCGCCGCCGCGGCGATCTGCTTCTACGAGCGGAGCCGGCAGCTCAATACATGTGCCGCTCGATCCTGAATTCGCGCAGGATGGTGGTCGCAATCTCTTCGATCGAGCGCGTGGTCGAGTTGATCCACTGGATGCCCTCCCGGCGCATCAGGGTTTCGGCCCGCCCGACTTCCTCGCGGCAGTTGGCGAGATCGGCGTAGCGGCTGTTGGGGCGACGCTGCTGCCGGATCTCGTGCAGCCGCTCCGGGCCGATCGTCAGCCCGTAGAGCTTCGACTGGTGCGGCCGGATCGGCTCGGGCAGGCGGTCGCGCGCGAAATCCTCCGGGATGAGCGGATAGTTCGCCGCCCTGACGCCGAACTGGAGCGCGAGGTACAGGCAGGTGGGCGTCTTGCCGCTGCGCGAGACGCCGATCAGGATCACGTCCGCCAATCCCAGCTCGCGGTGCGAAGCGCCGTCGTCGTGCGCGATGGCGAAGTTGATCGCCTCGATCCGGTGGTGGTAGCCGGGCTTGTCGCGCGCGCTGTGCGAGCGGCCGATGGTGTGGTTCGAGCGCACGCCGAGTCCCGCCTCGAGCGGATCGATGAACGTCTCGAAGAAATCGAGAAACAGCGCATTGGAGCGCCGGATCACTTCGCGCAGCTCGCCGTTCACCAGCGTCGAGAACACCACCGGCCGGCCGTTGCCGCGCAGCGCTTCGTGCTCGATGCGCGCCAGGCATTCCTCGGCCTTGGCGACGCTGTCGACGAACGGAATCGTCACCTGGTTGAAATCGACGCCCTCGAACTGCGTGAGCAGGCTGTGGCCGAGCATCTGCGCCGTGATGCCGGTTCCGTCGGAGACGAAGAACACCGTGCGTCGTTGAGGCATCTCGCGATTTGGACTGGATTGTGCTGCGCAAGAGAAAGCAAGCCGATACAATAAAAGCATAAAGGCCGCGGGGCAATCAGAGAGGACTCACGCATGACAAGCGGCGCGTACGTCAAGCGCCTGAGCGGACTGCGGATGGCCGATCTGCCGCAGGTGGGCGGAAAGAACGCTTCGCTCGGAGAAATGATTGGGTGGCTCGCCGCGGAAGGAATCCGGGTACCGGACGGGTTTGCGACCACCGCGCGCGCCTACCAGGAGTTTCTCTCCGCGAACGGTCTGGCGCCGCGCATTGCCGAGCGCCTGCGTGCGCTCGATCCGGACGATGTCGAGGCGCTCGCGCGTTGCGGAGCCGAGATCCGCCAGTGGATCGGATCGGCGCCTTTCCCGCCAAAGATTGAGTCTGAGATACTCTCCTATTATCAACAGGTTGTATCTGAATTCTCAAGTAACGTCTCGTTTGCCGTGCGCTCCTCGGCGACGGCCGAGGATCTGCCCGATGCGTCCTTCGCCGGGCAGCAGGAGACGTTCCTGAACATTCATGGCGGGGGCGAGGTCCTCGATGCGGTTCGCCACGTCTTCGCCTCGCTCTACAGCGACCGTGCGATTTCCTACCGTGTGCACCGCGGCTTCGAGCACGAATCGGTGGCGCTTTCGGCCGCCGTGCAACGGATGGTGCGAAGCGACCTCGGCGCTTCCGGTGTGATGTTCACGCTGGACACCGAATCGGGCTTCCGGGACGTCGTCTTCATTACCTCGTCCTGGGGCCTCGGCGAGACGGTAGTGCAGGGTGCGGTCAATCCGGACGAGTTCTACGTGCACAAGCCGATGCTCGGTGCCGGACGTCCCGCGATCATTCGACGCAGCCTGGGCTCCAAACTGCACAAGATGGTGTTCGCGGACACCGCTGCGGCGGGGCAATCGACGCGCACGGTAGACACGCCCGCTTCCGAGCGCGACCGCTTTTCGCTGAGCGATGCGGACGTCCTCGAGCTGGCGCGCCATGCCTGCACGATCGAGCGGCATTACGGCCGCCCGATGGACATCGAGTGGGCGAAGGACGGCGCCGATGGCAGGCTCTACATCCTGCAGGCGCGGCCCGAGACGGTGAAATCGCGGCAACGCACCGAAACCGAGGAGCGCTTCCGCCTCAAGGACCGGGGCAAGGTGCTCGCCACCGGGCGCGCGATCGGTCACAAGATCGGTACCGGGCCGGTCCGCATCGTGACGGATGCCTCGCGCATGTCGAGCGTGAAAAAAGGCGACGTGCTGGTCACCGACATGACCGATCCGAACTGGGAGCCGGTGATGAAGGTTGCCGCCGCGATCGTCACCAACCGCGGCGGACGCACCTGCCACGCCGCGATCATCGCGCGCGAACTCGGCATTCCGGCGGTGGTGGGATGCGGCGACGCGACCCGGCGGCTGACCGACGGCAAGCCGGTCACGGTATCCTGCGCCGAGGGCGACACCGGAAAGGTGTACGAGGGGAAACTGGCGTTCGAAGTCAGCACCACCGAACTTGGCGAGCTGCCGCCGATCCCGCTCAAGATCGCGATGAACGTCGGCAATCCGCAGCTTGCGTTCAACTTCGCCCAGCTGCCCAATGCGGGCGTAGGTCTTGCGCGCCTGGAATTCATCATCAACAACGAGATCGGCGTGCATCCGAAGGCGTGCGTCGAGCACGCGTCGCTTCCCGCGGAGCTGAAAGCCGCAGTGGAGCGCGCGGCGCGCGGCTACGCGGATCCGCGCAGCTTCTTTCGCGACAAGCTCGTCGAGGGCGTCGCCACGATCGCCGCCGCCTTCTGGCCCAAGCCGGTGATCGTGCGGCTTTCCGACTTCAAGTCGAACGAGTACCGCAAGCTCCTGGGCGGCGAGCGCTACGAGCCCGAGGAGGAAAATCCGATGCTCGGCTTTCGCGGCGCCGCGCGCTACGTGGCGCCCGAGTTCCGCGCCTGCTTCGAGCTCGAGTGCCAGGCGCTGCGCAAGGTGCGCGAGGAACTGGGCCTCACCAACGTCGAGATCATGGTGCCGTTCGTGCGCACGGTCGAGGAAGCCAAGAACGTGATCGGCCTGCTCGCCGAGCACGGCCTGCGGCGCGGCGAAAACGGCCTGCGCCTCGTGATGATGTGCGAAGTGCCCTCGAACGCGGTGCTTGCGGAGGCGTTTCTCGAGCATTTCGACGGCTTTTCGATCGGTTCGAACGATCTCACCCAGCTCACGCTCGGCCTCGACCGCGATTCGGCCCTTGTCGCCGCCTCGTTCGACGAGCGCGATGCGGCGGTGAAGGCGATGCTCGAAATGGCGATCCGCGCCTGCCGCAAGCTCGGAAAATACGTCGGCATCTGCGGCCAGGGCCCCTCGGACTATCCGGACCTCGCCCGCTGGCTCATGGAGCACGGCATCGAGAGCCTTTCGCTCAATCCCGATACCGTGGTCTCGACCTGGCTCGCGCTGGCCGAAGCGCCGGCGCCGGCGTCCGCCGCGGCGGACGAACCGCGCCACTCAGCGCTGGCGTAGCACTCTTTGCT
>CAZXAR010000116.1:0-10531 GCA_964638135.1 uncultured Enterobacteriaceae bacterium | reverse complement strand
GCGAGCACGGTCTCGAACAGTTCCATCGCGCGGTACGCTCCCGGCGCGGCGCAAAGGAAGATCTTCGCGGTCATCACGGGAGGATCCCCCACCACGGCGAACAGCCTGCCGCCCGGAGCGAGGCTGTCCAGAAGCGCCTGCGGCAGCACGGGCGTCGAGCCGGTCAGCACGATCACGTCGTACGGGGCCCACTTCGGAAACCCTTGCGCGCCGTCGCCGGTTTCCAGGGTGACGTTCTCCTTGCCGTGACGCGCGAGGTTGGCGCGCCCGAACGCGGCGAGCGCCGGCCGAATCTCGACCGAATAGACGTGCGCGGCGCGGTGCGCAAGCAGCGCGGCAAAGTACCCGCTGCCGGTGCCGACCTCGAGCACGCGCTCGGTGCGCTGCACCGCCAGCTCCTGCAGCACGCGCGCCTCGACCTTCGGCGCCCACATGCGTTCGCCCTCGCCGAGCGGGATTTCCATGTCGGTAAACGCGAGATTGCGGCACGCCGCCGGAACGAACTCCTCGCGCGGGACCGCATACAGGAGATCCAGGACATCCTGGTCGAGCACCTCCCAGGGCCGGATCTGCTGCTCGACCATGTTGTGGCGGGCTTGTTCGAGATTCATTGCCGGAACTACTGCCGTGGGACACGGATTATACGGGGCTTTGGGGCGCGCGAACGGTGCTCGGGCATCAGCGCCCAGTAGAACAGCGGCATGGCGAACAGCGTGAGCAGCGTCGAAAAACCGATGCCCCAGACGATGGAGGCGGCGACCGGACCCCAGAGAAGCGAGTGTCCGCCCAGCCCGGTGGCGAGCGAGAACAGGCCCGCGATCGTCGTCGTGCTGGTAATGATGATCGGCACCACGCGCCGGCGCGCCGCGTACACCGCGGCGTGCAGCACGCTCATGCGCTGGCGACGGCGGCGGTTGGCGGCGTCGATCAGCACGATGGCCGAATTGACCGCGATCCCGGTCAGCGCGATCACCCCGTAGAGCGTGAAAAGCGAGAGCGGATTTCCCGACACGAGCAGCCCGAACACCACGCCCGTGAAGGCGAGCGGCACGGTGACCAGGATCATCGCCGGCTGCCAGTAGCTGCGGAACTGCGCCGCGAGAATCAGGTAGATCAGGCCCACGCCGAGCAGGAACAGCACCGCCATCGCGTCCAGGCTTTCCTGGATGTCGTCGAGTTCGCCGGAAAAATCGAGCGTGGTCGAAGGATGGCGGACGGGCGCCTTGTCCCAGGCGCTTCGAATCGCGCTGTTGACCGCCACGGTATCCGTCCTGCTGCGATCGATATCGGCCTCGACCGTGATCGAGCGGCGCAGGTTGTAGTGCTTGATCACGCCCTTGCCGGTGCGCGTCTCCGCCTTGACCAGCGCGCCGAGCGTGGTCGTGCGGGGTGCATCCGCCGCAGTCAAGGGCGCACCGCGCAGCGCGACCGGATCGTCGAGAACCCGCGTGATATCCGCCGCCTCGCGCGGCGCGCCGCGCACCCGCACCTCGACCTTCTCGCCCTGATCGCGCATCTGGGTGACGATTTCGCCGTCCACGTGCAGGCGCGTAAGGCGGGCCGCGAGCGCCGGGTGGACGCCGGCGGCGCGCACGGCCTCCCGGTCGAGTGTCAGGACCAGTTCGGGGCGGCCGGCGGTGTCATCGTCGGTGACATCCTTGGTGCCGGCCGTCGCTTGCACGATGGCGAGCAGCGCGTCGGTCGCCGCGCGCAGCTCGGTGTAGTCGTCGTTGCGCACCCGCACCCGGATCGGCTTGGTGAGAGGCGGTCCGCCGGAGAGCATGGTAAAGCTCACCTTGCCCGGTCCGGGGAACGCCTCGAGTTCGCCGCGCATCGCCGCCACGATCTCGCCCACATCGCGCGAGCCGTCGGCGCGCGGCGCGAGCGACACGATCACCTGGCCGTACGCGTCGCCGTGCAGCGGCTCGGTGTCGGTGAATTTCACGCCCGCGATCGAAGTGAGCGCGCGCGCCTCGCCATCGCGCAGGCGCCCGCGGATCTCGCGCTCCAGTGCCTCGGCGCGCTCGCGCGTTGCCTCGATCGGCGCGCCGGCCGGCATGTCGACATTGACGTAGAAGATGCGGATCGGATCGAACGCGAAGAACTCGAGCCGGACCAGGCCGCCGGCGACGGCCGCGCCGGCCGCAGCGATCGCGAGCACGATCAGGGCGGTGAAGCGCCTCGGGCGCCGCATCACGTAGAGCAGCGCCCGCGCGTACCGGACGCGCAGCAAGTGCGTGAAGCGGTGGCGCAGGCGCTGCGTGCGCGTGGGCTTCGACAGGTCCAGCTTCAGCGCCACCACATGCGTCGGCAGCATCCAGTAGGCCTCGACGAGGCTGATCGCGAGCGTGAGCGTGACCACGAACGGGATCACGAACATGAACTTGCCGACGATTCCCGGCAGCAGCATCAGCGGCAGGAATGCCGCGATCGTGGTTGCCACCGAGGAGGTGACCGGCGCGAACGTTTCGCGCAGCGCCTCGAGCGCGGCGCTCAGGACCTGCTCGCCGCGCTGCACGCGGAAGTAAAGCGCCTCGACCACGACCACGGCGTCGTCCACGATCATGCCGAGCACGATCACCACGCCGAGGAGCACCGAGATGTTGAGGGTGAAACCGACCGCGTGCAGAACCGCGAGGGCGCCGGCGAGCGAAAACGGAATGCCGAGGGCGATCAGCACCGACACCCGCGTGCCGAGGAAGATCCAGCAGGTTGCCAGGACGAGCGCAAGGCCGAGCGCGGCGTTCGACTGCATGACGCGGATCGCGTCGCGCGTCGGGACCGTCTGGTCGTCGGTGAGCGAGAGCCGCAGACCGCTTCGCGCCACGAGCGGGTTTTTTTCCGCGAGGTAGCCGTTGATGCGCTCAACGAGCTCGAGCGTGTTGGTGTAGCTCTTCTTGGTGATGGAGAACAGGACCGCCGGCCGTCCCTCCGTGGAGGCGAGGTTGCGCGGCGTGGCGCGGGCGCGCGATGCGGTAGCGACGGCATCGAGCGGCACGCGCTGCTCGGTGCCCGGAACCGCCACGGTCAGCTGCGCGAGGTAGTCCGGATCGGCGTCCTGGCCGACCAGGCGCACGAGCCACGCGTCGCCACCCGCCACCGTCTTGCCGGCGAAGGTGTCGCGAAACCAGGCTCCCACGGCGTCCGCCAGGTCGGCGGCGTTGAGGCCGCGCGCCGCCAGCCGGCGCGGGTCGAACTCCACCAGCAGCTCCGGGTCGCGCAGACCGAGCGCAAACACCTGGTCCACGCCGGGCAGCCGCTCGAGGTCGGCCCGGATGGCGTACGCCGTGCGGCGCAGCGCCTCGTCATCGGCCCTGCCGCTCAGCAGCACCTGAGCCGTGGGAAAGCCGTTGGAGGTGGTGATTTCCAGCACGCGCGGGTCGTTGCGCACCTCGGGCGGCAGCTCGGTCTGCGCCTTGTTCTGCACTTCGCGCCGCAGGTCGTTGACACGCTTGTCGAACACGCGCTCCGGGATGTCGCGGAAACGCACCAGGATCGAGGAGACGGTTTCGCGGCTGCTCGAGACGACGAATCGGATGTCGGCGACTTGCCGGATCGCGTCCTCCAGCGGCTGCGTGACGCGCTTCTCGACGTCCTCGGCCGACGCCCCGGGGAGCACCGTGGTGATGTTCACCCAGTTGAAATTGATTTCGGGATCCTGTTCGCGCGGCATCTGCAGGTAGCCGATCGCGCCCATCAGCAGCACCACGCCGAAGGTGATGTTGGCAAACGGGTGGTTGCGCAGCAGCAGCTCGACGAACTTCATCGGGACGGAGGTCTAGTTTCCCGGCCCTGCGAGGCGCTGGCCGTCTTGCAGCGCGAGGTGCCCGGCGACCACGATGCGCGTCGCCGCCGGCAGTTCGGTCAGTGCCGGTCGGCCTTCCTGCGCCTGCGGCAAGGCGCGAAAGCGCGCCACGCCAGACTCCTCGGTGAATACCCCGAGGCGCCCGCCGCGGCGCACGACGAATTCGGCCGGAACGTGCCTGCGCGGATCGCGCCAGACGATTCGCCCAGAGGCGCCCGGCGGCGCCGGATCCCGCGCGAACTCGAGGCGCGCCTCCACGGTGCGCGCCTGCGGATCGATGGCCGGCGAGAGCCGCAGCAGTTTGAGCTTGCGGGTGCCGCCGTCGCCCACGAAACGGACTTCCGTTGCCCCTGCCAGCGAGTCGCGATCGGCAAGCTGGACCTGCGCCGCAATCTCGATGCGCTCGGCGTCGGCGAGCGCCACCAGAGGCGTGCCCGGCACCGCAAGTTCGCCGACCTGTCCGAGGCGCTGGCGCACGATGGCACGGAACGGCGCCCGCACCACGCACTTCTCGACCGCGCGCTCGGCGCTCGCGAACTGGGCCTGCGCCTGGGCGGCGTCGGCGCGCATGACCTCGAGCTCGGTCTCGCGCGTATCGACTGCTTCCTTGGAAAAGAACCCCTTGGCACCGAGCTCGCGGGCGCGCCGCAGCTGCTGCTCGGCAAGCTCGAGGCGCGAGCGCGCGGCCTCATGCGCCGCGCTGGCGCGCGCCCGCGCCAGTTCGTGATCGCGGCAGTCCAGGCGGGCGAGCACCGTGCCGCGGGCGACGGTCTGCGCGACCTCGACCGGCATCTCCATGATGCGGCCGCTGATTTCGGCGGCAATGCGCGATTCGTTGCGCGCAGCCGCCTGCGCCGAGGCGTCGCGCTCGGGATGGAGCGCAATTTCGGCGAGCGGCCGCGCAAGCGGTCGCGGCGGGGTCTGCGCGATTGCCTGCGGCGCGGCAAGCGCGGCGGCGAGGACGAGTACTCGGGCGAGCATGGCATCCGCCTTGTGCGACGCAATGCTAGCAGGGCGCAACGGCGAAATCTTGTCAGTTGCGCTGCTTTGCAGTAGCGTTGCAGGCGTACGCAGGGGTCCTGGCGTTGTTTCAAACGCCTGGTGAGAGATACCCTAGGAACCTGATGCGGGTAATGCCGCCGGAGGGACGCGTCGATCGCGCTTCCGGTGCCTCCGAGCCTGCGGCTGCAAAGGAGCGCCATGAACGCCAATCCGAAGTTTCTTGCCGCGACCGCGCACGTCGATGCGGCCGCAATCGAGCCGCTGCCCGGCTCGCGCAAGGTGTACCGCGAAGGCTCGCGTCCGGACCTGCGCGTGCCGATGCGCGAGATCTCGCAAAGCGGCGGCCAGCCGCCGATCACGGTGTACGACACCTCCGGACCGTATACCGATCCGCGGGTGCGGATCGATGTCCGTGCCGGGCTGCCGGCGCTGCGCGAGGGCTGGATCGCCGAACGCGCCGACACCGAGGTGCTCGCCGGGCCCAGCTCGGCGTACGGGCGCGACCGCCTGACGGATCCGAAGCTCGCGGAACTGCGCTTCGACCTGCGGCGCTCGCCCCGGCGCGCGCGCCCCGGCGCGTGCGTCACGCAGATGCACTACGCCCGGCGCGGCATCGTGACCCCCGAAATGGAATTCGTCGCGCTGCGCGAGAACCAGAACCGCGCCGGGCTCGCCGAATCGATCCTCACGCAGCACGCGGGCGAGGGATTCGGCGCGCTGCTGCCCAAGGTGATCACCCCGGAATTCGTGCGCGACGAGGTGGCGCGCGGGCGCGCCATCATTCCCGCGAACATCAATCACCCGGAGGCCGAGCCGATGGTGATCGGCAGGAATTTCCTGGTCAAGGTGAACGCCAACATCGGCAACTCCGCGGTGACCTCCTCGATCGGCGAGGAGGTCGAGAAGATGACCTGGGCGATCCGCTGGGGCGCCGATACGGTGATGGATCTCTCGACCGGCAAGCACATCCACGAGACCCGCGAGTGGATCATCCGCAATGCGCCGGTCCCGATCGGGACGGTGCCGATCTATCAGGCGCTGGAAAAGGTTGACGGCGATGCGGCGGCACTCACCTGGGAGATCTTCCGCGACACGCTGATCGAGCAGGCCGAGCAGGGCGTGGATTACTTCACGATTCACGCCGGCGTGCGCCTGCCGTTCATCCCGCTCACCGCGCGGCGCATGACCGGAATCGTCTCGCGCGGCGGCTCGATCCTGGCGAAGTGGTGCCTTGCGCATCACAAGGAGAGTTTTCTCTACACCCGTTTCGAGGACATCTGCGAGCTCATGCGGGCGTACGACGTCTCGTTCAGCCTGGGAGACGGGCTGCGGCCGGGTTCGATCTACGACGCGAACGACGAAGCGCAGCTCGCCGAGCTGAGGACGCTGGGCGAACTCACCCGCATCGCATGGCAGCACGACTGCCAGGTGATGATCGAGGGCCCCGGGCACGTGCCGATGCAGCTCATCCGGGAGAACATGGAGCTGCAGCTCAAGTACTGCGACGAGGCGCCGTTCTACACGCTGGGCCCGCTCGCCACGGACATCGCGCCGGGCTACGACCACATCACGAGCGCGATCGGCGCCGCCCTGATCGGTTGGTTCGGCACCGCGATGCTGTGCTACGTGACGCCGAAGGAGCACCTCGGGCTGCCCAACAAGAAGGACGTCAAGGACGGCATCATCGCCTACAAGATCGCGGCGCACGCCGCCGATCTCGCGAAGGGGCACCCGGGAGCGCAGATCCGCGACAACGCGCTGTCGCAGGCGCGCTTCGACTTCCGCTGGGCGGACCAGTTCAATCTCGGGCTCGACCCGGACACGGCGCGCGAATTCCACGATGAAACGCTGCCTCAGGAGGGCGCGAAGCTGGCGCATTTCTGCTCGATGTGCGGGCCGCATTTCTGCTCGATGAAGATCACGCAGGACGTGCGCGAGTATGCGGCGCGCCTTGGCGTCAGCCCCGAGGCTGCGCTCGAGCAGGGGATGCAGGAAAAAGCGGTCGAATTCGTGCGCAAGGGCGGCGAGCTGTACCGAAGGACCTGAGCGCGTGGCGACGCTCCGGGGCAGGTCGGCGGTGGTGACCGGCTCGACGAGCGGGATCGGTCTGGGCATCGCCACGCGCCTTGCAGACGCCGGCGCCAACGTGATGCTGAACGGCTTCGGCGCCGCCGAGGAGATCGAGCGCATCCGGCGCGAGCTTGCCGGGCGGGGAGCGGGGGTGGGCTACCACGGCGCGGACATGAGCAGACCGGCCGAGGTCGCCGAACTGGTGGCCGCCGCAGTGCGCGAGTTCGGCGCCCTGGACATCCTGGTGAACAACGCCGGCATCCAGCACGTCGCGCCGGTGCAGGACTTTCCCGCCGAACAGTGGGAACACGTGATCGCGATCAACCTTTCGGCGGCCTTCTACGCCACGCGGTCCGCGCTGCCCGGCATGCTCGCCCGCAATTGGGGACGGATCCTCAACATCGCATCGGTGCATGGCCTGGTCGCCTCGGTGCACAAGGCCGCCTACATCGCGGCCAAGCACGGCCTGGTCGGATTGACCAAGGTGGTCGCGCTCGAGACGGCACAGAGCGGCGTCACCTGCAACGCCATCTGCCCGGGCTGGGTGCTCACGCCGCTCGTGGAGCGGCAGATCCGCGCGCGGGCCGATGCCGAGCAGCGAAGCTACGAGCAGGCGAAGCTCGACCTCGTCTCGGAGAAGCAGCCGTCGAGGGAATTCGTGACGCCGGCGCAGATCGGCGATCTGGCCCTGTTCCTCTGCAGCGACAGCGCGGCGCAGATCCGCGGCCAGGCGCTCGCGGTGGATGGCGGCTGGACGGCGCAGTAACCGCAGCGGAGGGCTACCTGTCAGAAAAACTGGGCACTGGAGGAGTATGTATCACAATAGGACAGAAACAACCCATTATGGTACAGTCGGGCTATGCGCCAAGTCCTTTCCGCGCGCGATGTGCTGTTCTCGAAGACCCAGCAGCGGTTGCTCGGGGCGCTATTTTCCGGCGCGGCGCCGCAGGGGCTGTCTTACGCGGAGCTTCTTCGGCGCACGGCGGGTGGCGCGGGCGCGATTCACCGCGAATTGAGGCAATTCATCTCCGCCGGGCTGTTGAAGGAGAAGCGGATCGGCGGGCCTCGCTTGTTCGTCCCCAATCCGGATCATCCCGTCTACGAAGACCTTTGCTCCGTTGCCAGGAAACTTCTGGGTGCCCCGGCCGCCGTGCGCGATGCGCTCCTGCCTCTCGAAGCAGAGATCGAACAGGCCTACGTCTTCGGGTCCATGGCGACGAATTCCGAGGGTGCCGACAGCGACGTCGATGTGCTGGTAGTGGGTACTTGCGACTACGGTGAATTGCTGGCTGTGCTCCAGCCGCTTGAGAAAACATTGGGTCGGCACATCAGCGTCCGCTTATACGAACCGGATGAATACCGAAGGCTCGTCAGAGAAGATCATTTTGTCCGCGCAGTCGATGCAGGGTCCAAGCTCTGGGTTTTCGAGCCGAAAGCGCAGTCCCGAAAGACAAGAACTTCCAAAGCAAGACCGTGAAGCGTCCCGCTCAAGCAAAGAACCTTGTGGACCTCGGTTATTTGCACGATGAACCTCACTCGCGGGAGGAGCTAGACGGGTGTTTGTCGCTCGCCGAAGGATTCCTGCAGGTAGCCAGGAATGATCGCTTCGACGCGCGCGTCCGGTACCTCAACGCTTACGAAGCGGTTTTCCAGATCGCGACTGCCGGACTGAGAGCCATGAATCTGCGTCCGTCGCAAAAGGCCGGGTCGCGGGCGCAATCGATCCAGGCGCTCGCGTGGACGCTCGGCGTCGAAAAGGCCGTCATGCCGATCCTCATCCAGGCAAACCGGGAAAGGGCCGAAACGACGTACCGGAAGACGGGCCACGTCGTGCCCGGCAAGCGGGAGATCGCTGCCTTGATTGCATCTGCCGAAAGAATCCTCGAGGCAGCGAAGAAACGTCTTCTGCACGACGATCGTGAATAGCCGAGTATTGGCTCCGTGGAAAGTCTTTTCGTCTCCCTACTCAAGATCGCGGCGGCGGTCGCGGTCGGTCTGCCGCTCGTGGTCTACCTCGCGCAGGACAGCCTCATCTTCTACCGGCAGCCGCTCCCGGACACGCGGCGCGCGGAAATCGCACGGCGCTTTCCGGCGGCGACGGAAGTCACGCTCGCCTCCGCCGACGGCACGAAACTCCATGGCTGGTTGGTGAGGCCGCATGGAGTCGAGCGCGCGCCGCTCGTACTGTACTTCGGCGGCAACGCCGAGGAAGCCTCGTACCTGCTCGAGGCGGTCGGCGATCCGGCCCGCGGCGAGACGCCCGGAGTCGCGTGGCTCATCGTCAACTATCGCGGCTACGGCGCAAGCGAAGGCTCGCCTGCGGAGCGCACGCTCGTCGCCGACGCGCTGACCCTCTACGATCACGCGGCGAAACTTCCCGGCGTGGAGGCAGGCCGAATCGTGGCATTCGGCCGCAGCTTGGGGAGCGGAATTGCGGTGCCGCTTGCCGCGCAGCGGCCGGTGCGTGCCGTGATTCTCGTTTCACCGTTCGACAGCCTCGCGGCGGTCGCGAAGCGCTACTACTGGTACCTGCCCGTGGATTGGATGCTCAAGCACCGCTTCGACTCGATCGCGCTCGCACCGGCACTCAAGCAGCCGCTGCTCTGTCTCATCGCGGAACGCGACGAAGTGATCCCGCCGGTGCACAGCGAGCGGCTGTTCGACGCTTGGGGCGGAGCCAAGCGGAAGATCGTTCTTGCGGAGGCGGGGCACAACAGCACGGACGCACACCCCGCGTTCTGGTCGTCGGTCCGCGAATTTCTCGCGAATCGGTGAGAATCGGGCGCCGATCCCGATCTTGATATGTCCGACGCGACGCTGCTGCACGCGCTGATCCTCGGCGTTGTCGAGGGCCTCACCGAGTTTCTTCCGGTTTCCAGCACCGGCCACCTGATCCTCGCGGGCGAGCTGCTCGGACTCAATGACGCGCGCGCCAAGGTGTTCGAGATCGTGATTCAGTCCGGGGCGATGCTCGCGATCGTATGGGAATACCGCGGGCGCTTTTTCAGGGTCGATCCCAGGCTCTGGATCAACCTGGCGATCGCCTTCATGCCGGCGGCGCTGCTGGGGCTCGCGTTCGGCTCGGCGATCAAGGAGTATCTGTTCCAGGCGGTGCCGGTGGCCCTCGCCTTCGTCGCCGGGGGGCTCATCATTCTCTGGGTCGAGGGCAGGGAGCGGAATTGGCGGGTGGACAGCGTCGCCGAGATGACCTGGCTCGATGCGCTCAAGGTGGGCGTCGCGCAGGCATTTGCGCTCATTCCCGGCACTTCGCGTTCCGGCGCGACGATCATCGGCGGCATGCTGTTCGGCCTGTCGCGCCGTGCGGCGACCGAGTTCTCGTTCTTTCTCGCGGTGCCGACGCTGGTCGCGGCCGGCGCCTACGACGGTTACCGCAATCGCGCGCTGTTCTCGAGCGCCGACCTGGCGCCGTTCTCGGTCGGGCTGGGCGTGTCCTTCGTCGCCGCGCTGCTGTGCGTGCGCTGGCTGATCCGCTACGTCGCGACGCATGATTTCAAACCCTTCGCCTGGTACCGCATCGCGTTCGGGCTGGTGGTGCTTCTGACCGCGTACTACGGCTGGGTGGACTGGTCGCCTTAGTCGCTAGCCCTGCACCCACGGCAATCCGGCGAGCTTCCAGCCGTTCACGCTCGAGCG
>CAZXAR010000115.1:0-10578 GCA_964638135.1 uncultured Enterobacteriaceae bacterium | reverse complement strand
TCCTCCTCCACAAGAAGACTAGGCATGATCCAGACGGGGGAACCCTAGCCCCATGAGGTAGGGGGCGTCAAGCACCAGTCCGGGTAAGCTGCGGCCGGATCCTGCGCGTTTACCGGAGCTACACGCCGGCCTGAATGGCTTACCTCATCCTGGGGCCACTGCGTAGAATCGACTTCATGATCGCGACTCTCGATCCCATCACCCTGGCGGTGATCCAGAACGGCCTGCAGCAGGTCTGCAACGAGATGGACCTCGCCTTCTGCCGCGCCGCCTTCAGCCCGGTGATCTCGGAAGGCATGGACCGCTCGGACGGGATCTATTCGCGCGCGGACGGTTCGCTCATCGCGCAGGGCGAGCTGGGGCTTCCGGTGTTTGTCGGCACGATGCAGTTTTCCACGCGCATCGTGATCGAGCAGGTGCGCGCGAAGGGCTGGTCGCTCGAGCCGGGCGACGTGTTCATCGTGAACGACCCGTACCTCGGCGGCACGCACCTGATGGACGTGCGGTTCGTGAAGCCGTTCTTCTACCGCGGCGGGCTCTGGTGCTGGCTCGCCAACACCGGCCACTGGCCGGATGTCGGCGGGGTCGTGCCGGGCGGGTTCTCGGCCAACGCGACCGAAGTGGAGCAGGAAGGCCTGCGCCTGCCGCCGGTGAAGCTCTACAAGAAGGGCGTGATGGACGAAGAGATCCTCGCCATCATCCTTTCCAACATCCGCATCGCCGACCAGCGGATCGGCGACATCAAGGCGCAGGGCGCCGCGCTCGCGATCGGCGAGAAACGCCTTACCGCGCTCCTCGACCGCTATGGCGCGCAAACCGTGGAGGCGGCGATCGCGGAACTGAGGCAGCGCGCCGCGCAGCAGATGCGCGCCAAGATCGCGAAGATTCCCGAAGGAAGCTACGAGGGCCACTCGATCGTCGATTCGGACGGCGTGGTCGATGAGCCGCTGCACATCCGCCTCAAGGTGACGAAGACGGCGGGCGACGACCTGGTATTCGATTTTTCGGGCTCCTCCCCTCCCTGCCGCGGGCCGATGAACTCGGTGATCGCGACGACCTTCTCCTCGGTCTACCTCGCGGTGAAGCACGTCTTTCCGGACGTGCCGATCAACGCCGGCACCTACGAGCCGCTCAAGGTGATCGAGCCCGAAGGCACGTTCCTGTACGCGAAATACCCGCGCCCGGTGTCGGGCTGCGCGGCGGAGGTGAGCCAGCGGATTGCGGAAGCGGTGTTCAATGCGCTTACCAAGGCGATTCCGGACGAACTTTTCGCCGCGCCCGCCGGCACCTCGGGCAACCTCGCGATCGGCGGGCACGACCCGAAGCGCGGCCGCCCCTATGTCCTGTACCTCTTCACCGGAGGCGGATACGGGGGAAGCCCGCTCTCGGACGGCATCTCCAACGGCTGCTCGACGATCGGCATCTCGAAAATGCCCCCGGTCGAGGTGATGGAGCAGTACTACCCGGTGCTGTTCGAGGAATTCGCGATCCACGAAGGATCCGGCGGCGCGGGCGAGGCGCGCGGCGGGTTCGGCGTCAACTACGCGATCCGCGTGCGCCGCGGCGAAGCGCGCGCCTCGATGGTGATGGATCACGGGCGTACCGGCCCGCTCGGCGCGCTCGGCGGAACGAATGGCGGTGTGAACAAGGTCGCGATCGAGCGCGACGGCGGGGCCTACCGCCCGCCGCATCTGTCCAAGGACCAGGATATCCGCATGCGGCCGGGCGACGTGGTCCGCGTCTCGACGCCCGGCGGTGGCGGCTACGGCGATCCGTTCAAGCGCGATCCGGCCAAGGTGGCGCGCGACGTCGCGCGCGGCTATTACACGAAGGACCTGGCCGAGCGCCTGTTCGGGGTGTGTTTGCGCGACGACGGCAGCGTCGATCCGCAGGCGACCGAGGCGGCAAGAAACGCCAAGCGCTGCGCCGCTTGATCGACGATCCGCGCTTCTGGCTCGCCGCCGTCCCCGGTGTGCTGCTGTTCGGGATTTCCAAGGGCGGCTTTGCCGGCGGCTTCGGCATCGTCACGGTGCCGCTCATGGCGCTCGCGGTGTCGCCGGTGCAGGCGGCGGCGATCCTGCTGCCGATCCTGCTCGTGATGGACGTCGGTGCCGTGATCGCCTACCGCGGGACCTGGGACCGCAAGCTCATGAAGGTGCTGCTGCCCGCGGGGCTGCTCGGCACGCTGATCGGTACGGCAACCTTCCGCCTGCTCTCGGCCGACGCGATCAAGCTGCTGCTCGGTGCGATCGCCATCGCGTTCGTCCTCTATCGCGTGCTGCGCCAAGGCGCTTCCTCGGCGCCCGCGCCGCCCTCGGTCGCGAAGGGCGCGTTCTGGGCGACGCTCTCGGGCCTGACGAGCTTCGTCGCGCACGCCGGTGGTCCGCCGCTCAGCGTGTACCTGCTGCCGCTGCGCCTGCCGCCGACGCTGCTGGTCGGCACGGTGGTCATGCTCTTCGCCGTGCTCAACTGGTCCAAAGTGCTGCCCTACTGGTGGCTCGGACTTTTCAGCGCCCAGAACTTCGCGACCTCCGCCGCGCTGATGCCCGTCGGGCTTGCCGGGGTCGCGCTCGGCGTATGGCTGCATCGGCGCGTCAACGAAACGCTGTTCTACCGCCTGGTATATACGTTCCTGCTCCTGACCGGACTGAAGCTTGTCTGGGACGCGGTAAAGATCTAAGCGGCCGCCCGCGCCGCGACCAGCGAAACAGGCACGTACGCGCTCCGCGACGGCACATCGGGCGCGACGTGCATCACCGCGCATCCAAGCTCCATGATCACCGAGGCGACCGATTCGATGCGCGCCTCCTCCGGGAGAGACGGATCGGGCCGGCGGCACACCGAGAGATAGCCGTCGCTCTCGTCGCGCAGCAGGGCCTGCAACTCCGCGGTGCCGAGCTTTGCATGCGCCGCGGCGTGGCGCAGCGCGCATTCCAGGCGCGGCACCGAAGACAGGCTCGCCGGCGGTGCAACTTCGCCGCCCCTCGCGCCGGGCGAAAGGAAGTGGTTGGTATGGCAGAGCGTCCCATCCCCGTCGCGCACGACCTGCATCCCGCCGGGGGCGAGCTCGAGCGAGGCCGCGTCCCCTTCGCGGTCGGCGCACAACACGTTTGAGGATGCGCCGACGTGCACGCGCGAGGCGAATTCGATCGCACTTGCCACCGAGGCGCGCTTGAGCAGCGCGCGCAGCAGCACGTGGACCGGTACGCCGGGCTGCGCGCCGTCGTCCTCGGAGCGCAGGATGTTCAGGCACATGCCCAGGCCGTGCTCGTTGAAGCCGATCTTGGCGAGCATCCCTGCCTCGGTAAGGGTCAGGCACGACGAGCCGTCCGGTTCGCGAATGCGCAGCAGCACGAGCGCTTCGCGCTGCGCGCCGAGCCAATCCCAGTTCTGCGCGAGCAGAGCGCCGCCCGTCCTGCTTCGTCCGGGCGAAACCGCGATCGCAGTGCACTCGCCCACATCCGCCGGGCAGCCGAGGCGCGTGGCGAGCCACTCGGCCGAGGGTTTGCCGGGGAACGTGGGCGGGAGAATTTCGGTGCGCGCATTGAGCGCGAGGATCTCGTCCACCGCGCGCCCGGATCCCGCCGCGACGCCTGCCATTTCCTCGAGCAGCGCGGCGTCGAAGTCGCCGATCCGCTCGCGGTATGCCGCGCCCAGGCGCTGCGCCTCCGCCCAGCCGATGCCGCAGTGACCGAAGAGACTCGTGTAATTGGCGATCGAACGTTCGACGCGGGTTCGCGCCCGCTCGCCGTGGGTGCGTCCGCGCGCGAAGGGCGTGCCGGAAAGCTCGATCAGCGGAAACATCTTTTTCTCCTCACGGCTTCGGTCCGAACTTCAGCGGGTACCCCGCTTCGGTCCACGCCTTCATCCCGCCATCGAGGGCGATCGCGCGGCTGAAGCCCATTTCGCGCAGCGTCGCGGTGGCGAGCGTCGACACCTTGCCGAAATCGCAAACCACCAGCACCCGGGCCGTGGGGTCGGTGAGTTCGTTGTTGACGCGCAGTTCGAGCTGGCCCCGCGGCAGCAGCTTCGCCCCCGGTATATGCCCGTCCTCATACGCCTCGCGCTCGCGCACGTCGAGCACGAGCAGGCCGCCGTCGGCGGATTCGATCCGGCACTTCAGTTCTTCCAGCGACATGAACGGGACCCGGGCGGCCGCCTCCGCGAGCAGTTGCGCAACCGTCTTGCCGCCGCTCATGTTGGTGCGCAGCGCTTCGCTCAGGTGGGTCGGCATGCCAAGGTTGAGGCTCGCCATCATTTCGACGAATGCCGCACGGTCGCGTTTCTGCAGCCGCGGGTTGCTCGCGATTTCGCGCTCCAGCGTAGTGTGCCCGTCGCCATGGTAGTCGTGCGCCGGGTAAACCAGAAGCCTGGGATCCAGGCGCAGGATCCCGTTGAACAGGCTCTCGTGCAGCGCCTCCGGATCCCCGCTCGGCAGGTCGGTGCGCCCCGCCCCGCCGACCAGCAGCGTGTCGCCGGTGAGCAGCCGGTCGGAGAGCAGCAGGCAGATCGAATCGCGGGTGTGGCCCGGCGTGTGCACGACGCGCAGCCGAAGCTTGCCGACGATGATCATCTCGCCGTCGTCCACCCGCATGTCGACGAACGGCGCCGGGCTCTGGCGATGCATCACGACCGGCGCTTCCAGGCGCCGGCCCAGTTCGCGCGTCGCCGAAAAGTGGTCGGCGTGGGTGTGAGTGTCAATCAGGTAGCGGATGCGCAGCCCGTGGCGCGCGGCAAGGGCGAGATAACGGTCCACCTGCGTGAGTTCGGGGTCGACCACCGCGGCGGCGCAGGTGTCGCCGCAGCCGACGAGATACGACTGGCAGCCCCCGGTCGCGATCTGCTCGAAGATCATGACGGCGCCGCGGCGCGCAGGCTGTAGATCGTCGCCGCGCACAGGGCGAGGACCGGGACAACGAACAACGCCAGGCTGACGCCGAGCGCCGCGCGCGGCGGCGCGGCGGCGCGGAAACGGGTGAGCGCGGTGAGCGACGCGAGCACGATCAGCACCCAGCAGAACAGCTCGAGCAGCGGGCCGCTCCACGTCTTCTCCAGCAGCACGCCGATCCCGCCCGCGAGACCCATCAGCCAGATCCCGAACAGGATTGCATCGTCGACGACGCGCCCGGCGAGATGCTGCCGCGCCTCCTCGCCGTGGAAATGGATCCCGACCACGAGCCAGGAACCAAGCGCGAGCGCGCCCGCGCACAGAATCGTGTAGAGCCAGCCGATCACGGGAAGCGAAAGGGTCATCCGTCCTCGAGCGTGAATCCGATTTTCAGCGTCACCTCATAAGGTGGGGCATCACTTCCGCCTCGAGCCGTTCAACCAGCTCGGCGTCCATGTATTCGTACCGGTCGGGTATGCCGAGGCAGATGAGCTGCTTTTGCCCCAGATGGCGGCGGAACCGGCGCTGCAACAGTTCGCGGTGCCATTCCTCCATGACAAAGATCGTGTCGGCCCATTGGATCGCGTCGGCGGACACAAGTTTCACCGCGTCCGGCGCGATGCCCGCGGAGGCGACCTCGAGCCCCGGGCGGCCGGAGAAGATCCGCTCGGCGGTCGGGCTGCGCAGCAGGTTCTGCGTACAGACGAAAAGCAGCCGCATCGCGCTCAACCGAACAACTCCGGTCGCAGCATCCATCGAATCGTCCAGCATCCGTCTGCGGCGCGTTCAAGGCAAAGCGCGGCCCCCTGCTCGAACTGCACGACATCCGGCCCCGCGGCGCCGCGCACCAGGCGCGCGGCCAGTTTGCCGAGGAACGGCTGATGGCCCGCGATCAGCGCGTCTTCGTCCCAGCCCTGCACTTCTGCCGCAAAGGTCTCGACCGGATCGAGCGGATCGATTCCCGCGCGCGCCTCGACCGGAGCGTTCGTCGCGAGGGCGGCGGCGAGCAGTTCGGCGGTCTGGCGCGCCCGCGTCTTGCCGCTGTGCCGGACGCGGCCCACCCGTACGCGCCCTTTCAGGAATTGCACGAGTCGCTCGACGTCGGTTCGTCCCCTGGCGCTGAGCCCGCGTTCCGGATCGGCTTCGGCCGGAAGCGCATCGCCATGCTGGACGAGGACCAGGCGCATGCGACGCTAGAGGGCGCGGGCGCGCTCCCGCAGCACGAACTTCTGGATCTTTCCGGTCGCCGTCATCGGCAGCGCGCCGAACACGACCTTTTTCGGGATCTTGAAGCGCGCGAGGTTCGCGCGGCAATGCGCGATCATCTCCGCCTCGCTCACCTCGGCGCCGGGCTTGAGCTGCACGAAGGCGCACGGGGTCTCGCCCCATTTCTCGTCGGGCCGCGCCACCACCGCCGCGAGCTGCGTCGCCGGGTGCTTGTAGAGCGCGATTTCCACCTCGACCGAGGAAATGTTCTCGCCGCCGGAAATGATGATGTCCTTCTTGCGGTCCTTGATTTCGACGTAATGGCTCGGGTGCCAGACGGCGAGATCGCCGGTGTGCATCCAGCCGCCGGCGAACGCTTCCGCGCTCGATTTCGGGTCCTTGAGATAGCCGAGCATCACCGTGTTTCCCTGCACCAGGATCTCGCCGACGGTCTTGCCGTCCTTCGGCACCGGCTTGCAGGTGTTCGAATCGGCGACGATGTGGCCCTCCACGACCTGGTAGCGCACGCCCTGGCGCGCCATCTCGTTGGCGCGCGCTTCGAGCGGCAGGCTTGCCCACCCTTCCTGCGACGCGCAGAACGTGCTCGGGCCTTGCAGTTCGGTCATGCCGTAGATGTGCAGCACCTGGAATCCGAGTTCCTCCATCGCCTTGATCACCTTGGCGGGCGGGGGCGAACCGCCGGTCTGGATATGCACGACGTGCGGGAATGTGCGGCGCTGTTCCTCCGGTGCCGTGGTGAGCATGGTCAGCACCGTGGGCGCACCGCACATGTGCGTGACGCCGTGCTCGACGACCATGGCGAAAACCGCCGCCGGATCGACCGCCCTCAGGCAGACGTGCGTCCCGGCCATCGCGGTTACGGTCCAAGGGAAGCACCAGCCGTTGCAGTGGAACATCGGCAGCGTCCACAGATAGACCGGATGCGCGGGCATCGACCACGCCATGACGTTGCCGACCGATTCGAGGAACGTGCCGCGATGGTGATAGACGACGCCCTTCGGCCGGCCCGTGGTACCGCTCGTGTAATTGAGCGCGATCGGATCCGACTCGTTTACCGGGAGCGACAGGGCATGTTCGGGATCTCCCGATTTCAGGAATGCCTCGTATTCCACCGCGCCGACCCGCTCGCCCGGACCGGTGTAGAGCGGGTCGTCCACGTCGATCACCAGCGGCCGCTTCTTCAGGCGCGCGAGCGCCGGGCCGACGACGCCCGCAAAGACGCGGTCGGTGATCAGGACCTTCGCTTCGCAGTGCTCCAGGATGTAGGCGACGGTGTCGGCATCGAGGCGCGTGTTGATCGTGTTGAGGACCGCGCCGAGCGCCGGCACGCCGTAGTGCGCGTCCAGCATCGGCGGGACGTTCGGCAGCATCGCCGAGACCACGTCGCCGCGCCGCACGCCCCTGGCCGCCAGCGCTCCGGCGAGGCGCCGCGCCCGCTCGTGGAATTTCGCGTACGTATACCGTGCAGCACCGTGTATCACGGCGGTCCGGCCCGGATAGATCTCTGCGGCGCGCGCCAGGAAAGCGACCGGGCTCAAGGGCGAGTAATTCGCCGCGCATGGCTTCAGCGCCGACCACATTTTTTTCGTCTTGTACCCGGTGCCCGGCTTTTTTCGCACCGCAACATTTTTCCTGTTTGGCTTTGCCATCGCTCGTTCTCCCCTTTACACTGCGCCAATCTACCCGAAGGAGGAGGCCCAGTGAAGAAACTTGCTCTCGCAGTTGCGCTCGCGTTCGCCGCCGGCGGCGCGCTGGCGCAGGAAAAGACCATCAAGATCGCCGGCTTCGGCGCCAAGTCGGGCGTGGTGCGCTCGTTCGGCATCAATTCCGAGGCGGCGATGCTTGCCGCAGCGGATGTCATCAACAAGCAAGGCGGGGTCAAGCTCGCCGATGGCTCCAAGGCGAAGATCGCGGTCGAGTTCTACGACGACCGCTGCAATGCCGAGGAAGGCATCTCGGTGATCCGGCGGATCGCGGGAACCGACGCCGTGGTGGCGATCGGCCCGACCTGCTCCAACGTCGCCGAGCCGCTGTTCGGCATCCTGCAGAAAAAGGTCGCTGATTCGGGCGACTCGGGTCTCCAGTTCCCGGTGTTCACCGACGTGGCGATCAAGGTCGGGTTGGCGCGCATTTCGGAATGGGCGTTCCGCAACGTTCCCAACGAGATGACGATGTATTCGTCGGTGTTCTACTGGCTGCACCAGAAGCACCCCGGCCTGAAGACGGTCTACGGCGGCGTCGAGGACGACTTCGCCCACTCGCGCGCCTCGTGGCACGTCGTCATGAAGGACCGCGCGCAGGCGAACGGCTTCGCGGTCGCGGGCGAATCGAAGTGGCTGCTGAACGACACCAACTTCGCCACGCAGGTGCGCGAGATGAAAAAGGCAAACGCCGACATCGTGGCGATCGCGGCGCACCCGTTCACGACCTGCGGCGTGCTGAAGGAGATGCAGCGCCAGGGCGTGAAGCCGAAGATCCTCGTCGGCCTGACCAGCTCCTCGTCGCTCGAGACGCTGCAGGGCTGCGCGAAGCAGGCGCAAGGGATGATCATTCCCACCTCGTTCGCGCCGGTTTCCAAGGAAGGAAAATACGCCGCCGAACAGACCGCGAAGTTCAAGGGCAACGCCGACCTGCACTCGATGGCCGCATGGGAGAACATGTTCATCCTCAAGCAGGTGATGGAGTCCGAGAAGATCACCGGCAAGGACGTGCAGGGCGATCGCCGCAAGATCCGCGAAGGGCTGGCGAAGCTCAAGGTCACCAAGGGGCTGTTGGGGGACACCAAGCGCACGGACGACCGCGAGGCCGACAAGCCCTATCTGTTCGTCCAGGCCAAGGGCAACGACTGGGTCGTGCTGCACAACCCGCTGTAATCGTGTAAAACCCTGCAGGCGCGGCGGATCGCTCCCCGCGCCTGTTTTTTTGCCCATGCTCGACTTGCTTCAGGCGGTAATGGACGGCGTGCTGTTCGGCGCGACCTATGCGCTGATCGGAATCGGCTTCACGCTCGTCTTCGGTGTGATGCACAAGATCAACATGGCCTACGCCGCCGCCTCGATCGGCGGCGCCTACGGAGGACTCTTGATCCTCAAGGTGATGGCCGCCCCCGCGTGGGTCGTGTTCCTGTGCGCCTTTGCCGCCGGCGGGGTCCTCGGGTACGCGGTGTACGTGACCTGCTTTCACTTCATACCGCTTTCCAGCCCGCTCGCAACGCTCATGTCCACCGTCGGCATGCTGCTGCTCATCGACGAGATCATCGTGCATGTCACGGCCGGCATGCCGCAGAACTATCCGGCGCTGTTCGACGACGTCATGTGGCGCGCCGGCGAGTTCAGCCTGCGCGGTGACCTTCTGCTGGTGTTCGGCGTGTCCGTGCTCTGCATGATCGGCCTGCTCGCGCTCCTGTACCGCACCAAGCTCGGGCTCGCAACGCGCGCGGTGTCGCAGCAGGCGGTCGCGGCGCAGCTCTGCGGCATCCGGGTCGGGCGCGTGAACGCGATGACCTTCGTCATCGCGGGGCTGCTGGGCGGCATCGCCGGGGCGCTGATCGGCGCATCGGTCGGCATGCTCTCGCCGCTGCTCACCACGCCGCTCACCGTGAAGGGCCTGATCGTCACGGTGATCGGCGGCCTGGGAAGCATTCCCGGCGCGATCATCGCCGGATTGCTGGTGGGCGGGTTCGAGAACGTGCTGCAGCTGTACCGCGGCGTGGCCGAACGCGATCTCTACGTGATGCTGCTGCTCTTCGTCTTCCTCGTGTTCCGCCCCGGCGGACTGTTCACGCCCCGAGGAGCACGCGATTAAGGCGAACCGGGACGCGCAGGGCTGATTCGTGGACTTCTATTTCGGCCTGGTCCAACTGGTCGGCGTTCACACGCTGCTCGGGCTTTCGGCCTACATCGTGCTGCTCACCGGGCAGGTGACGCTCGCGCAGGCCGGATTTTTCGCCATCGGCGCCTATGTCGCAGGCATGCTCACCGTGCTCGCGGGCTGGCACCTGGTGCCGGCGCTCGGCGTGAGCGCACTCGCGGGCGCGATCACTGCGTGCGCGGTGGGGTTCCCGGCGCTGCGCGTGAAGGGCCTCATGCTCGTGATCGCGACCCTGGCGTTCGGCGAAGGCGTGCGCCTGTTCTTTTTCAACTTCGACTACCAGATCGCCAAGGGCGAAATCAAGCTCGGGCCGGTCGGCGGCGAGGGCTTTCGCCAGATCCGCTTCTTCCCGGAAAACGGCTGGTCCACTTTCGAGGTGATGCTGTTCATCTGGGCGTTCGTGGTCGCGATCATGGCGCTATTGTGGTGGTTCGACCGCTCGCGCTACGGCGCCGTGCTGCGCGCCGTCGGCGAGGACGAAGTGGCTGCGCAATCGGTCGGCATCAACCTGACTGCGGTGAAAGTGAGCGCGATGACAGTCGGCGGCGCGATCGCCGGGATCGGCGGCGGGCTGTACGCACACTACACCACGC
>CAZXAR010000114.1:0-10611 GCA_964638135.1 uncultured Enterobacteriaceae bacterium | reverse complement strand
CGCCGGGGCGCACGCAGACGGTCAATTTCTACGACCTCGGGGCAAGCGCGATGCTGGTGGACCTGCCGGGATATGGCTACGCACGCGTTCCCGAGGACGTGCGCGCCGGCTGGGAGCGCCTCGTCGCGAGCTACCTGTTCGGCAGGCGCTCGCTCGTCGGCCTGGTGATGCTGATCGACGCGCGCCGCGCTCCCACTCCGCAGGACCGCCGGCTCGTCGAATGGCTGCGACCGCTCGGGGTCGGGAGGCTTTACCTGCTCGCGAAAGCCGACAAGCTGCCCCGTGCGGCTCGCCGAGGCGCGCTTCAGGCCGCGCGCGCCGCGCTGGCAGCGGGGAACGACGAAGTGCTGCTTTTCTCGGCTGTGGACGGGTCAGGAGTGGACGAAGCGCGCGAGCGGCTCGCGCATTGGCTACGGCGTAGCGGGCCGCAAGCCGGAAATAAAAAGGCCCCCGGCTAAGGGGAAGACAACCGGGGGCGAACGCCTTAATTAGTATTAAGGCACCCGCTCAGGGAGGAGAAGCGGGAGACGATCTGCATCGTCTAACGGTAAGATTCGAGCCCGCGGGAAAAGTTCCCATCTGACGGGGCGCCCTCCGGCAGACCGGGGCACCCAGGGCTTCACTCGACAAATCAGGACCTTATGAACATCCTCGGCAGCTTCCCTTCAGTCCGCATGCGGCGCATGCGAAGGAACGATTTCTCTCGCCGGTTGATGCGCGAATCGGTCCTCACCGCCGACGACCTGATCTACCCGGTTTTCATCGTCGAGGGGAAAAACCACGCTGAAAAAGTGTCCTCTATGCCCGGCGTGGAGCGCATGACGGTCGACCGTCTGCTGCCGCTCGCGGAGCAATGCCTCAAGTACCGGATTCCGGCGCTCGCGCTTTTCCCGGTGATCGACCAGAAGCTGAAAACGCCCGACGGGCGCGAAGCGCTCAACCCCAAAGGCCTGGTGCCGCGCGCGGTGGCGGCGCTCAAGAAGCGCGTTCCCGAACTCGGCGTGATGACCGACGTCGCGCTCGATCCGTACACCTCGCACGGGCAGGACGGCGTCATCGACCGCGAAGGCTACATCGTCAACGACGTGACGCTCGATCTTCTGGAAAAGCAGGCGCTTGCCCAGGCCGAAGCCGGCGTCGATATCGTCGCGCCGTCCGACATGATGGATGGCCGCATCGGCCGTATCCGCCAGGCGCTCGAAAAAAAGGGCCTCATCCACACCCGGATCATGGCCTACTCCGCGAAATACGCTTCGGGCTTCTACGGCCCGTTCCGCGATGCCGTGGGCTCGGCGAAAAATCTCGGCAAGGGCGACAAGAAGACCTACCAGATGGACCCCGCGAATACGAACGAGGCGCTGTGGGAAGTCGGGCTCGATCTTGCCGAGGGCGCCGACATGGTGATGGTGAAGCCGGGGATGCCCTACCTCGATATCGTGCGCCGGGTGAAGGACGAATTCAGAGCGCCGACCTACGTCTACCAGGTGAGCGGCGAATACTCGATGCTGCGCGGGGCGATCGCCAACGGCTGGCTGCCGGAGTCCTGCATCATGGAAGCGCTGCTCGCGTTCAAGCGTGCGGGCGCCGACGGGATCCTGACGTACTTCGCGCTCGAAGCCGCAAAGGCGCTGCGCGCCTGAATTCAGCCGAAGACGAGCGCGACGCCGCACGCCTCTCCGGCGCTCACGCCGATCGATCCGTCCCTGAGGATGACCGGCGAAAATCCGCCGTGGCGCAGCTCGCGCGCCGCGCGCTCGCGACTCTCGACCCGGATGAAGAGCGCCGCCACCACCGGCCGCGCGCGGAGCGGCAATCCGACACCCTCGAGGCGATGGCCGAGCTTCGAGCGCGAGGCAAGCGCAACCGGCGCCGTTCCGGTCTGCACCAGCAGCCCCTCTTCGAGCGGCTCCGGCCGCGTATCGAAGATCTGCGCGTAGCTCGCCGCGGCGGCGTGGGGCTCGTCCGCAATTACGCCCAGCGCTGCGATTTCGGTCGCGCCGACCGCATGACGCTGGTCCTCGGCGCGCCATACCACCTCCGGCGCGAAATGCTGGCACAGGAATGCGCGGCAGCCGGGCGTCTGGGCGATCGGAAGCTGCACGATGCGAAACGACGCATCGTGCGTGCCGTCGGACAGCTCGACCGGGCGCGAAAAATCGAGCGGCGGATCGGCCTCGATGCCCGCGGAACGCAGCTCCGCGTGGGCGCCCACCGCGTCGTCGCAGCCGAGCGCGACTGCGGCGAGCCCTTCGCCACGCGCGAGAAAGTCGGTGAAGTACTGCATCGCGGGATGCGGCCTCGGAATCGCGAGCAGCTCGATGTAGTCGCGCCCGAACATGACGCAGTGATTCTGCGAGCCGAGCGTGTGATAGCCGCGCGCGGTGAGCGTGAAGCCAAGCCGCGCATACGTCTCGCGCGCCCGGTCAAGATCGCGCGTGACTACGACGACGTGATCGATTCCGCGGACATGCCTGCGCATGGCAATTGGGGTCAGAGTAAATGGGGTCAGAGTAACTTTACTCTGACCCCATTTACTCTGACCCCCTTTGCGCGAGTTCGAGCGTCTTCAGGAAGCGGTCGGCGGTCTGAAAGCCGATCACGCGCAGACCCTTGAGCTCGCGCCCCTGCGCGTCGAAAAAGATGATTCCGGGCGGACCGAAAAGCGAAAAGCGTTTGAGCAGCAGCTTGTCGGCGTCGTTATTCGCCGTGACATCGGCCTGCAGAAGCAGCATCCCCGCGAGCTTTGCCTTGACGCGCGAGTCGCTGAACGTGAACGCTTCCATTTCCTTGCACGAGACGCACCAGTCGGCGTAGAAGTCGAGCATCACCGGGCGGCCCGGCGATTGCAGGCGCGCATCGAGCGCATCCACCGAGGCGACACGCTCGAAGCGCACCGGAGCCGCGCCTGACGATTCCGCGTTCACCAGCCCGGCCAGCGGCCGCAGCACGTCGCGGCTCCCGGCAAGCGCACCGACGAGCAGCGCGACACCTGCGACAAGCGTCATGATGCCGACCGCCTTTGCGAGGCGCGCCGCGCCATGCGCGTCCGCGGGCAGCGGGTCGAGCGCACGCAGGAACACGCCCGAACCGATGAAAAGCGCCGCCCACGCCAGCATCACCACCATCACCGGCAGCGCCGGCGAGACGATCCAGATCGCCACCCCGAGCAGCAGCACGCCGAAAAACCTCTTCACGCTCTTCATCCAGGTGCCGCTCTTCGGCAAGAGCGCGCCCTCCGAGACGCCGACCGCAACCAGCGGCACGCCCATGCCGAGCGCCATCGCAAATAGCGCCGATCCGCCAAGCAGCACATCGCGCGTCTGGCTGATGTACAGAAGCGCCCCGGCGAGCGGTGCCGCCACGCACGGGCTCACAATCACCGCAGAGAGCACTCCCATCGCCGCAACGGAGGCGACCTTCCCCCCCGCAAGCCGGCCGTGCGCCGCATGCAGGCGATGGTGGAGGAACGCCGGCAGCTGGATGTCATGCAGCCCGAACATCGAAAGCGCGAGCCACACGAATACGAGCGAAAAGACGCCCAGCACCCAGGGGTTCTGCAGCGCCGCAGCGATGAGCGATCCCGAGTACGCCGCTGCCACGCCTGCGCTCGCGTAGGCGATCGCCATGCCGAGCACGTAGGAAACCGAGAGGAAGAACGCCCGCACCTTGCCGAGGTCCTTGCCCTCGCCGACGATGATTCCCGAAAGGATCGGAATCATCGGCAGCACGCAAGGCGTGAACGTAAGCAGCAGGCCGAAACCGAGAAAACTCGCAAGCACGACCCAGAAGCTTCCCGACTGGAATAGCGCCGCGACGTCCAGATCGCTCGCGAAAAGCGAAAACTGCGGCCGCGGGTCGACCGAGAAAGGCGCCGGCGTGAAATCCGGGCCGCCACTTCCCGCAAGAGTGGCAGCTCCAGGCCCTCCGTACGCCGCGAGCTGGACGGTCGCCTTCGATTCCATCGGCACGTAGCAAACGCCGATGTCGGCACAGCCTTGGGACGTGACCAGAAGCTTCAGTTCCTTCGCTTCCCCCTCGACCGGAACCCGGATCGCGACCTGCTTGCGGTAGATCTCCACATCGCCGAAGAATTCGTCTTTTCTCCGCGTGCCGCGCGGAAACTCGGCGGCGCCGAGCTTCGCGGTGCTTTCGCCCTCGAGCGCAAAGCGAAACTTTTCACGGTACATGTAGTACCCATCGGCGATCGCAAAGCGGACTTCGACGCTCCTCGGGTCGGGCGAGCGCACCGACATCCGGAAAGCTTTCTCCGGCTCGAGCAGATCCTGCGCGTTGAGCGTCTGGGCGACGCCTGCGAACAGAAGCAACAACAGGGAGAGGAATTTCTTCACGGCTCCTGGGCAGTCTCGGCAGCCACCCAATCCAGGTACGCAGGGAGCCCGCGCCCGATTGGGACCGCGACGATTTCCGGAAGTTCATAGGGGTGGCCAGCGCGGATCGCCTGCTCGAGCGCCGGGTAGCGCGCCTCGGTGGTCTTGATCAGCATCGGGTGCTCTTCGTCGCGCTCGACTGCACCCTTCCAGCGATAGACCGACCGGCAGGGCGCGAGAATATTGATGCAGGCCGCCACCCGTTTTTCGATCAGCGCATCGGCGAGTTTTTCCGCCGCCGCGCGATCGGGCAGATTGGTGAGAACGAGGAGCGCACTCATGCAACCGCCTCCTTCAGCCGCGGCACGCCGTCGAATACGGTCGGATAGGCGAGCTTCGCCCCCAGCACCTGCTTGAGCTTCGCATTCGCGAGGCGCCGCGATTCGCTCATAAAGGATAAGAGCATCGGCGAGAACCGCCGCGCTGCCTCCGCGCGCGTGATCCGTACCGGCCGCGGCAACCCGGCGCGGTCGGCGACCAGGTCGAACCACTCGCCCATCTTCTGCACCGAATCGTCGCTCGCGTTGTACACGCCGGCCGGCGCGCAATCCGCAAGCGCCCGCACGCAGACCGCGGCGAGATCGTCGGCGTGGATGTGGTTCGTGTACACGTCGTCTTCTTCGCGCAGCACCGGCGTGCCCTCACGCAATCGCTCGATCGGCAGGCGGTCCGCGGCGTAAATTCCCGGTACCCTGAGTATGAGCAGTTGCGCGCCATGCCTGCCACACCACGCGCCAAGCTGCCGCTCCGCGTCGACGCGTCGCACCGCGCGCGGCGTCTCCGGATTCACCGCCCGCGACTCAGCGACGAGCGCCCCGGCGCAATCGCCGTACACGCCGCTTGTGCTCAGATAGACGATCCGCGCCGGTATAATTGCGCCTCGTTCGAGCACGGCAAGCAGATGCGCGGTGCGCGGATCGCGCTCTCCCTGCTGCGGCGGGGGCGCCGTGTGCAGCACCGCATCCGCCCAGCCGGCGAACGGCGCGAGCGACTCGGGCCGATCGAGATCGGCGCCGAGCCGGCGCGAGATCGAGCGCACCTCGACACCGGCGGGTAGCCGCGCCGCAGCGCGCCGCGCGATGTCCCCGTGACCGACGATCAAAAGCCGCTTCATGCGCATATTCTAGCCACGATGCCCGATGAGTAATTTCAGCGTCACGGTCCTGCCGAGCAAGGTCCAGTTCGAAGTCGCGGAAGGCGAGGCGGTCCTTACAGCGGCGCTGCGCCAGGGCTACATCCTGCCCTACGGCTGCAAGAACGGCGCCTGCGGCACCTGCAAGGGAAAGCTCGTCGAGGGCCGCGTCGATTACGGCGTGTACCAGAAAAAGGCGCTCCCCGACTTCGAGCGCGAGCAGGGCAAGGCGCTCTTCTGCCAGGCAAAGCCCCTCACCGACCTCGTGGTCGAGGCCCGAACGGTCGGTGCGGCGAAAGGGATCCAGATCAAGACCCTTCCCTGCCGCATCCAGAAGATGGAACGGCTTGCCGACGACGTGATCGTCCTGCACCTGAAGCTCCCCGCGAACGAGCGGCTGCAGTTCCTCGCCGGCCAGTTCATCGAGTTCCTGCTCAAGGACGGCTCGCGGCGCAGTTTTTCGATGGGTAACGCCCCGCACGACAGCGAATTCCTGCAGCTCCACGTCCGGCACATGCCCGGCGGCCAGTTCACCGACCACGTGTTCGGCAAGATGAAGGAGCGCGACATCCTCCGATTCGAGGGGCCGCTCGGCACCTTTTTCCTGCGCGAAGAGTCGGAGAAGCCCATTGTCTTCGTCGCCTCGGGCACCGGCTTTGCGCCGATCAAGGCGATCATCGAACACTGCTTGCACGATGGCATCACGCGGCCGATGACGCTCTACTGGGGCGGCCGGCGCCCGAAGGACCTCTACCTGAACGAGCTGCCGCTGCGCTGGGCCGCCGAGCACGCCGGCTTCAACTACGTCCCGGTGATCTCCGACGCGCTTCCCGAGGACGAGTGGCGCGGCCGCACCGGGTTCGTGCACCGGGCCGTGATGGAGGATTACCCCGACCTCTCCGGCTACCAGGTGTATGCCTGCGGCGTGCCGATCATGGTGGATTCGGCGCGGCGCGACTTCATCGCCGAATGCAGGCTGCCGGAGGACGAGTTCTACGCCGACAGCTTCACCACGCAGGCCGATATCGCCGGCGTGGCCTGATGTCCTCGATCCTGTACCTCGTGGCTGCCGCGGCAGCGCTTGCGGCGCTTGGCTGGTACATGGTTGTGGTGCCCGGAGAATCGTACCGCGGCCCGCTCGCCCCGCTCAGCGCCGAAGAAACCGTGCTTCGCGACCGGCTGCGCAAGCACGTCGTTGCGGTCGCGAGCGCCGAGCACAACGCCGTCATGCCCAAGCAGCTCGAAGCGTCGGCCCGCTATATCGAAGCCGAGCTGGGCGGGCTTGGCTACGACGTGCGGCCGCAGCCATTCGAATCGGGGCAAGGCAGGGTGCGCAACATCGAAGCCATACTCGCCGGGCGGGAGACCGCGTCGCTCGTGATCGGCGCGCATTACGATTCGGTGCTCGGTGCGACCGGTGCAAACGACAACGGCTCGGGCGTCGCCGCGCTGCTCGAACTCGCGCGCCTGCTCAAGGGCTGGCAGCCGCGGCACACGTACCGGTTGGTTTTTTTCGTCAACGAGGAGCCGCCCTTCTTCCAGACGCGGGTGATGGGAAGCCGGATCTATGCCGACGAGCTGCTCGCGCGCGGCGAGCGGATTGCGGCCATGTTCTCGCTGGAGACGATCGGCTACTACTCCGAGCGCGAAGGAAGCCAGCGCTTTCCGTTTCCGCTCGGCTTTTTCTACCCGCACCGCGGCGAATTCCTCGCCTTCGTCGCCAACCTCGCCTCGCGCAGCCTGCTGCACGAGGCGATCGGCGCGTTCCGCGCCGAGGCGCGCTTTCCCTCCGAGGGAGTCGCCGCCCCCGCGCTCATTCCCGGTGTGGACTGGTCCGACCAGTGGTCGTTCTGGCGCCACGAGATTCCCGCGCTCATGCTCACCGACACCGCGCCCTACCGCTATCCCCACTACCACCTGCCGAGCGACACCCCCGACAAGGTGGACTACGAGCGCCTTGCGCGCGTGACCGCAGGCCTCGAGCGCATGTTCAGGGTGCTGGACGCGAGGCTATAGCTTCCCTGATGATTATTGAAATCGCGAGTTTCTGTCCATTACACCAGTTCGACCAGCTCCGCGTAACGCTTGAGCATCGGGTCGGCCGTCAGAAGACGAGCCGGCTCCGCGAGCGCCTGCGCGACCAAAAGCCTGTCGAACGGGTCGCGGTGATGTAACGCGAGAGCCGCCACTGCCGCGGCGTGCCGTGCCGACACCGGTAACTCCACGAAACCGCTCGCTTCAATTCCCGCAACGAGTTCCGGCACCGCCACCGCCACCCGTAGCCTGCCGATACCGATCTTGATCGCGGCTTCCCAGATGGAAGCAGCGCTCACCAGAACGGCGTCCGCGTCCGCGATTTCCTGCCGCGCCGCACTGGAGAGCTTCGGAGAGTCGGCCAGGTACCAGAGATAAATCTGGGTATCCAGCAGCAACCTCATCCCCGACCCTCGAACGCGGCCGCAACATCCTCTGGCAATGGCTTGTCGAAATCGCCGGAAACCCTGATCTTGCCCTTCAGAAAGCCCGGTTTACGCACGGGCTTCAGCGGCTTCAGCGGGACGAGTTTCGCGAGCGGCTTGCCAGCTTTGCCAATCACCAGCTCCTTCCCTGCGGCGGCTTCCTCGACCAGGCGCGACAGATGGGTCTTGGCATGGTGGATATTGATCACGGTCATGACACGCTCCGATTAAACCAACCTTAGTCTAGTCCAACGTGGCGCGTTGTACAACCGGCGGCCTGGATCGGTTTTCAAAGCGCTCGCCGAAACGCGTGGCGGTCGGAGCGCGGTGCGCGTATATCATCAGCCTTGGAACGGATGACCAGCCATGCGGCTGCTTGCAATGCTGACAGCGCTCGCCCTCGCGCACGCCGCCTGGGCCGCGGACTGGCGGCCGCTGCCCTCGCCTTCCGAATATCAGGCGACGGTGGATCTCGATTCGGTCGCCGCAAGCAAGGGCTACGCGCGCTTCACCGTGCGCCGCGCCTATGCCGCCGGGCAGCAGCTTTCGTCCGGCAAGCAATACTTCAGCACGCGGTTGCAGTACGTCGCCGACTGCAACCAGCGCAGCGCCGTGCTCGCCGTGACGCAGTACTACGGCGAGGACCGCAAACTCATCCAGGCCGACGTCCGCCCGCGGATCGGGCGCTCCGAATTCGCCGCGCCGGAGGCCGGAACCGAACTCGGCGAGGCGCTCAAGCTTGCCTGCGTGAAGCTCGCCGAAACCGGCCGCGACCAGCCGCCCGGGACGAAAGCGGAACCGTCGCAGGCCCCTCCGGCAAAGCCGGCGCCCTCGCGCAGCAGCAGCGGCTCTGGGATTGTGGTGAATCGCGACGGAGCCATCCTCACCAACAACCACGTCGTGAAGGACTGCGGCAACTACGAAGTGATCGACGATCTGAACCGCCGCATCAAGGCAACCCTCCTTGCCACTGACCCGACGCGCGATCTCGCCCTTCTCCGCGCAGAAGAACGTTTCCGCAGCGCCGCCGCACTGCGAAAGGACATCCACCCGAAGCTCGGCGAAGCGGTAACGGTGGTCGGCTATCCGCTGGTCGGCGTCCTCGGCACGCGGCCGAACGTCAATTTCGGCAACATCACTTCCACCGTCGGCATCCGCGGCGACCCCACCCAGATGCAGATCTCGGTCCCGATCCAGCGCGGCGCAAGCGGCGGCCCGGTGCTCGACCAGGCCGGCAACGTGATCGGCGTCGTGGTCTCCAAGCTCGATGCGCTCAAGCTCGCCGAGCGCTACGGCGACCTGCCGCAGAACGTCAACTTCGCGATCCGCGGCGAATTCGCGCGCGATTTTCTCGAGGCGAACCGGATCGAGCTGACGACCTCGACCGAGGCCGCGCCGCTAACCAGCACCGATGTCGCGAGCCATGGCGCGGCGGTGACGGTGAGGGTGCGGTGCTTGCGGGAGGGCGCTTCCGGCGGCGCGCCGGCGAATCGGCAGACCCGTTAGACGACGCGCACGGCCGTGCCGTGAGGTGCAAGCCGTCCCGGGCGCAGTCATTTTCTCGCTGCGGCGACCGGCGCGGCGAGTCATCGAGCGCCCACGGAAATATGTGCGGATCGACGAGGAGCCTCATTTCCGGCGCCGGCCCTCGAAGCGCGCAAGGACCCGGTCGGGCAGCGGAGCGTTGAAGTCGTCCGGATAACGGATCTTCCCTTTCAATACGCCGAACCTGATCGGCGGTATGCGGCCGAGCGGCACCAGCTTTGCGCGCGGCACGTGTGCCCACCCGAGGCGCAGATGCAGGTCTCGGTCCCGATCCAGCGCGGCGCAAGCGGCGGCCCAGTGCTCGATTGCGATGATTCACGCTTCCGGCAGCAGGAGGCGGAATGACCTCCGGTTCGGCAACCGGTAGGTACGAAAGTCGCGGTAGTCCGTGGTGATAATGAGGTCGGTGTTCCTCGCGCCAGCCAGCCAGACGAGTGTCGCGTCGGCAAAATCGATCTGCCGGTCGCGATATCCTTTCATCCATTCCAGCATCGAGCGCACCGCCTGGAACTCGAACTCCACCACCTCCGTGCGGGACTCGAAAAGCCAATCGAAGAACGCCGTGCGGTAACGTTCGAGCGCGAACGTGCACTCGGTGACGACCGGCCACGTGGTGATCAGCTGGTCCGTGCCGCGAAGCGAAGCAAACAGCGCCACGACCCGTTCATGCGCGGGATCGCGTTCCCGCATCAGCGCGACGATTGCGCCCGTGTCAACCAGGATATTTCGCACGCAGGGCGCGCCGGATCGCATCGCTGGAGCCGGGACGCCGGCCACGCTTTGGCTCCGGCCGCAGCCGTGCCGCGACGCGCTGATACGCAACGAACGCCGGGTGCTTGCCCGTTTCGTCCTCGAGCTCGAGCAGCAGCTCCAGACCGCGCTCGATCACCTCGGTTTTCGAGACCCCATGCTGCGCGCAGTATGCCGCGAGCCGGGATTTCAGTTCGTCACTCAATCGGGCAGAAGTCGGCATGACGGTTCCGCATCGGTACTACGTGTGCGTAGGACAGTACCATGGCCGCGCCGCCGCGGCAAGGGCGTCGTCGATGATGTTCGCGATCCGCGGCGAATTCGCGCGCGATTTTCT
>CAZXAR010000113.1:0-10649 GCA_964638135.1 uncultured Enterobacteriaceae bacterium | reverse complement strand
TCCAGTAGAGCGCGGCGTCCGGATCCGAGCCGCGCACCGACTTGTGCAGCGCCGAAATCTGGTCGTAGAACTGCTCGCCCTGTTTGTCGAAGCGCCTGAGGTTTTTCGAAAGGGTCTTTTCGACGAACTGCCCGTCGATCGTCTGCACTGCGGCCGTCTTGGCGGCCGTTTCGAGGATTTCCACCGCGTTGTAGAGCCGGCGCGCATCGCCGTCCGCGAAGCCGATGAGCCGCGCCCGTGCCTGCTCGTCGACGCGAAGACCGGTGCGATCGAGAAGAACGCCAAGGTCCTCCTCCGAGAGGCTCTCGAGCACGTACACCGAGGCCCGCGAGAGCAGCGCGCTGTTCACCTCGAACGAGGGGTTCTCGGTGGTCGCGCCGACGAAAGTCACCAGGCCGCGCTCGACGTACGGCAGGAACGCATCCTGCTGCGCCTTGTTGAAGCGGTGCGCTTCGTCGACGAACAGGATCGTGTGCCGGCCGGAGCGCGCCAGCTCGTGCTCGGCCGCCTGCACCGCGTCGCGGATGTCTTTCACGCCGGCGAACACCGCCGAGATCGCGATGAATTCGGCGTCGAACGCTTTTGCCATGAGGCGGGCGATGGTGGTCTTGCCGGAGCCGGGCGGCCCCCACAGGATCATCGAATGCGGCTTGCCGGACTCGAACGCGAGCCGCAGCGGCTTTCCGGGCCCGAGCAGGTGCCGCTGCCCGACCACTTCGTCGAGCGATTTCGGCCGCAGGCGGTCGGCGAGCGGCGCCGCGGGCTGCGGCTTGCCGAAGAGATCGTTCACTTTTCGCCGAGAACGTCGGCGCCCTTGGGTGGCGCGAAGCGGAATTCCGATCCGTCGAGCTTCGGATTGCGCGCGATCGCCGAAAAGCGCAGCACGGTGGTCTGCCCGAAGTGATCCACCAGTTCCATCGCCTCGACACCGGCGACGCCGAGGCCCAGCCGCACCCGCTCGAAGCCCGCTTCGCGCTCGCGCGGCCGCGCCTCGAGCCATGCGAGCCCGCCCTTGTCGCCGATGTCGGAGAGCACGAACGCGTTTTCGATGTCGGACGCACCCGCGAGCAGCGCGGCCGGACTTGCGCCCAGCGCCTGCGCCATGCGGCGCACCGTCACCTGGTTGAGGTCCTCGTCGTAGATCCAGACCCGCTCGCCGTCGCCGACGATGAGCTGCGGATAGGGCTTGGCGTAGGTCCAGCGGAAGCGCCCCGGGCGCAGAAAGACGAAGCTGCCTTTCGATTCCTGCACCAGCTTGCCGTTGCGGTCGTGGACCCTCTGCTCGAAGTCGGCGCGCGCTGCCTGCGTGGTGCGGACGTAGGTCTGGAAGCGCTCCAGGCTGGAGGCGTGCGCGCCGGAAAGGACGGCGAACGCCGCCAGCGCGCACAGCCCGCGCACCGTCCTACTCCGCACGCGCCGGAACGAGCACTTCGCGGTTGCCGTTGGATTGCATCGGCGAGACGAGCCCCGCGCGCTCCATGTCCTCGATCAGGCGTGCGGCGCGGTTGTAGCCGATGCGCAAGTGCCGCTGCACCAGCGAAATCGAGGGCCGGCGCGTGCGCACCACGATCTCGACCGCCTGGTCGTAGAGCGGATCCTTCTCGCCGGCGGGCGCGCCATTGGCGCCAGCGGCCGCTTCGTCGGCGGGCGCGGGTTCGAGCACTTCCTCGATGTATTCGGGCGCAGCGAGGTTCTTCAGGTGATCGACCACCTTGTGCACCTCGTGATCGGCGACGAACGCGCCGTGCACGCGCTGCGGCAGCCCCGTGCCCGGCGGCAGGAACAGCATGTCGCCTGCGCCCAGCAGCGCTTCCGCGCCCGATTGGTCGAGGATGGTGCGCGAATCGACTTTCGAAGACACCTGGAACGCGATACGCGCCGGGATGTTCGCCTTGATGAGGCCGGTGATGACATCCACCGATGGGCGCTGCGTGGCGAGAATGAGATGGACGCCCGCGGCGCGCGCCTTCTGCGCCAGGCGCGCGACCAGCTCCTCGACCCGCTTTCCGGCGACCATCATGAGGTCGGCAAGCTCGTCGATCACCACCACGATCACGGGCATCGCCTTCAAGGGCTGCGGCTCGCCGGAATCGATCGTGTTCGGGTCCTCGAGAACGCGGCCGTGCTTCTCGGCATCTGCAATCTTGTGGTTGTAGCCGGAAAGGTTGCGCACCCCGAGCCAGGACATCACGCGGTAGCGGCGGTCCATCTCGGCGACGCACCAGGCGAGCGCATTGGCCGCCTGCTTCATGTCGGTGACCACCGGCGCAAGCAGGTGCGGGATATCCTGGTAGACCGAAAGCTCGAGCATCTTCGGGTCCACCAGGATCAGCCGCACGTGCTTCGGCTCGGACTTGTACAGCAGAGATAGGATCATGGCGTTGATGGCGACCGACTTGCCCGAGCCGGTGGTACCGGCGACCAGCAGGTGCGGCATGCGGCTCAGATCGGCGACCACCGGGTTGCCCGCGATGTCCTTGCCGAGCGCGAGCGCGAGCGGCGAATGCGCGTTGTGGTACACCTCGGAGCCGAGGATTTCCGCGAGGCGCACGGTCTGGCGGTGCGGATTGGGGATCTCGAGACCCATGCACGACTTGCCGGGAATCGTCTCGACGACGCGGATCGCGACCACCGAGAGCGCGCGCGCCAGGTCCTTCACCAGGTTCACGACCTGGCTGCCCTTGACCCCGACCGCAGGCTCGACCTCGTAGCGCGTGATGACCGGCCCCGGGTAGGCGGCAAGCACCTTTACCGAGACGCCGAAGTCGGAGAGCTTCTTCTCGATCAGGCGCGAAGTGTATTCGAGCGTGTCGGCGCTCACCTGCTCGCCTTCGCGCAGCGCCTCGTCGAGGAGCTTGAGCGGCGGCAGCGGTGTATCGGGCAGGTCCTCGAAGAGTGGCGCCTGCTTTTCCTTGAGCATGCGCTCGGACTTCTTGATTTCGGCGACCGGCGGCGCGATGACGAGCGGCAGGTGCTCCTCCTCGCGCCGCTTCTCCGCCTCGACCACGAAATCGCGCTCCTCGCGCGCGATCTCGCCGAGCTTGCGGTCGCGCCGCTCGCCCCACAGCCGAACGACCAGCGAAAACGCGCCTTCCAGTGAAAGCCCCACCAGCTCCGCGACCGCGATCCAGGAAATGCCGGTGAACAGGCTGAAACCCACCGCCACGAGCGTGAGCAGAACGATGGTCGCCCCGGCGTTTCCGAGGAGCGAGGCGCCAAGGGCGCCGATCGCGCCGCCGAAGAGTCCGCCGGGAGCAAGCGGCAACTCCGCGCGCAGCGAATGAAGGCGCAGGGCTTCGACCGAAGCGCTGGCGAGAATCAGCAGCGCGAAGCCCGCAAGCGCGATCACGAGCGGACGACGATCGGCGAGCACCGTGCCCTCGAGACGCCGGTAGCCGCGCACCACGAAGTACAGGCAGAGCACGCTCCACCAGTACGCCGACAGGCCGAAGAGATAAAGCAGGATGTCGGCCAGCCACGCGCCGAACCGGCCGCCTGCGTTTTGCACCACGGCGGCCGTCGCGCTATGCGACCAGCCCGGATCGCTTCTGTGAAAGGTGAGCAGGATCAGCAGCAGGTAGGCCGCCACCGCCACCGCGACCAGCCATTTCGCCTCGCGCAGAAGGCCCGCGAGCTTTGCCGGAAGGGGTGCGCCCTGGATCTTGTGTGCTGCCGCCATCGTGACCGGCCGGAATGAACGAGTTTACCGCAAAAAATAAAAACCCCCGCCGCGGCGGGGGCTTGCAGAACGAATGTGGCGCGGTTTCTAGCGCACGATGCACTCTGCCGGCTTGCCGCCCGGAGCCCCCGGCCGGGAGAACGCCTGCGGCGGCGTGATCGACAAGCCCGGATTCGGGGTGAGGCGCGGGCGCTGGCCTTTCTCGACGATGCTGAACTGGCCCGCGGCGACATTGAGCTGGCCGGCTTCGTTTCTCACCTGGATGCTGCCGTTGGTGACCCCGAAATACACGCCCGGCTTCAATTGCCCGCACGGATTCGTCAGGCAGTCGTGCGCGGTGAACGTGGTGCCGCGGATGCCGATGGTTGCCGTGGCGGTTCCCATCTGGAACTTGTTCCGGTTGCGGCTCGCGACGAGCCCGGTCAGGATGCGTAGCCCCCCGGTCACGAGGCTGAATACGAACGAATCCTCCTTCGGTTTTTCCTTGGCGAAGGCGAATTCCTTGATCGTCATCGAGGTGTTCGGTGCGAGCGTGGCCTGGCCGCCATCGGCAAAGCGGATCTGCGCGTGGCTCTCGCGCTCGGTGCTGATCGTGTCGCCCGCGCGCACTTCGGCGCGCGGCGACAGCACCCGCGTCGTGCCGTCGGGCTTTTTCGCCGACAGCGTGCCCGCAACATGCGTCACCAGCCCCGTGTTGGCGAGAACTCCGGTCGTCCCCGCTGCAAGCGCCGCGGCGGCTGCGAGTTTCCACACATTGCGGATCGATCTCATGAACTGCTCCTTTTCCGAAACCCGTCGCGCCCTCAATCGGGCAGCAGGATCTTCTCGCGCACGACGATCTGCGAACCCCTCATCTCGATGTAGCCGCCCAGTTGCAGGTCGCGCATCACGCGGCTCACCATTTCACGCGACGCGCCGATCATCTTGGCGATGTCCTGCTTCGGAAGGCGCTTGGCGACGACGCGCTGGCCGTTCACCAGCTCCGACATGTCGATCAGCAGCCGCGCCACCCGGCCGTAGACGTCGAGCAGCGCGAGGCTGCCGATCTTGCGGTCGGCGTCGCGCAGCCGGCGCACCAGCCCGCGCATCACGGTCATCGCCATCTCGAAGTTGTCGGCCAGGATCTTCTTGAACTCGCGCTTGGTGATCACGATCAGGTCGCAGGGCTCGACCGCCATCACGGTCGCCGAGCGCGGACTGTCGTCGATCAGACCCATTTCGCCGAAGAATTCGCCCGGGCCGAGCATCGCAAGGATGACTTCCTTGCCTTCGGTGTCGCTCATCATCACCTTGAGGCGCCCCGCGATGATGATGTACAGCGAGTCGGTCGGATCGCCCTCGACGATGACGATCGTGCCGCGCGCGACGTTGCGCCGGGTCACCACGCCCACGAGCAGCCGCAGCTGTTCGTCGGACAAGCCCGCGAACAGCGGCACCGTCCTGAGTACGGTCGTCGAGAGCGGCGCTGCCATGGTCCGAAATCCACCCCTGCCGATTTCGCCCGAGAGGGCTTCTATGTTAGCAGACCGGCGTTTTTTCGCAGGCGCGCTGCGTGTAGCGGTCGCCTTGCTACAATCGGCCCGGTTTTGCCCCGTCTCGAAGCAGGTCCACCGTCATGCCTTCCCGCCATGTGCGTCTGCTGATTCTCGGTTCCGGCCCGGCCGGCTATACCGCCGCGGTTTACGCCGCGCGCGCCAATCTGAAGCCGGTGCTCGTGACCGGAATCGCACAGGGCGGACAGTTGATGACCACGACGGACGTCGACAACTGGCCGGCCGACGCGGACGGCGTTCAGGGACCCGATCTGATGGAGCGTTTCCGCCGGCACGCCGAGCGCTTCGAGACCGAATTGGTGCTCGACCAGATCCACACCGCAAGGCTCGACGCACGGCCGTTCGCGCTCGAAGGCGATGCGGGGACGTATACCTGCGATGCGCTGGTGATCGCCACCGGCGCCTCGGCCAAGTACCTCGGCCTGTCCTCGGAGCACAAATTCATGGGGCGCGGCGTTTCCGCGTGCGCCACGTGCGACGGCTTTTTCTACAAGGGCCAGGAGGTGGCGGTGGTCGGCGGCGGCAACACCGCGGTCGAAGAGGCGCTGTATCTCGCCAACATCGCGAGCAGGGTGACGCTGGTGCACCGGCGCGACAAGTTCCGCGCCGAGAAGATCATGATCGACAAGCTCATGAAGAAAGTCGAGGGCGGACGGATCGCGCTCGAGCTGGATGCGGTGCTCGACGACGTGCTCGGCGATCAGAGCGGAGTGACCGGAATCCGCATCCGCAACGTCAAGACGAGCGCGGCGCGCGAGATCGCGGTGAAGGGCCTGTTCGTCGCGATCGGGCATACGCCGAACACGCAGATCTTCTCCGGCCAGCTCGAAATGGAAAACGGCTACATCGTGACGCGCGGCGGGCGTGAGGGCGGCGCAACCGCCACCAGCGTTCCGGGCGTGTTTGCCGCGGGCGACGTGCAGGATCACGTCTATCGCCAGGCGGTGACGAGCGCCGGCACCGGCTGCATGGCCGCGATCGACGCCGAAAAATACCTCGATGCGCAATCGTCCGCGTGAACGGCACCCGGGCGCGACGCCCGCCACCGACCCGGAGTTCCTGACGGCCGTTGCCGATGTCGCCCCGATCGGGCGCGTGCGGCGCCATGCGCTGAAACGGCCCGCAGCACCGCCCGTGCCCGCGCAGACCCAGCGCGACGAGCGCGCCGCGCTGCACGAGAGCCTGCACGGACCCGTCTCGGTGGACGACGCGCTCGATTCGGGAGAGGAACTCGTGTTCCTGCGCGAAGGGCTCACGCGCCAGGTGCTGCGGCGGCTGCGCCGGGGCCACTGGGCGGTGCAGGACCAGCTCGATCTGCACGGCATGAATCGGGTCGCCGCGGCGCAGGCGGTGGCCCACTTCCTGCGCTCGAGCACGACACGCGGTGTGCGCTGCGTGCGCATCGTGCACGGCAAGGGCCGCGGCTCGCACAATCGCGAGCCGGTGCTCAAGTCAAAGCTCCGGAAATGGCTGCCGCAGCGGGACGAGGTGCTCGCCTTCTGCCAGGCACCGCTTGCGCACGGCGGCGGCGGCGCGGTGCTGGTGCTTCTCAAACCGGGAAACTAGATCGCGGCCTCGTTGGTCTCGCCGGTGCGGATACGCACCACGTGCTCGACCGCGGTGACGAAAATCTTGCCGTCGCCGATCTTGCCGGTGCGGGCCGCCTTGATGATCGCCTCGATCGCCGGCTCCACCTGGTTCTCGGTGACCACCACCTCGATCTTCACCTTGGGCAGGAAATCGACCACGTACTCGGCGCCGCGGTAGAGCTCCGTGTGGCCCTTCTGCCGTCCGAAACCCTTCACTTCGGTGACCGTCAATCCCGTTACGCCGACTTCGGACAGCGCCTCGCGCACTTCGTCGAGCTTGAACGGCTTCACGATCGCTTCGATCTTTTTCATCGCGGGCTCCCTGGCGGTCTCAGGATTGTAGGCCTAATTCTATAATGACCGCATGGCCCTCACGCCTGGCGGCGAAATCGCGTCGGAGCGCCTGCGCGTCGCCGGCTCTCTGGCCGGCGTGCATCCCGCGGAATGGAACGCGCTTGCCGGGGGCAATCCGTTCGTCGGCCACGAATTCCTGTCTGCCCTGATCGAAAGCGGCTGCGCGGGCGCGCGCAGCGGCTGGCAGCCGCAGTTCCTGCTGCTCGAGCGGGGCGGGCGCCTCGCCGCCGCGATGCCGCTCTTCGTCAAAGCGCACTCGTACGGCGAGTACGTGTTCGATTGGGCCTGGGCGGACGCCTACGAGCGCCACGGCCTCGCGTACTATCCCAAGCTGCTGTGCGCGGTTCCCTTCACGCCGGTCACCGGACCGCGCCTGCTCGCGCGCGACGACGACGCCCGCCGGGCGCTGATTGCGGCGGCGCTCGAGGCCGCGCGCGGATTTTCTTCGCTCCACATCCTGTTCCCGAGCGCCGCCGAGGGAGCGCTCCTGCGCGGCGCCGGCATGCTCCTGCGCCGCACGGTCCAGTTTCACTGGAGGAACGACGGGTACGCGGATTTCGAGGGGTTCCTCGCGCGGCTCACGCACCGGCGGCGCAAGGCGATCCGCCAGGAGCGGCGCCGCGTGCGCGAGGCCGGAATCACGTTCCGCTGGCTGCGCGGCGGCGAGATCGAACGCGCGCACTGGGAGTTCTTCGAGCGCTGCTACCGGCGGACCTACGCCGCGCATCGCTCCACGGCGTACCTGAACCGCGAGTTCTTCCTGCGGATCGGCGCGGCGCTGCCTCAGCATACGCTGATGATTCTCGCCGAGCGCGGCGGTCGCCCGGTCGCGGCGGCGCTCGACCTCGTCGCGGACGGCGCGCTCTACGGGCGGTACTGGGGCGCCATCGAGCACGTGCCGCTGCTCCACTTCGAGGCGTGCTACTACCAGGCGATCGAATTCGCCATCGCCCAGCGGCTCGAGCGGATCGAGGGCGGCGCGCAAGGCGAGCACAAGATGTTCCGCGGCCTGATGCCGGTCGAGACGCTCTCCGCGCACTGGCTCGCGCATCCGCGGTTCGCGCGCGCGATCGAGGACTACCTGGAACGCGAAACGCGCGGCGTCGCGCGCTACGTGGACGAACTGAACGAGCACAGCCCGTTCCGGGGCGCATAATCGGGTCTCCTACACATCGGAAAGGCGGATCGTGAGGCTCAAGGACAAGGTGGCAATCGTGACGGGCGCCGCTTCCGGCTTCGGTGAGGCGATCGCGCGGCGATTCGCGCAGGAAGGCGCGAAGGTGGTGGTGAACGACATCAACACGCAGGGCGGCGAGCGCGTCGCGGGCGGGATTTCGACCGCTGGCGGCAAGGCGCTGTTCGTGCGCGGCGACGTTACGCGCGGGCACGACTGGGCGAGCCTGGTCGGGGCGACGCAATCGGCGTTCGGCCGGCTCGACGTGGTCGTGAACAACGCGGGCTGGACGCACCGCAAGAAGCCGTATCTGGAGGTGACGGAAGCCGAGTTCGACAAGGTTTACGCGGTGAACGTGAAAAGCGTCTACCTGTCGGCGCTCCACGCGGTGCCGGTGTTCCGCAAGCAGGGCGGCGGGTGCTTGGTGAACGTCGCCTCGACCGCCGGAATCCGCCCGCGCCCGGGGCTCGCGGTCTACAACAGCTCGAAGGCCGCGGTGATCCTGCTGTCGAAATCGCTCGCCACCGAACTCGGCCCGGACAAGATCCGGGTCAACTGCGTGAACCCGGTGTTCAGCCCGGAAACCGGCCTGTCGGCGGAGTTCGCCGGCGGCAGCATTTCGCCCGAGGTTCGCGCCGCGTATCTCGCGACGATTCCGCTCGGGCGGTTCTCGACGCCGCTCGACGTCGCGAACGCCTGCCTGTTCCTCGCCTCCGAGGAGGCCGCGTTCGTGAGCGGCGTGTGCGTCGAGGTGGACGGCGCGCGCTGCGTCTGACGCATCATTTACTCCGACCCCCTGCCGATTCGCCGCCCGTTCGCGGGATCGAAATAGTGCGCGCGCGACGGGTCGAAGCGCACCGCGAGGTGCCCGGTGCGCGCATCGACCGACTCGTGCAGCCGCACCGCGACGCGCGTTCCTGCGCCGCCGGTGCCCAGATGCCCATAGACGAGCGTATCCGCGCCGAGCGGCTCGATCAGGTCGATGTCCACGCTCAGCATGGCGTCAGCCGCCGCGCACGGCTCGAGGTGCTCGGGGCGCACCCCGAGCAGCACCTCCTGGCCGTTCCGCTGCGAGGGAATCAGGTTCATCGGCGGCGAGCCGATGAATCCGGCGACGAACGTGGTCGCGGGTTTCGCGTACACCTCGAGCGGCGAGCCGATCTGCTCGGCGCGGCCCTCGTTCATGACGATCATGCGGTGCGCGAGCGTCATCGCCTCGACCTGGTCGTGGGTCACGTACAGGCTGGTGGTGCCGAGGCGCCGGTGCAGCGCCTGAAGCTCCGCCCGCATCTGCACCCGTAGCTTCGCATCGAGGTTCGAGAGCGGCTCGTCGAACAGGAACGCCTTGGGTTCGCGCACGATCGCGCGCCCCATCGCCACGCGCTGGCGCTGCCCGCCCGAGAGTTCGCGCGGCTTGCGCCGGAGCAGCGCACCGAGCTCGAGGATCTCCGCCGCGCGCCGCACCCCCGCGTCGATCGCCTCCTTCTTCAGGCCGCGGATCCGCAGGCCGTAGGCCATGTTGTCGTACACCGACATGTGCGGGTAGAGCGCGTAGTTCTGGAACACCATCGCGATGTCGCGGTCCTTGGGCTCGAGCTCGTTCACCACCCGCCCGCCGATCGCGATCTCGCCCGATGTGATCCGCTCCAGGCCCGCCACCATGCGCAGCAGCGTCGACTTGCCGCAGCCCGAGGGTCCGACGATCACCACGAATTCGCCGTCGGCGACCTCGGTGCTGATGCCGTGGATCACCTCCAGCTCGCCGTAGCTCTTGCGCACCTCGCGGAACGAGATCTCGGCCATCCTACTTTTCCGTCTCCACCAGGCCCTTCACGAACCATTTCTGCATCAGGATCACGACTACCGCCGGCGGCAGCAGGGCGAGCATCGCGGTCGCCATGACCAGGTGCCATTCGGTGAGCGCGTCCCCGCCCGTGATCATGCGCTTGATCCCGATCACCGCGGTGTACATCGACTCCTCGGTGGTGATGAGCAGCGGCCACAGGTACTGGTTCCAGCCGTAGATGAACTGGATCACGAAGAGCGCCGCGATGCTGGTCTTCGACAGCGGCAGCACCACGTCGCGGAAAAAGCGCATCGGCCCGGCACCGTCGATGCGCGCCGCCTCCGCGAGCTCGTCCGGCACGGTGAGGAAGAACTGCCGGAACAGGAACGTCGCGGTGGCCGACGCGATCAGCGGCAGCGTGAGGCCGACGTACGAATTCAGCATGCCGAGGTCCGAGATCACCTTGAAGGTCGGGATGATGCGCACCTCGACCGGCAGCATCAGGGTGACGAAG
>CAZXAR010000112.1:0-10675 GCA_964638135.1 uncultured Enterobacteriaceae bacterium | reverse complement strand
GATCGAGTGGGAGTGAAGCGGGCCGGGCGCCGGCCACCGTGCGGTCTCTTGCGGGCGCGCCAGAGAGCCTTCTTGATGCCTTGACATCAGAATTCATGACATCTAGGATGTCTCGCATGCGCACCACGCTCACCATCGACGACGACCTGGCAGGCCTGCTCAAGCGCCGCGCGCGCGAGCTCGGCATCCCGTTCAAGGAAGCGGTCAATCGAACGATCCGCGCCGGCCTGGGGGAGGCGGCGACCAGGCGCCGCGGCGCCGCCCCAAGGACGATTCCCCACTCCTTCGGGTTCAGGGCCGGGGTCGATCTCGACAAGCTCGGCCAGCTTGCCGACGAGCTGGAAGCCCAGGCCTTCGCGTCCTCCGCGGGAAAGTTGCGTGATCCTGCCCGACGTCAACGTTCTCGTTCACGCGCATAACGCCGATTCCGCCGTGCACCACGCCGCCCGGCACTGGTGGGACGGCTGTCTTGCGGGCTCGGAAGGCGTGGGCCTCGCGTGGGCGACGATCCTGGGATTCATCCGGATCACCACCAATCGCACGGTGGTCACGCGGCCGCTCAAGGTGGGCGACGTGATGGCGCGCATCCACGATTGGCTGTCGCTGCCGCACGTGCACGTGGCACAGCCCTCGGACACGCATTTCGCGCGGCTGCGCTCCGAACTCGAACGGCTGGGGACGGCGGGAAACCTCTCGACCGACGCGCATCTCGCCGTCCTGGCGATGGAGCGAGGCTACGTTCTGTATTCGACCGACGCCGACTTCGCGCGTTTCACCGAATTGCGCTGGGTCAATCCCTGCAGGAGCTGAAAAGCGCCTGGGCCTGTCTTAACCGTGTAAGGTAGGGCGCCCGCAATCGCTTTCCCCGAGTGGCGACATGAACTCACGTTCCTCGCGGATAGTCTCCCGCGGCTGGAAGAAACCCGCGCGGCGGCGGAAATGGGTTTACCTCCTTTCGGAGGGCCATGCCGGCATGCTCGATACGCTCGGCGGCAAGGGGGCGAACCTTGCCGAGATGACGCGGCTTGGCCTTCCGGTGCCGCCCGGGTTCATCATCGCCACGCAGGCGTGCAACGCCTACCTCGCCGCCGGGGGTTTCCCGGCAGGACTTTGGGGCGAGGTGCGCGCCGCGCTCGCCGAAGTCGAGCGTCACGCCGGCCAGCGCTTCGGCGATCCCGAGCGGCCGCTCCTCGTATCGTGCCGCTCCGGGGCGAAATTCTCGATGCCTGGAATGATGGATACCGTGCTCAACCTCGGCATGAACGATGCCGTCGCAGCGGGCCTTGCGAAAAGTACGGGCGATGCACGCTTCGTGTACGACGCCTACCGGCGCCTGGTGCAGATGTTCGGCACGGTGGTGCTCGGGCTCGAGGACGAGCCGTTCGAACGGGTGCTCGAAGCGGCGCGGCGCAGGGAACGCGTCGCCAACGACGCAGACCTCGGCGCGAAGACACTCGCTTCGATCACGTCCAAATTCAAGCGCATCGTGAAAAAGGGCGCCGGCATCGAGTTTCCCGCCGATCCCATGGAGCAGCTGCGGCTCGCAACCGAGGCGGTGTTCAAGAGCTGGAACGGCAAGCGCGCGATCGACTACCGCAACGCCGCTGGCATCCCGCACGACCTCGGCACGGCGGTGAACATCGTCACCATGGTGTTCGGCAACAGGGGCGCCGGCTCGGGCACGGGCGTCGTCACCACGCGCAACGTCACCACCGGCGCGCCCGAGATCGAGGGCGATTACCTCGCCAACGCGCAGGGCGAGGACGTGGTTGCCGGACGCCGCCCCACGCAGCCGATCGCCGCGCTCAGGAAAGAGATGCCGCGCATCTACGCCGAGTTCGCGCGCATCTGCCGCACGCTCGAGCGCCACTACCGCGACGTGCAGGACATCGAGTTCACGATCGAGCGCGGCAAGCTCTGGATCCTGCAGACGCGCGCCGCCAAGAGGACCGCGCCGGCCGCGGTGCGCATCGCTGTCGAGCTGGCGGAGGAAAAGCGCATCACGCGCGCCGAGGCGGTGCGGCGCGTCTCGCCGGAGCACATCGATTTTTTCCTGCACCCGCAGTTCAACGCCGCGGTGAAGGCGGCGGCCAAGGCGAAGGGCGAGCTGATCGCGACCGGACTCAATGTCTCGCCGGGGGCGGCAAGCGGAATGCTCGCCTTCGATGCCGATACCGCCGAAGCCTGGGGCGTGAAGGAGAAAAAAGCGGTCATCATGGTCCGCGCCGAAACCAAGCCCGACGACGTGCACGGCATGCTCGCCGCGCGCGGCATCCTCACCAGCCGCGGCGGGCGCACCAGCCACGCGGCGCTCGTTGCGCGCCAGTTCGGCAAGCCCGCGGTGGTCGGCGTGGCTGCCATGGAGGTCGACCTCGAAAAACGCCGCTTCGCCGTCGCGGGCAGGACCTTCAGGGAGGGCGACTTCGTCTCGCTCGACGGGACGAGCGGCGAAGTGTTCGCCGGGGAGCTGAAGGCTGTGGTTCCCGACTTCAACGATCCGCACCTCATCAGGCTGCTGGGCTGGGCCGACCGATTCCGGCGCCTGGGCGTGTGGGCGAACGCCGACTACGCGCGCGACGCGCGGCGCGCCCGCAGCTACGGCGCTGAAGGAATCGGACTGTGCCGCACCGAGCACATGTTCTTCGAGGCCGAGCGGCTGCCGATCGTGCAGCGCATGATCCTTGCCGCAGGCGACGAGGAGCGCGCCGAAGCGCTCGCCCGGCTGCTACCGATCCAGCGCGCGGATTTCGTGGAACTTTTCAACACGATGGATGGGCTCCCGGTGACGATCCGCCTCATCGATCCGCCGCTGCACGAATTCCTGCCCAGTCACGACGACCTGCTGCGCGAGGTCACCGAACTGGAGACGCGCCTCAAACTCGCCGAAGGCTCGCCTCCGCCCGGTCTTTCGGCCGCGCTGGCCGGGAAAAAGCGCGTGCTCGAGGCGGTCGAGGCGATGCGCGAGCAGAACCCGATGCTCGGGCTGCGCGGTGTGCGCCTCGGGATTCACCTGCCGGCGCTCGTGCGCATGCAGGTGCGCGCGATCATCGAAGCGGCATGCCGATGCAAGCGCGGCGGGGTCACAGTAAAACCCAAGATCATGATCCCGCTCGTTGCGAGCACGAGCGAGCTGCGGATCGAGGAGGACATCCTCGCCGCCGAGGCCGCTGCCGTGATGAAGGAGTGCGCCGTGCGCGTGAACTACGAGATCGGCACCATGATCGAGATCCCGCGCGCGGCGCTCGTCGCCGACCGCATCGCGCGGCACGCGCGCTTTTTCTCCTTCGGCACCAACGACCTCACGCAGACCACGTTCGGCATCTCGCGCGACGACGCCGAGACCGGGTTCCTTTCCGAGTACCTGCAGCGCCACATCCTGATCGAGAACCCCTTCGCCACGCTCGACCAGGGCGGCGTGGGAAAGCTCATGCAGATGGGCGTTGCGCTCGGTCGCGCGACGCGGCCCGGGCTCGAAATCGGCATCTGCGGCGAGCACGGCGGCGACCCCAAATCGATCGCTTTCTGCCACCGCATCGGCCTCGACTACGTCAGTTGCTCGCCGTACCGCGTGCCGGTGGCGCGGCTTGCGGCCGCGCATGCGGTGCTCGAGGAACGTCCCGCTCGGCAAAGGGGGTAGGCAGATCTGTCCTCCCCTTGCGTGCAAGGTCAGCGATTCAGCCTTTCCATCGCGCTCTCCGGGTAACGAGTGCCTTTCGCCGCGCCCGGCGGGCAGGCGGCATTGAGCGTGGCGATTTCGTCTGCCGTGAGCGCGAGATCAATGGCCGCAGCGTTCGCTTTGAGGTGATCACGGCGGCGCGTGCCCGGGATCGGGACGATGTCCTCGCCCTTGGCAAGGAGCCAGGCGAGCGCAACCTGCGCCGGGGTGCAGCCGCGCACCGCGGCGATTCGCTTCACCGGCGCGACGAGCGCGCCGAGCTTGCGATGTTTCATGAATTCCGTCCTTGTTCGAGTCGCGCGGGCGCGGAGCGCGGCGCGAAGGCGGAGGATACCGCAGGGCACGCCGTCATTGCGCGCCGCACCCCGAATCCGGGATAATTACGCTGTAATTACCGGGGGAAACGCATGGATGCGAAGATCATCGCGATCGGGAATTCGAAAGGCGTGCGCCTTCCGAGGGAGGTGCTCCGACAATGCAACCTCAGCGACGGCCAGGCGGTATCGATCGGCGTGCAGGGCGATGACATCGTCATCCGGGCGAAGTCTTCGCCGCGTGCCGGGTGGGACGCCGCGTTCGCCAGGGCCGGCGCGCGCCGGGTGCGCGAAAATCTGTGGGGCGATGTGCCGCCGGACGAATCGTGGGACCGGTGATGGATCATCCGTCGCAGGGCGAAGTGTACTGGGCGAATCTGGATCCGACGGTCGGCAAGGAGATCCGCAAGCGCAGGCCCGTGCTCGTCATTTCGCCGAACGAAATGAACCGGAATCTTGGCACGGTCATCGCGGTTCCGATCACATCGAAGCATCGGCCATGGCCCACCCGCTGCCGGATCGCCTACCGCGGCCGGCAGAAGTCCGCCGCGCTGGATCAACTGCGCTGCCTCGATCGGACACGGCTGGGCAAGCGCATCGCGGTCATCGACCCCGATCCGGCGCTGAAGATCCTGCGCACGATGTTTGCCTGATTGGCCCCTGCGCACGAAGGTTGCCCCATGAGCGGAGAAATGGCTGGCGACGCGTTCTTCATGCGCCGGGCGCTCGAGCTGGGGGAGCGCGCGCGCGAGGAGGGCGAGGTGCCGGTCGGCGCGGTGGTGGTGGCCGACGGGAAGATCGTCGGCGAAGGGTGGAACCGGCCGATCGCGGCGGCGGACGCGACTTCGCACGCCGAGACCGAGGCAATCCGCGCCGCGTGCCGGGCGCTCGGCAACTACCGGCTCACCGGCGCGACGCTCTACGTCACGCTCGAGCCGTGCGTGATGTGCATCGGCGCGATGTTCCATGCCCGCATCGCGCGCGTGGTGTACGGGGCGCGCGACCCCAAAACCGGCGCCGCGGGCAGCGTGCTGGACCTCTTCGGCTCGCCGCTCAATCATCACGCGAGCGTCGAGAGCGGGCTCCTTGCCGAGGAGTGCGGCGCGGTGTTGAAGGATTTTTTTGCCGCGCGGCGATGAGGATCGAGATCAGTATCGGCAGGCAGGAACTCGTGCTGCGCGATGGGGCGGGCAGGGCGCCGGTTGCGACTTACGCAGTCTCGACCTCGAAATTCGGCGCCGGCGAGAAGAACGGCAGCTTCTGCACCCCGCGCGGCCGGCACATCGTGCGGGCGAGAATCGGGGCGGGCGAGCCGCCGAACGCGGTGTTCGTGCGCCGGCGCGCGACGGGCGAGGTGTGGACGCCGGAATTGCACGCGCGCTACCCGGGGCGCGACTGGATCCTGACGCGCATCCTCTGGCTCTCGGGCTGCGAGCCGGGCAGGAACCGCCTGCACGATGTGGACACCATGCGCAGATACATCTACATCCACGGCACGCACGAGTTCACCGAGCTGGGACGACCGGGCTCGATCGGCTGCATCCGCATGCGCGGTGCGGACATCATCGAACTGTTCGAGCGCGTGCCGCCCTGCACCGAAGTGGAGATCAACGAATGAGCCGCATGAGCGGGCGCGCCGCGTTCCTCAGCCTTCTGGCCGACGAGGGGGTGACGCATTTCTTCGGCAACCCGGGGACGACCGAGCTGCCGATCATGGAAGTGATGCCGGATTTCCCACAGCTGCGCTACGTGCTCGGGCTGCACGAGGGCGTGGTGGTGGGGATGGCGGACGGTTTTTGCCGCGCCTCGAGCCGCATCGCCGCGGCGAACGTGCACGTGGCGCCGGGGCTCGGCAACGCAATGGGCGCGCTCTACAACGCGCGCTTTTCGGGCTCGCCCGTGATCCTCACCGCGGGCCAGCAGGAGCAGGGGCACGGGCTGCTGGAGCCGCTGCTCTACGATCCGCTGGTGCCGATTGCCGCGCCGATGGTGAAGTGGGCGGTCGAGGTGACGCGCGCCGAGGACCTGCCGCGCATCGTGCGGCGCGCCGCGAAAGTGGCGCTCACCCCGCCCACGGGCCCGGTGTTCATCAGCCTGCCGGGCGACGTGCTCGACGAGGAAAAGGAGCTCGACTTCGGCAAGCCGACGCGGGTGGACGCGGCGAACCGGCCGTCGGACGCGTCGCTCGAGCGGCTCGCGTCGAAGCTGCTCGAGGCGCGCAATCCGGTGATCGTCGCCGGGCAGGAACTCTCGACGCACGAGGCGTTTGCCGAAGCGGCCGAGCTTGCCGACGTGCTCGGCGCGGCGGTGTACCAGCAGACCGTTCCCTACTGCGCGCAATTTCCGACTGCGCACCGCGCCTACCTGGGAGCGCTCACGCGCAACCAGAAGCAGGTGCGCGCGATGCTGGAAGCGCACGACCTGCTGCTCTGCCTTGGCGCGGACCTCTTGCGCATGTCGGTCTACAGTCCCGTGTCGCCGGTACCGCCCGGGATCACGGTGGTGCACCTCTCGGAACGCGACTGGGAGCTGGGCAAGAACTATCCGACCGATCTCGCCGTGAAGTGCAACGTGAAGGAGACGCTGCGCGCGCTCCTGCCGCTCCTCAAACGAAAATGCAGCACCGAATTCGCGGTGGCGGCGGGGCGCCGACTCGCGGAACTCGAGCCGCGCAACTGGTCCGCCCAGCGCGACAAGGCGCGGATGGAGGCGCTCCACTGCGCGGAGACCAAGCCGATCGATCCGCGCTACCTGATGCTGCGCTTCACCGAGGCGCTGCCGGAGGATGCGGTGGTGGTGGAAGAGGCGCTCACCTCCGCGCTCTCGCTTCCCGGGTTCCTGCCGCTGCGCGATCCGAAGGCCTACTATGGCCTCGCGAGCGGCGGGCTCGGCTTCGCGATGCCGGGGGCGATCGGGGTGAGCCTTGCGCTCCCCGGGCGGCCGGTGGCGGCGCTCGTCGGCGACGGGAGCGCCATGTACGGCGTGCAGGCGCTGTGGACCGCGGCGCATCTGAGGCTTCCGATCACCTACGTGATCGCCAACAACCTCGGCTACCGCATCCTCAAGGAGCGTCTGATCTCCATGCGCGGGCGGCGCGACTTCATCGGCATGGAGCTGCGCGACCCGCCGCTCGATTTCGTGCAGCTTGCAAAGGGCTACGGGCTGGAAGCGCGACGTGTGAGTGATCCGGCCGAGATCGGGCCGGTGCTGCGCGAAGCGTTTACCGGCGGCCGGCCGAATCTCGTGGATATCCGCGTCGCGGACGGGTTCGGCGATTAGCGGCCGAGGCGCGCGGCGATCCGCTCGCGCGTGGGATCGAGGATCACGGCCTTTTCGCAGATGATCCCGGTGACGAGTTCGGCGGGGGTGATGTCGAACGCGGGATTGCGCACGGCGACGCCCTGCGGCGCGCAGCGCACGCCGCGGTAGCCGGTCACTTCGTCCTCGGGACGCTCTTCGATCGCAATCTGCGAGCCGTCGGCAATCGCGAGATCGAAGCTCGAGACGGGCGCCGCGACGTAAAAGGGCAGGCGGTGGCGCCGCGCAAGCACCGCGAGCGTGTAGGTGCCGATCTTGTTCGCCACGTCGCCATTCGCGGCGATGCGGTCGGCGCCGACGATCACCAGGTCCACTTCGCCGCGGCTCATCAGGTGCCCGGCCATGTTGTCGGTGATGAGGGTGCAGGGAATGCCTTCCTGCACGCACTCCCACGCCGTGAGCCGCGCGCCCTGCAGGTACGGCCGGGTCTCGCAGGCCATGACCGAGACGCGCTTCCCGGCCTCGATCATGCCGCGCACGACGCCGAGCGCCGTGCCGTAACCGCCGGTGGCGAGCGCGCCGGTATTGCAGTAGGTCATGACGCGCGCCCCGTTGGCGATGAGCGAAGCGCCGTGCGCGCCCAAGGCGCGGTTCGCGGCAATGTCCTCCTGGAGGATTTTGCGCGCTTCGGCCTCGGAGTCGGTCGCCTTGCGCATGCGATCGAGCGCCCAGAAGAGGTTCACCGCAGTCGGGCGGCTCGCTGCAAGGATTTCGTACGCAGGCTCGAGCGGCGCGCCGCGTTTCGCCTCGAGCGCGATGCCGAACGCCGCAGCGCAGCCGATCGCCGGTGCACCCCGCACTACCATCTCGCGGATCGCCTGCGCGACTTCGGCCGCGGTGCGGCAGGTGAGGTATTCGGTTCTTTCGGGCAGCAGCCGCTGGTCGAGCAATTCGAGCGAGTCGCCCTTCCAGCGGAGCGGCTCGATCTGCATCAGACCACGCGCTCGTTGCCGCCGTCCACCGGGATCTGTGCGGCGGTGGTCTTGGCAAAGAGCGGCCCGCACATTTCCGCGGCGAGTTCGGCCACGTCCCTTGAGGACACCTCGGTCCGCAGCAGGTTCTTCTTCCTGTACTGCTCGACGCTCATCTTGTAGGCGGCGGCGCGGCTCGCGAGCACTTCGTCGGTCCAGAGCGCGGTGTCGTACACCGAGTCCGGATGGACCGAGTTGATGCGGATCGAGTCCTTGGCCCACTCGAGCGCCGCGACGCGCGCAAGCTGGTTGAGCGCCGCCTTGGAGGCGGAGTAGGCGGCGGCGCCGGGGCCGGGGGCGGGGACGTTGCGCGAGCCGATCACGACCACGCGCCCGCCGCGCGGCGCGAGCCGCAGCAGCGCGTGGCAAGCTTGCATGACATGCAGGTTCGCTTCCACGTTCACGCTCATCGCCGAGCGCCAGGCATCGCCGGCGATGTCCTGGATCGCGGCGGAGGGGGGAAAGATGCCCGCGTTGAGCACCAGCATGTCGAGGCCGCCGAAGCGCCGCGTTGCCGCATCGAGCGCATCCGAGATTTCCTGCGGCGCGGTGAGTTCGCACTGGAGGCCGAGGTAGGCGGGGTCCTGGAGGAGTCCGCTGATCGCCGGATTGCGGTCGAGCGCGACGACCGCCGCGCCACGCCGCAGAAACGCTTCCACGCACGCCCTGCCGATTCCCGAGGCTGCGCCCGTGACGAGCGACACTTCGCCGGCAAAAAGCAGCGGCGCACCGTTTCGCTTCAGCTTCGCCTGCTCGGGCGCCCAGTATTCGATGTCGAAGAGATGCTTTTCGCCGATCGCCTTCCAGCCGCCGAGCGCCTCTGCACGCAGGATGACGTCAATCGTGTGGTCGTAGAGTTCCTCCACGATCGCGCTGTCGCGGGCATTGCGTCCCATTGCCACAAAGCCCCAGTCCGGGTCGAGCGCCATGCGCGGCGCCGGATCGAGCATCGTCTTTTCCTCCTTCGCCTGGGAGGCGTTGCGCTCGAAATACTTGCTGTACTGGGCGACGAACGAGGCGACGTTGCGGCCGAGCATCGGCGCGGGCTTCGTCCAGATCACGTGATCCGGTGTTGCCGGTCCCTGCTGGGAGATTTCCCTCACTCGCTCGTGACGCGCAAAGCCGACGAATTTCGGCGCATCGTTCAGCCTTACGAGCAGCGGAAAGCCCGCGGTATCGGAAACGGCGCGCCGCAGCACGGCGATCTCCTGGCGCCTGGGGCGGCGAGGCTCGGCCGCGGGCAGGCTCACGGTCCAGGCGTTCTTCGAGGCGAGATAGTCCTCTGCGATCGAAACGAGCTCGATCATGCGATCGTAGGATTCTCTGGCGTAGTTGCCGAACGAAACCACGCCGTGCGAGAGCAGCACGATGCCGATCGTGTCCGGGCCGGCGAGGCGCTGGAACTCGCGCGCGCAGTACGCGGCAAGCTCGAATCCGGCCATGATGTAAGGAATGACGACGACCTTGCTGCCGTAGATTTCGCGCACGCGCAGCGCGCCTTCGGGCGCATTGGAGATCGAGAGCACCGCATCCGCGTGGGTGTGGTCCACGTAGGCGTGCGGCAGGATCGCGTGCAGCAGCGTCTCGACCGAAGGCGAGGGCGCGCCGGCGCGCAGCACGTGGGTGTTGAGTTCGTTCATGAGCTCGGCGTCGCGCAGCTCCGGCAGCGTCGCAAGCCGCCGCAGGTGGCCGAGCGCCACCGGCGAAAACCCTTCCGCGTCGATGGTCTCCAGATCCGAGCCGCTGCCCTTCACGTAGAGCACTTCCTCGCCCTCGCCGAAGAGGTTCTGCTCGACGAGCTTCACCGAGGTATTGCCGCCGCCGTGGAGCACGAGCGACTTGTCGCGTCCCAGCAGCCGCGAGGTGTACACGCGCGGCCCGAGCGACCCGGTGAACTGCGCCACCTCGGCGTCGTTCCAGAGGTTTTTCATTACCTGCAATGGCGATGCCTGCGCGTTGAACGGCGCGGATGCGTCCGTTCCAACTCGCGGGCACGCAATTATACTTTCCGGCGATGTTTCGCATCGAACTGATGGACTGGGACAAGGCGCGCGAGGAGGCGAGCCGGATCCGGTTCGCCGTGTTCGTCGAAGAGCAGCGCGTGCCGGTCGCGATCGAACTCGACGAGATGGATGCGCGCTCGCTGCACGCGCTCGCCTACGCCGAGGACGGCGCGCCCGTCGCCACGGGCCGTCTGCTGCCGCAGGAGCAGGAAGGCGCGCGCGCCGTGGGCCATGTCGGCCGCATGGCGGTGCTCAAGGATTGGCGCGGGCGCGGCGTGGGCGCCGCGATTCTTGCCGCGCTCCTGGAGCAGGCCCGCCGCCGGGGCGACGAGGAGATCGTGCTATCTGCGCAAACGCACGCGCTCGGGTTCTACCGCCGGCACGGCTTCACCG
>CAZXAR010000111.1:0-10808 GCA_964638135.1 uncultured Enterobacteriaceae bacterium | reverse complement strand
TCGGCACGCCGGCGAGCTTGTAGCGCTTGGCCTCGAAGTGCACCGCGGAGAACACGGCCAAGTAATACAGGAACGCCGGCACGATCGCCCACACCGTGATCTGCGCATAGGGGACGGCGAGGAACTCGGCCATGACGAACGCCGCCGCCCCCATGATCGGCGGCATGAGCTGCCCGCCGGTCGAGGCGACCGACTCGACCGCGGCGGCAAACGGCGGGCGGAAGCCGGTGCGCTTCATGAGCGGGATGGTGATCGGCCCGTCGACCATCACGTTCGCCACCGCGCTGCCGGATACCGTGCCGAAGAGCGAAGAGCTCACCACCGCCACCTTGCCCGGCCCGCCGGCGGTGTGGCCGGTGATCGACATGGCGAAGTCCATGAAGAGCTGGCCGGTGCCGCTCCTTTCCATGAACGCGCCGAACAGTACGAAGAGCATGACGTACGAGGCCGAGACGCCCAGCGTCGAGCCGAAGATGCCCTCGAGCGAGAAGTACACCTGCTCCATCAGCGCCTGCATCGTCACGTGGGTGAAGCCCACCGCGTAGACGAGGAAGGCGATCGCCGTGATCGGCAGCGCCCAGCCGATCACGCGCCGCGTCGCCTCGAGGATGACGAGCACCGCGACCACCGCCCAGAACTGGTCCAGGGGCGTGAGCGCATCGATGTAGATGATGCGGTTGGTGAAGGTCTGGTAGTTGACGAAGATGTGCAGCACCAGGCCCAGGCCCGCGCCGAGCAGCACCAGATCGAGCGTCCGCCAGCCGGCGCCGCCACCGGGGCGCAAGGGGTAGAGCAGGAAGACGAGCGTCAGCGCGAACATGAGATGCGTGCCGCGGAAGATCATCGCCTCCGGCGGCCCGAACGCCGCGACGTACATGTGGTACAGCGACATCGCGACGGCGATCGCCATCACGAGCTGCTTCAGCACTTGCCCGGCGGGCGTCACCGACGCTTTCTCTTCCGCCATGCTCCTCCAGAGGCAAAACGGGGCGGCCTGGCCGCCCCGTTCCGCGCGCTACCGCTTGCCCGCTACATCGCCCCCGCTTCCTTGTAGAACTTGGCGGCTCCCTTGTGGAACGGCACCCCGATGTCGAGCGCCATGTCCTTGGGCGTAATGCCTTCGATCGCCTTGACCACTGCCGCCATCGCGTCGACGTTGCCGGCCATCGTCTTTGCCATGCTGTAGACCGTGGCCTCGGGCAGGTCGCAGGCGACCACGATGTGCGTCGAGTAGCCGATCACCGGGACGTCCTTGTCCTGCTTCGGATAGGTGCCCGCCTTGATGATGAGCCTGTTGTAGCCCGGGTTCATCCGCTTCAGCTCGCCCATGGTCTTGTCGTCCACCGGCACCAGCCGGACGTCGCGCGCGCTGGCGAGGTCCATCACCGCCGAGGCGGGCGCCGTGGTGCCGAGCGTGAACACGCTCGCATGGCCGTCCTTCATCAGTGCCACCGATTCGGTGTAGCTGTTGAAGTTGACCTTGGAGAGCGACTCGTACCCCATGCCGTGCATCTTGAGCACGAGCGCGGTGAGGAGCTCGCCCGTGTTGCCCTTGGCCTGCGTGGTGAGCGACTTGCCCTTCAGGTCGGCGAGGCTGTTGACGTTCGCATTCGCGAGCGCGACGACCTGCCAGTACTGGGGATAGAGGTTGGCGAGCTGGCAGACTTTCGTCACCTTCTTCGGGTAGGGCGCGCGGCCTTCCAGCCCGTCCACCGTGGTGCTCGAATTCGCGATTCCGATCTGGGCCTTGCCCTCGTCGACGCCGCGCACGTTGGAGATCCCGGCGCCGGGCGTCTGCTGGATCTGCAGGCCGGCAACGTTCTTCTCCCACATGCCCTTCAGCGCGCCGCCGAGCGGGATCCACGAGCCGCCCTGCGGGCCGGTCATGAACGTGACCTGCTGCGCGGCGGCCGGCGCCGCGAAAGTACCGGCCAGGAATGCTGCGATTAGCGTCTTGCGGTACATCGGTTCCTCCTTCGGGTTGGCCTGTTGGAACGATTCCCCCTGCGGCAATGATAGCGCCCGCCGCACGCCAAGGCTATCGGGCGGGCGCGGCCGGCGCACGCCGACCCAGTGCCGGATGCTCATACGACCCGCGTGAGAACCGGCTTGCCGGAAAAATGGGCGCGCAGGTTATCGACCTGCAGCATGCCCATTGCAAAGCGCGTCTCGTTGGTGGCGCTGCCGACGTGCGGGTAGATCACCGCGTTTTGCAGTGCGAAAAACTCCGGGTTGGCGCCGGGCTCGACCTCGAACACGTCCAGGCCGGCGCCGGCGATGCGCTTTTCCTTCAGGTAGCGCAGGAGCAGCGCCTCGTCGATCACCGAGCCGCGCGAGATGTTGACCACGTAGCCCTGCGGCCCGAGCGCATCGAGCACCTGGGCGCCGACCAGTTTTTCGGTTTCCCTGCCCCCCGGGGTCGCCACCATGAGCACGGTGGAGTTCTTCGCTAGTGTCACCGGGTCGGGGTCGTAGGCGAAGGGACTGTTCTTCTTCTTGCGGTTGTGATAGCGGATCTTCATGCCGAACGTCTGTGCGCGCCTGGCGATCGCCTCGCCGATCCGCCCGAGCCCGAGGATGCCGAGCGTCTTGCCGCCGAGCGCCGTGGCGAGCCGATACGCGCCGCGGCTCGCCCAGTAGCCCGAGCGCATGTACGCCTCGGACTGCGGGAACTCGCGCAGCACGTTCAGCACCAGCGACATCGCGGTGTCGGCCACGCAGTCGTTGAGCACGTCGGGCGTGTTGGTGACGATGAGGCGGCGCGCTTTCGCCGCCGCGAGATCGATCGAATCGACGCCGACGCCGAAGTGGCTGATGATCTCGAGCCTGGGGAGCGCGTCCATGAGCTTTGCATCCGCGCCCGCGGCGCCCCACGTCGCCAGGCCGCGCACGCGCGGGGCGAGCTCGCGCAGCAGCGCCGCGCGGTCGGGCGCTTCGTACAGCCGGTGCGCGCGGAACTCGCGCTCGAGGATTTCCTGCGTGCGCGGCAGGACCGCGGCGACGATCGCGATTTCGGCCTTCATCGGAATTTCTCCCTCAGTGCTTCGGCGCCCCGGGCGAGCAGGCCCACGTCGGCTCCCACCGCGACGAACAGCGCGCCGGCGGCAAGCATCCGCTTCGCGTCGGCTTCGACCGGCGAGAGGTAGCCCGGCGCTCGGCCCGCCCTGCGGATGCGCCGCATCGCCTCCTCCATCAGCGGGACGACGGCCGGATTCGCAGTCTCGCCGGTGTAACCGAGCGAGGCGTGCAGGTCCGCGGGGCCGATGAAGACGCCGTCCACGCCCTCGACGCCGCAGATCGCCTCGAGGTTGTCGAGCCCTTCCTTCGTCTCGACCTGCACTAGCACGCAGATCTCCTGGTGCGCCGTCCTGGCGTAGCCCTGGACGCGGCCGAAGCGCGTGGCGCGCGTCGTGCCCGCGACGCCGCGCACCCCCGCGGGCGGATAGCGCGTGGCGGCGACGGCCTGCTTCGCCTCGGCAACCGTCGACACGTAGGGGACGAGGAGCGACTGCGCGCCCACATCGAGCACGCGCTTGATCGTCACCGTGTCGTTCCACGGCACCCGCACGACCGGCGCGCTCGGGTACGGCGCCGCCGCCTGCAGCTGCGCAAGCAGCGATTCGAGGTCGTTCGGCGAATGCTCCATGTCGAGCAGGATCCAGTCGTATCCCGCACCGGCGATCACCTCCACGGTGTAGTGCGAAGACAGGCTCGACCAGAGCCCGATCTGCGCACGGTTCGCCTTGAGCGCGCGCTTGAACGCGTTCTGCGGAAGTTCCATGTTCCCCTTCGAAGCGAAGCGCGGAATGCCTCCGCGCTTCTTTTCCATCGCTGCGATTGTATTAAACTTTGAGCGCGCAAACCCCATGGCATCAACCCTTGTCTTCGGTGCGGGACCGCTCGCGCGCGCGATCGAGGCGGTGGTCGCGGCGGGCGGAAGCGACGCGCGCGAAGCGAAGCTCGTCGCGGAAAATCTCGTGCTCGCCAATCTCATGGGGCACGACTCGCACGGCATCGGCATGATCCCGCGCTACGTGGACGCGCTGCTCGAAGGCGGGCTCCGGGCGAATCGGCATCCGAGCGTCACGCTCGACGGCGGCGCGCTCCTCGCGCTCGACGGCCAGATGGGCTACGGGCAGGCGATCGGCGTCGAGGCGATGGACATCGCGATCGCGCGCGCGAAGGCGCACGGCGTGTGCGTGATGGCGCTCGGCTACGCGCACCACCTCGGGCGCATCGGGCACTGGGCCGAGCAGGCGGTGGCGCACGGGCTCATCTCGATTCATTTCGTGAACGTGATCTCGCGCGCCATCGTCGCGCCCTGGGGCGGAAGCGACGCGCGTTTCGGCACCAACCCGGTGACCATCGGGATCCCGCTGCCGGGCGAGCCGCCGTTCATCCTCGACATGGCGACGAGCGCCGTGGCGCAGGGCAAGATCCGCGTCGCGTACAACAAGGGCGAGAAGGTGCCCGCGGGGCGCCTGATCGACGATCGCGGCGAGCCGACCGTCGAGCCGCGCTACGGCGTGGTGGAGCCGTTCGGCGCCCTGGTCACGTTCGGCGAGCACAAGGGCTACTGCCTTGCCGTGGTGTGCGAATTGCTGGGCGGCGCGCTCACCGGCGGCGGCACCTGGCACTCGGCGGACAAGTCGAAGCGCCGGGTGTGGAATGGCATGTTCACGCTGGTCGTGGACCCGCGGGCGCTCGGGACCGAAGACGTGTTCGCGCGCGAGGCGCGCGCGTTCCTCGATTCGCTGCGCCGTTCGCCCGCCGCGCCGGGATTCGACAAGGTGCGGATCGCCGGCGAACCGGAGCGCGAATGGCGCGCGCGGCGCGAAAAAGAGGGCATCCCCGTGGACGCGACCACGTGGCAGGAAATCATGGCGGCGGCAGAAAAGCTCGGTCTCGCGCGCGACGCCGTTCGAGGCCTCGCCGCGGGCTGATGGCGCACGCCGCGGCCGCGCTGGGCTGGCTGCGCGCCTGGGGCCGCGCCGGGCGCTTTGCCGGATTTGCGCTCGCCGCCGCGCTCTCGCCGGCAACCTACACGGCCGCGACGCGCGACGTGGTGCAGCGGCAGATCTACTTCACGGCGTGGCAGGTGTTTTCCGGGTTCACGCTGTTCGGCGCCGTGTTCAGCCTGGTCGTGATCCAGATCACGCTCACCGCCGCGCGCGAGTTCGGGCTCGCGCAGTACGCGCTCGAACTCGTGTTCCGCACGCTGATGGTCGAGCTGATTCCGCTGCTCACGGCGCTCTTCGTCGCGCTGCGCTCGGGCGCCGCGATCAGCTCCGAGATCGCGCTCATGCGGGTCGGCGGCGATTTCGAGGCGATGAAGGCGCAGGGCGTGGATCCGCTCGCGCGCGAACTGGTGCCGCGGGTGGTGGCGGCGGCGCTCTCGGTCGTGGCGCTGACGGTGGCGAGCTGCCTGGTCGCGTTCGTGATCGCCTATCTGGTGCGCTACGGCTTCTCGCCGTGGGGTTTTCCCGAATACACGCGCGCCGTGGCGGTCGTGTTCGCGCCGGCGATCGTGGCCGGATTCACGCTCAAATGCCTGCTGTTCGGTGTCGCGGTGGCGGTGATTCCGATCGCGGCGGGGCTCGACGCGACGCAGCAGGTGAAGTCGGTGCCGGTCGCGGTGCTGGGCGGCATGGTGCGGCTGTTCTTCGCGCTCGGGCTGATCGAGGTGCTTTCACTCACCGTGAAATATGTCTGACCGGCAGCACGAGCCCGGTTTCACGCCGCTCCCGAAGAACCTTCCGTTCCGCGTCGGGCTGCTGCTCGGGCTGACGCTGTTCGTGGCGATCGGGTTCCTCCTGTACGTCCTGTATGCGCGCGGCGTCTTCGGGGACTCGCAGCAACTGACGCTGGTTGCGGAGAACGCCGAGGGCGTGAGCGTGGGGATGGACCTCACGTTCGCCGGGTTCCCCATCGGCCGCGTGCGCCGGATCTCGCTCGGCGAGGACGGACGGGCGCGGATCGAATTCGAGGTGCCGCGCGCGGACGCGCGCTGGCTGCGCACGACGAGCGTGTTCACGCTCGAGCGCGGCATCGTCGGCGGTGCCCGCATCCGCGCCTACAGCAGCGACCTCAATGATCCGCCGCTCGCGGACGGTGCCGTGCGACAGATCCTGCGCGGCGACACCACCGAGGAAATTCCGCGCCTGGTCGCGACCCTGCGCAGCATTCTCGAGAACCTGGAGCAGCTGACCGGCGCCGGCGGCTCGCTGCAGGCGAATCTGGGCAACCTGCGCACGCTGACCGAGCGCATGGCGGGAAAGCACGGCGTGCTGGGCGGAATGCTCGGCAGCGACGACAACGCGAGGAAGGTGATCGCCTCCATCGACCGCGCCAACGCGCTGCTCGCCTCGCTCGGCGGCGTGTCGGCGAAACTCGACGCCGTGCTCTCGAAGGCCGACCAGCGCATCTTCGGACAGGGCGGCGTGATGGACGAGACGCAGAAGGCGGTGACGCAGGCGCAGGCGATCCTCGCCGACGTGCGCGAGAACCTGAAGAAAGTCGACGCCATCCTCGCCAACGCCCAGTCCGTGAGCGCGAGCGCCAAGGCGGCGACCACCGATCTTGCGCAGCTGCGCGCCGAAGTGGACGAGAGCGTGCGCAAGGTCGGGCGCCTGATCGAGGAGATCAACCGCAAGTGGCCGTTCGCGCGCGAAGCGGAGATCCGGCTGCCGTGAGGCTTGCGCCCGCGCTCTGCGTCCTTGCCGCGCTGAGCGGCTGCGCCGGCGGCCCGCCGCCGCCCGACTGGCGCGCGAACGCCCGCGATGCGCTGGCAGCCTTCGAGCGCTACTACCTCGCCGGCGATACGCGCCTCGCCGAAGCCGAGTTTGCGCGCGCCCGCGGCGAGATCGCCCGCACCGGCCGCGGCGACCTGCTCGCGCGCGCCGAGCTCGTGCGCTGCGCGGCCCGTACCGCCAGCCTCGAGTTCGATGACTGCCCCGGGTTCGAAGCGCTCCGCGGCGAGGCCGGCCGCGAGGAGCTTGCCTATGCCGAATACCTCGCCGGCCGCGCCGCGCGCGCCGCGGGCGAGGAGCCGCTCTCGCGCCTGACCGCCGCCGCGGTGCAGCTGCGCACCGCGAATATCGCGCCCGAGGCGATCGGCGCGGCCGTCGAGATTGCTTCCGCGCAGGGATGGCGCCGTCCGCTGCTCGCCTGGCTCGGCGTGCAGGCAAAGCGCGCCGAGGCGGCCGGGGAGCGCGAGGCGCTCGCGCGCATCCGCGCGCGCATCGAGCGGATCACCTCGATCCGCTGATCCGATTCGCGCGCGGGCGGGTGCCTCGCCTCGCGCGCGCAGGCGAAGCGCAGTTCACTGCAGCCGGTAGGGTTCGAGGTGCAGGTCGTGCAGCTCGCCGCCCAGCATCACGATCGCGCCGTCGCGCCGGTTGTCGCCGGTGTCGGAGAACTCGAACGTGTAGGTGCGCGCGATGCGCAGGCGACCGTCGTCATCGCGCGCCAGGCGCAGGCGCGCGAACGACACCGTGTCGTCCAGGAATTGCAGCCCGTGCCGCTCGCACGCCGAGCGCCCCGCGTTCACCGCGCTTTCCCTTGCGCGCAGGCTGTCGGCCCACAGCAGCGCTGCGGCGACGAGCAGCGCGATGGCGAGCGCTTCACCCATGCGCGCAACGCGAAAGCGCGCTCATCCGCGCTCGACCAGGCGGCCGTTCTCGATCACCGCGCGGCCGCGCACGCCGTCGTGCTCCCACTCGGCCTCGACGCGAAGTTCGGGAAAGTCGGCCGAGGCGCCGACGAACGCCGGAAACGGAATGCCGCGCCTGGGTTCGAAGCGGTATTCGAGCATTCCCGCCGCATGATGCTCGGTGTAGTCCTCGGCGTCGATGTCGCGCACCATCAGCCAGCGCAATCGCTCGCGGAAATCCGCGAGCCGCCCCGCGCCAGTGACGCGCACGACGGCAAGGAATGCGCCTGCCTCGGAAGCGGTGCTCAAACGCGCGCCTCGAATCGGTTGGTCGGAAAACCCACCCGGGCATTCTAGCCACCGGCCCCGTTGGTGCTGCCGGAGCGCACTCTCAGAACGAGCTTTCAATAAGACTCGCAACCGATTAATTATTCGTGGTTTTTTAGTTCGCAGCGAAAGCTTTCGGTAGCTGCGCTAAGTCATTGTTGGGGCAAAGAAAATTCTTCGAATCGGCTTGACCGTCGATCCTTTTTTCGCATAAAGTGGGAAAACGTAGAAAAAAGTGGCGTAGTTCCGGCTTCACGGCAGCAAGAAGAAACCGAGGAGGGTGGACCAGGGGATGGGCGGGACTTTTCACGGTGCAACGGTCATCACGCTCGATGCCAAGGGGCGGCTCGCGATCCCGACGCGCCACCGCGAAGCGCTCGCCACGCCGCGCAAGCCGCTGGTGCTGACGGCGCACCCCGATGGCTGCGCGCTCCTTTACCAGGAGGCCGAGTGGGAAACGGTGCGCGCGCAGGTGGAGAAATTTCCCAGTTTTCATCCGCAGGCGAGCTGGTGGAAGCGCCTGTTGCTCGGTTTCGAGGAACACGTGCTGCCCGACGGCTCCGGGCGGATCCTCGTTTCGCCTGCGCTGCGCATGCACGCCAGGCTCGAACGCGAGGTCATGCTGGTCGGGCAGGGGCGCTATTTCGAGCTGTGGGATTCGGGCGTGTGGAGCGCCAAACGCGACGGCGCGCTTGCCGCAAGCGGCACGCCGCCTCCGGGAATGGAGGATTTTTCGCTGTGAGCGCGGGGCCATGCGATGAGCCTGCCGGCAACGGATCATCGCGCCGTCCTGCTGGAAGAGTGCATGGCGGCGCTCGCCATGCGCCCCGAGGGCACCTACGTCGATGCCACCTTCGGCCGCGGCGGTCACAGCCGGGCGATTCTGGCGCGGCTCGGTCCGCGCGGCCGGCTGATCGCGCTCGACCGCGATCCCGAAGCGGTGCGTGCCGCCGGCGCGATCGCCGACCCGCGCTTTTCGATCGCCAAGGCCGCCTTCTCCGAACTCGCGCATGTGCTGGCGGCACAGGGCGCGCGCGAGGTGCACGGCTTGCTTGCGGATCTTGGCGCGTCCTCGCCCCAGTTCGACGACCCGGCGCGCGGATTTTCCTTCCGCGTCGACGGGCCGCTCGACATGCGCATGGACCCGACGCGGAACGTGTCGGCGGCGGACTGGCTCGCCGCCGCATCCGAGCAGCAGATCCGGGAGGCGATCGAACGCTATGGCGAAGAACGGTTTGCTAAACAGATTGCAGCGGCGATTGTTGCTGCTCGCGCACGCCAACCCATCGTCCGCACCCAGCAGCTTGCCGATCTCGTGGGTGCGGCGGTCCGTACACGCGAAGGCGGGCAGAATCCGGCGACGCGCACCTTTCAGGCTCTACGGATTCTCGTCAATCGGGAGCTTGAGGAAGTGTCGCTGATGCTGCCGCAGGCCGTTGCGCACCTCGCCGCCGGCGGCCGGCTTGCGGTGGTGAGCTTTCACTCGCTCGAGGACCGCCTCGTCAAGCGTTTCCTGCGCGCGCTTGCGCGCCCGGAACTGCCACCGGAATTGCCGATTCGCGCCCGCGAGATGCCACCTGCGGCGCTCAGAATCGTCGGCCGCGCGGTTCGCCCGACGGGGCGCGAAGTGGCGGCCAACCCGCGCTCCCGCAGCGCGGTGCTGCGAGTGGCGGAGCGCACCGGCGCGCCGCTGGATCCCCGACTGATGACCCGAATCGAGCCCGACGCGTGGCGAAGCTGAACCTCCTCCTCCTCCTCGTTCTCCTCGCCTGCGCGCTCGGGCTCGTCACTTCCCAGCACCAGGCTCGCAAGCTCTTCTCGCAGCTCGAAGCCGAGCACGCGAGGGCGCGCGAGCTCGACGTCGAATTCGGCCAGCTGCAGCTCGAGTCGAGCACCTGGGGACTGCATGCGCGCGTCGAGAGAATTGCCTCCGGCACCCTCGGCATGCGGGCGCCCGACCCGCGGCGGATTCGCGTCGTCACGCTGCGCCCGCCGGCGGCCAGGCCGTGAGCGCCGCATCCGCCGCCGCGCCGGTTCGCCTCCCGATCTGGCGCGCACGCCTGGTGCTGTTCGCGTTTCTCGCCGCGTTCGGCGTGCTTGTCGGCCGATCGGTGTACCTGCAGGCGCTGAGGACCGAATTCCTGCAGGAAAAGGGCGAAGCGCGCTACGCGCGCGTGCTCGAGGTGCCGGCCACGCGCGGGCGGATCCTCGACCGCAACGGCGACGCGCTCGCGATCTCCACGCCGGTGCGTTCCGTGTGGGCGATTCCGGAGGACGTGCGCGCATCGGCCGCGCAGCTGCGCCAGCTCGCCGCGCTTCTCGACAGCTCGCCGCGCGAGCTCGAAAAGAGGATCGCCGATGCGGCGCACGATTTCGTCTATCTACGGCGGCAGATCCCGCCCGAAACCGCAGCGCGCGTCGCCGAGCTGGGAATACCCGGCGTGTACCAGCATCGCGAATTCCGCCGCTACTACCCGGGCGGTGAAACGATGGCCCACATCGTCGGCTTCACCGGGGTCGACGATGCGGGACAGGAAGGCATCGAGCTCGCCTTCCAGGCGAGCCTTGCCGGCGCGCCCGGCAGCCGCCGCGTCATCAAGGACCGCCTCGGTCATGTGGTCGAGGACGTCGAGTCGATCCGCGCCGCGCAGGACGGCAGGGACCTGCAGCTTGCGCTCGACGGCAAGATCCAGAGCCTCGCCTTCGCGGCGCTGAAGGGCGCGGTCGAGCAGCACAAGGCCAAGGCCGGCGCCATGGTCGCGCTCGATGCGCGCACCGGCGAAGTGCTCGCGCTCGCCAACGTTCCCACCTACAACCCGAACAATCGCGC
>CAZXAR010000110.1:0-10840 GCA_964638135.1 uncultured Enterobacteriaceae bacterium | reverse complement strand
TCGGCGACGTAGCGCTTCCAGGCCGGCTCGTCGCGCGCGAGCGGCGCGGCGCCGGGGTAGCCGCCGAAGTAGATCCAGCGCTCGAGCGGCCAGCCGAAAGCTTCCCGGCATTCGGGCCAGGTCCAGTGCGCGCAGCGGTGGAGGAAGAAGCGCCCGGCGAGGCTCTCGGTGAGGCCCTTTTGCACCAGCAACGCGGAGGAGCCAAGCAGCAGCGCCCGCACCCTGCCGCCCGTGCGCCGCTCCTCGTCCCACAGGCGCTTCACCACCTCGCTCCAGCCGCGCACCTTCTGGATCTCGTCTAGCACCAGCAGCACGCGCCGCTTCGCCGCCGCGGCGCTCGCGCGGGCGAGGCGCCACTGCGTTTCGATCCACTCGGGCGGGTGCGGCAGCGGCGCGTCCGCTGTCGCGGTATGGCTCGGCCAGCCGAGGCGCGCCTCGACCTGCCCCGCGGCGGTGGTCTTGCCGACCTGGCGCGGGCCGACCAGCACCTGCAGGAGCGGCGGGGAGCGCTTCAGCGCGGCGACCAGCTCGCCGACTGCGGGGCGTTCGAAGGCCATGCCCGCCAGCCTAGCATTTACTCAGTCACTGAGCAATAATACTCAGCCTTTGAGTAATTACTCAATTACCCGATCCGCGCGCAGGAGGAGCGAGGGCGGGAGGGTGAGTCCAAGTGCCTTTGCGGTCTTCAGATTGATCACCAACTCGAAGCGGGTCGGTTGCTCGACCGGCAATTCAGCCGGTTTGGCACCCTTCAGGATCTTGTCCACGATCAGCGCGGCGTGCCGGAACACATCGGGGACGCTGACCGCGTAGGACATCAGGCCGCCGGACTCGACGGCCTCCGGGGCCCCGTAGATCGAGGGCAGGCGATGCCGGGCCGCAATCTCGGCGACGACCTTTCCATGAACGTAGGTGAAGGGTTGATGCATCACCAGCACAGCGTCGATCCCCTCCTTGCGCATCGTCGCGAGGGCCGACTCGATACCGGGCACCGTCTCGATCGAGTCGAATTCGAGCGCGAGGCCGAGCTTCAAGGCTGCGGGCTCGATCTGCCGCCGGTAGATCGCGTACGTCGGGTTCCTGCCGTCGCCGAGGACTCCTACGCGCGAGATGCGAGGCGCGGCTTCCCGGAGAAGCTCGAGCATCTTGGCGGCGTAATCCGCGGCGAGGGCGGACACGCCCGTAACGTTTCCGCCCGGCCGGCGAAGGCTCTGGACGAGGCCGACAGCGACCGGATCGGCGGTATAGACGGATACGATCGGGAGTGTGGCTGTCGCCCGCTTCGCCGCGAGCGAGGCGGGGACCGCCGACGCGACGATCACCGAGGGCCTGGTTCGCAGCAGTTCGTCCGTGAGCGCGTCCAGCCGCTCGTACCTGCCCTCGGCCGACCGGCATACGAACTCTACGTTCCGCTCCTGCACATATCCGAGTACCCGCAGCCCTTCCCGGAACGAGTGGAACGAGCCACCGGGCAAGCCGCCTTCGCACGCATTGGACAGGACGCCGTCGCTGATCAGATAGGCGACCCGATGGGACGCAGGTGGACCCTGCGCGAGCGCGGCGAGCGGCGCCGCGAGGAAGAGGGCAGCGACACTCCAGAGCAGTCTTCGGCGGTTCATCTACTCGATGAGCCTGTCCGCCCGTAGCAAGAGCGTCTGAGGAATCGTCAGCCCGAGCGACCCGGCCGTTTTCAGATTGACCAGCAGCTCGAACGTGGTCGGCTGCGCGACCGGAAGCTCTGCAGGTTTCGCGCCGCGCAGGATCCGGTCCACGTAGTCCGCACCCTGCCGGAAATGCTCGGCAAGATTCGGTCCGTACCCGATCAGCCCCCCTTCGGCGACAAAACCGGTCAGGCCGTACATCGTCGGCAGACGAGCCTTTGCCGCGAGATCGACCAGCGTCGTTCGATGAAGGTAATACATCGGGTCCACCAGGACGAGGAGCGCCTCGGCGCGCCCTTTGGCCATCGCCGAAAAGGCGGCCTCGAAATCGCCGGGAACACGCGCTTCCACCCGCTGAAGCTGTACTCCCAATACCCGGGCCGAAATCTCGCCGTTCTTCAGGAGTTCCGGATGAACCGGATGAGCGGGATTCCAGAGGACCGCAGCACGCGACAGCCTGGGAAGGATCTGCTTCATCATCTCGAGCTGCTTGCCGACCAGATCGGGGGCCATGACCGACAGGCCGGTGACGTTTCCCCCGGGTCGGGCGAGACTCGCGACAAGTCCGCTTCCCACAGGATCGGTAATTCCCAGCGCAACCACGGGGATCGTTCGAGTCGCGCTTTTGGCGGCCAGGGCTCCCTGTGCGGCGATCGCGACGATGACGTCGAGCTTCAATCGCGCCATCTCGGCCGCAACCTCGGGGAGGCGTTCCGCTTTCCCCTCCCAGGATCGCCGCTCGATCACGATGTTCTTGCCTTCGACCCAGCCGCGCTCGCGCAGACCCTGGGTGAATGCGTCCCAGATCCGCTGCGTTTCCGCTGTCTGCGGGTCGAGCGGACTGATCGCCATAAATCCGATCCGGTGAACTTTTCCGGCGCCTTGCGCAGCCGCCGTAAGCGGCACGGCGAGCAGGGCGAGAGCAGCGCTCGCAAGGAGCGCCCTTCTCATAAAGGTCAGGAACGCGCCTCGGGTCATTCGATCACGCGATCCGCGCGCACGAGGAGCGAAGGCGGGATCGTCAGTCCCAGCGCCTTGGCGGACTTCAGGTTGATCACGAGTTCGAGCTTCGCCGGCTGCTCGACGGGGAGGTCTCCGGGCTTCGCACCCTTCAGGATCTTGCCCACGTAGATGGCGGCCTGTCGGAAATGCTCCTCGAAATCCACGCCGTAGGACATGAGCCCCCCGGACTCGGCGAAGCCCGGCAATCCGGAGATCGTCGCCAGTCCATTCTGCGCTGCAAACCCCGCGATTCGCCTTTGCCGCTCGAAGAGCAACGGATCGTCCAGTACCATCAGCGCGCCGGCGCGTTCCCGCATTGCCGATTGCAGCGCGCCCTCGACCTCCTCGGACGTTCGAACCACGAGCGGCTGAAGGCGCACATCCAATGCCTTCGCTGCGGTCCTGGCTTCGTCGATCTGAAGTTCGTTGCTGCGATTGCCTGAATTCCAGAGAACTGCCGCGCTCGACAGGGCGGGGACGACCTGCTTGAGAAGCTCCAGCCGTTTCGCGCTCAGTTCCACGTAGAGTAGGCTTAGGCCGGTGACGTTGCCGCCCGGCCGCGCGAGGGTGGCGACGAGCCCGGCGCCCACCGGATCGGAAACGGCCGCCATCACGATGGGAATGTCCTTGGTCGCCTGCCGGGCGGCCCGGGCACTCGGCGTGGTGCTCGCGAGGATGACGTCTACCTTGAGGCCAACCAGTTCGGCGGCCAGCTTGGGAAGACGCTCGTATTGGCCCTCCGCATACCGGCGCTCGATGACGAGGTTCTTTCCTTCCACGTAGCCGAGCTCGCGAAGCTTTTGCTCGAACGTCTCGGGGAGACGCCGCGCTTCGGGCGTGGCCGGCGGCATAGTGCCAATCCAGCCGATGCGGTACACCTTTCCCTGCGCCTGCGCTTCGGCAACAGGCGGCGCGAGCGAAAGCCCGAGCGCGGCGGCAGCGAGCAGGGACAGCAGTTTCATGCGCTTTTGTCCGCCGGGCGCGACGACCCCCGCCGCGCATTTCACGGCGCAAAGCGTCTAGCGCGCCGTCAGATTACTTCTTGCCTTTTACCCTGTCAGTTGGCCCGCTGCCAAACGATAACGCCGCGGCCGACCTTGTCGGGGGTGACGTTTCTCCATGGGGTGATCTCCTGAAGGCGGTTGCCCTCGAACCGGAAGGAGCGCGGCTGTTCACTGCCCAACAGAGCAGGGTTCCAAGCAACGTCGACCTTGGTGACCCACCGGTCGTCTTCGATCCGGTACGTACCCGTGTAAGCGACCATGCTGTTGAACAGGCCGGCGCGATCCTGCTCGGTCTTCGGTGGTGTGCGTCCCTCGTCGGTCAGCACCGCCATCATCCGCCCGTCCGGAGTGAAAATCAGGAATCCCGTCGCGTTTTTTCCTCGTGTGTGTTCTCGAGCACCCGTTGCCTGAAGCTCGGTTTCGAACGAGACAAGCCGCCAAACGCCGACAATGTTCTTGCCATCGTCGGCGAAGCCAAGTGTCCCCGTAGTAAGAAACAGAGCGCCGATTATCAGTTGCATGAGCTTGATCATGGTGACCTCCTTGGGAACGTTGCGCGCGGGTTTCCCGGGCGCATTCCGGCAGTCGGCACGCGCCCGAGGCGCCGGGGACCCCTACTTCAGGTTGGCGAGCAGCGCGAGCAGGATGAAGAGGAAGGCGAGCGCCTGCCATCCCACGCGCTTGAACATGAGCCAGTGGCTTGCCTTCTGGTCCTCGGCGCCGCCGTGCGCCATCGAGACGATGCCGTTGAAGAGCGCGACGCCTGCGAACAGCGCCGCGGTAAGGACGAACGCGGTAATCAGGGACATGCGCACCTCCTCCCGTGCAGGGGACGACATGCTCATTGAGGCACCCGAGAGCAACGGGCGCAACCGGCGGCGTTGATCTGCGCTAAGAATTCGCCGCTTTCCGCAGCGCAGCGAACGCTTCCTCGACGATGCCGAGCGTCTGGTCCACGTCGGCATCGGTGTGGGCGAGCGAGATGTAGAACTTCTCGTTGGGATTGACGAGCAGGCCGCGCTTGAGCAGTTCGTGCGCCCAGGCAAGACCGAGCGCCTTGTCGGCAGTGATGAGGTCGATCCAGGTACGCAGCGGCCGGCGGTCGGTGAAGCGCACGCCGAACACCGCGTCCTCGCCGGGCGCCTGCACTGCGAAGCCATGTCGGGTTCCGCTTTCGACAATGCCGCTCCGCAACCGCGAACCGATGTGATGCAGGTGTTCGTAGGTGCCGGGCTGCGCGAGCGCCTCGAGCGCGGCGCAGCCGGCGGCGGCGCTCACCGGATTGCCATTGAGCGTGTTGGTCGCCCAGACCACTTGGGCGCGCGGACGCTTGCGCGCATCGAGCACCGACATGATCTCGGCGCGGCCGGCGATCGCCGCAAGCGGAAAACCGCCGCTCACCGCCTTGCCGTAGCAGGCGAGATCGGGCACCACGCCGTACCTTTCCTGCGCGCCGCCCCAGGCGATCCGAAAGCCGGTCACGATCTCGTCGAAAACGAGCACGATGCCGTGTCTTCGCGTCACTTCGCGCACCGCTTCGAGAAAGCCGGGCTCGGGGAGGAGCACGCGCTGCAGCGGCTCCACGATCACCGCGGCGAGCTCGCGCGCGTGGCGCTCGATCATCTCGACGGCGCGCTCGGTTTCGTTGAACGGCGTGACCAGCACCGTTTCGCCGATCTCGCCCGGCACGCCGACCGAATCGGGCCGGGCGCGCGGGTAGTCCGACGGCGCGCTCGGCACCGTTCCCCAGAGGCCGTAATCGTGCATGCCGTGCCAGGCGCCCTCGAACTTGAGCACTTTGTTGCGGCGGGTGAAGGCGCGTGCGATGCGCAGCGCATAGAACGTCGCTTCCGTGCCCGAGCCCGTGTAGTGCACGACTTCGGCGCACGGGATCGCGCTTACCAGGCGCCGCGCCAGCTCGATTTCGGGCTGGTTCAGGAAGTGGTAGGTCGTACCCTTCGGCAGTTGCGCCGCCACCGCTGCGGTGATCGCCGGATGCGCGTGGCCGAGAAGCGCCGGGCCGGAACTCAGGTGGTAATCGATGTATTCGCGCCCGGCAACGTCGCGGATGCGGCTCCCGGCGCCTTCGGCAACCACGAGATTCAGCTCGGGCGGGAGCACGAACAGGCCCATGCCGCCCCCTGCAAGGAGGCGCGAGGCGTCCGCAAGCAGGGCAGCCTGCTTCTCGGGCGGCGTGTCTTCCTTCTTCATCTGCGGCGGCCTACAGCATCGCGCCGGGCTGGCCGAGCGCGTATTCGGCGAGGTGCCGCACGATCCAGTCGTAAGCGTCGTTCACCGAGTCCGTCCGATGCACCAGTTCCACGTCCCCGGCGCCGATGGTGCCGTGGCGCACGAGCGCGTCGAAATCGATCACCTGCCGCCAGTACTCGGTGCCGAAGAGAACGATCGGCATCCGCTTTTTCATCTTGCGCGTCTGCACGAGCGTCAGCAGCTCGAAGAGCTCATCGAGCGTGCCGAAGCCGCCGGGAAACACGATCACCGCCTTGGCGAGGTAGGCGAACCAGAACTTGCGCATGAAGAAGTAGTGGAAGTGAAATGCAAGCTCGCGCGTCACGTACGGGTTGTCGAACTCATCGACCGGGATGGAGATCGTGAGGCCTACGTTCATGCCGCGCGCCTCGCCCGCGCCGCGGTTGGCGGCCTCCATGATCCCGGGGCCGCCGCCGGTGCAGACGACGAAGCGCCGCTCCTTCGGATCGAGGTCCTTGGACCACTGGGTGAGCCGGAAGGCGAGCTCGCGCGCCGCCTCGTAGTAGGCCGACATCGCGAGATCGGTGCGCGCCCGCGCGGCATCGCCGTCGCCGGCTTCGGCCGCTTTCAGCGCCGCCTCGGCCTGCTCGCGCGACTTGATGCGCGCCGAGCCCATGAACACGATGGTGTCGTCGACGTGGTGGCGCTCGAACCGGCTCTTCGGCTCGAGATACTCGGCGAGGATGCGCAGCGCGCGCGCGTCCTTGCTGTTGAGGAACGCCTGGTTGCGGTAGGCCTTGACGGTGCGATGCGGGCGCTCGGTCATGCGCTGCTCAGCCCTGGACCGAATAGCCGCCGTCCACCGTGATCGTGGCGCCGGTGATGAAGTCGGAGGCAGCGCCGGCGAGGAACACGGCGATGCCGCGGAAGTCGTCGATCGTGCCCCAGCGGCCGGCGGGCGTGCGCCGGAGCACATTCTCGTTCAGGCCGGGGACCTGTTCGCGCGCGCGGCGCGTGAGCTCGGTGTCGATCCAGCCCGGCAGGATCGCGTTCACCTGGATGTTGTCCTTCGCCCATGCCGAGGCGCAGGCCTTGGTGAACTGCACCACGCCGCCTTTGCTTGCGGCGTAGGCCGGTGCGACGCCGAGGGCAAAGATCGACATCATCGAGCCGATGTTGATGATCTTCCCGGCGCCGGACTTCTTCAGCTCCGGATACGCGGCGTGCGAGCAGAGGTAGGCGCTGGTGAGGTTGGTGTCGATGACCTCGCGCCACTCGGCGAGCGACACCTCGTGCGGCGGCTTGCGGATGTTCACTCCGGCGCTGTTGACCAGGATATCGAGCCGGCCGCACTTCGCCACGGTGGCGCTCATCATTGCGCGAACGGAATCCTCGTTCCTGACGTCGACCGCGACGGCAAACGCCTGTCCGCCAAGTTCGCGCACTGCGGCGTCGGATTTTTCCGCGTTGCGCGCCGCGACGACGACCCGGGCGCCGGCGCCGGCGAGTCCGCGCGCAAGTCCGAGGCCGATGCCGCCATTTCCTCCGGTGACGAGCGCCACCTTTCCCTGCAGACTGAACATCGAAGGCCTCTTCAGGAACCCTTGCGCGAGTCCATCAGCAGTCCAGTGATGAATTCCGTGATCGGGCGCGGCGGGTCGATGAGCCGGCAGCCCGAGCGGAGCACGCGGCGGCCGTCTTCGCCCGTGACGGGCAGCGTGTACCGCACTTCCAGATCGACGCTGACCGGCGAGCCGCCGGGCAACGCGATGCTGCATCGCTTCAGGACCGTTCCCGGTTCGAGCGTGATGTCCGGCGAGTAGACCAGGAACCCGACCCCTCCGGCGCCAAGGTCGGTAACGTAGGCATCGAACGACGCCACGCCTCCGGCATCGGCGAGGCAGCGAAGCGGTATGTGCGGCTTGACCGGACTACGCACTTGCGCCGCACGATGCTGCAACACCACCACATGCGGGAAACGCAACCGTATGGCGGAAGCGCCCGCGTGGACGGTCTCCACCGGTTGGTCGGCGACGAATTCGATATGCCGGCCGGAGGCCGAGCAGCGAAACGTGCACTGCGGCCGGGCGAGCAGCGCCGTGTTTGCCGCATCGAGCGCGCTGCGCTCGATGACGATGTACTCCTCCGCCGGGTCGACATGGCGCAGCTTCGAATGGAACTCCTGTTCGGCCAGTTGCGAGACGATGGCGTCGCCGCGCGAGTGCAAACCGACCAGCACGCGGGCGATTTCGGGGCGCGACCGCGAAATCGTTCCGGTCAGCGTGAAAGGACCGCTGTCCGTTTCGTTCACTGCCGGGCTCCGCGGGCCGGTTTCCGGTAGCCGGGCCTGCCGGACCGGGACGTGCGGCCGCCCACTCAGCCTCTGCCTTCGAAGGGCATCTTCGTCGCCTTGATGGTCATGAAAAGAACGTTCGATTCGAGCGGAAGGCTCGCCATGTGCACCACCGCGTCGGCGACGTGCTGCACGTCCATGCGCGGCTCCACCATCATCGCGCCGTTCGGCTGCGGAACGCCTTTCGTCATGCGCTCGGTCATTTCGGTGGCGGCATTGCCGATGTCGATCTGGCCGACCGCGATGTCGTACTTGCGGCCGTCGAGCGCGCTCGCCCGCGTCAGTCCGGTGATCCCGTGCTTGGTCGCGGTGTAGGGCGCCGAATTCGGCCGCGGCGCGTGCGCCGAGATCGAGCCGTTGTTGATGATCCGTCCGCCGCGCGGCGACTGCGCCTTCATGATGCGGAACGCTTCCTGCGTGCACAGGAACGCGCCGCTCAGGTTCGCGCCCACCACCGCCTGCCACTGCTCGTAGCTGAGGTCCTCCAGGTTGATGTTCCCGGGCGTTCCCATGCCGGCGTTGTTGAACAGCAGGTCGAGCCGCCCGAACTTTTCCTTCGCCTGCGCGAACAGCGCGCGCACCGACTCCGGATTGCCGACATCGGTTGGTACCGCAAGCGCCCGGGCTCGATTCGTTCCCGCCTCCGCGAGCGCCTTTTCGAGCACCTCGGCGCGGCGCCCGGCGAAGACGACATGCCAGCCCGCCTTGAGCAGCGCGAGCGCCGAAGCCTTGCCGATTCCGGTCCCTGCGCCGGTCACGATTGCAACCTTGTCCTGAGAGCCCATGGTGCGGTTCCCGCCTCGTGTCCAGCGCGCATGTTAACGCACCATCAGCGGGCGAACCGGGGCGACCCGGGCGCGAAAGTCGACGCCGACCGCGGCGTCGTCGAGATGGCCCGCAAAAAACTAGCGAAGCGGCATCGGCCGGTCGCGGGTTCCCGTCTGCGCGCGTTCCGCGCGCCGTTCATCGCCGTTTCCCTGGCGTGCTGCACGCTTGGGCGGCGCCGGCTCGGCGCGCGGCGCCGGGGCAGCGCCGGTGACCGCGAGCGGCTGATTTGCCGGTGCCGCGTGCTGCGGGCGCGTCTCCGGACGCTGCTCGGCGCGACGCGGCGGCTCGGCCGGACGCTGCAGGGCAGGGCGAGGAGCGGCTTCGCGCCGCACTTCGGCGGGGGGCGGTGCGGAGCGCGTATCGAATCGCTGCGTCTCGAGGCGGGCTGCCTCGCGCCGCCGCCGCTCGGTGCGCGGCTCGTCGATGCGAGGAGAAGTAACGGCGGGCGGGTCGACGCGAGGCGCGGCGGCACGGGGAACGGCGGGATTGCGCCGCCATTCCTCGCCGCGCTGCGTATTGAGCGGCGCCGGCGCGCTGAACCGCGACTGCACCGACGGGTCGCGATACGGAAGGCCGCGGCGGTGCCATGGATCGTGGCGCCAACGGCCGGGCAACAAGGCGACCGTTCGGCGCACCGGCGCCGGGCGGACATAAAAGTTGTTGACATGCACCACCCTCACGTGCCGGTGGACCCAGTCGATGTTGCCGAAGAAGAATCCGACCGAGATTCCGACCGGTGCACCCCACCAGAAACCGGCGCTCAGTCCCGGGCGGTGGGCCGGCACGTAACCCGGCCATGGCGCCCACACGACCGGCGGATAGGCGTCCCACCACCACAGCCCGTACACGACCCGCGGGTCGTAGTAGGGCACGTAGACCGTCTGCGGGTTCGCCAGCACGATCGTGACCGCCTGCACGTCTTCGTAGACGACGTAACGCTCGTTCGACGAGAGCTGCCCGGCCGCGCGCGCCCGGCGCCGCAGGGCCTGCACTGCTTCCATCACCTGCGGCTCCTGCGCGATGAACGCGTCGCCGAGCGCCTGCATCCAGGCGTAGTTTTCCGCCATCCGCGCGAGCACGTTCGGGAAGGCGACCAGCGATTTCACGCTCGGGTCCCAGTCGCGGTCCTGCACGCTCTGCACCGCGGCATCGCCCTGCCACCCGGGGTGCTCCCGCGACCACTGCGCCGCCTCCAGCACCTCCGACGGGTAGGTCGAGGCCATGAGGATCTGGGAGAGCAGCGCGTCGGGATAAAGCGCGACCGGGGCCAGCATCTGCTCCAGTTCCGGCTGGGAATAAGCGGCGCGCGCCGGGCTCGCGGCGAGCGGCAGGCCCGCCGCCACCGCGAACAGCCCGGCGAGGAAAATTCTGGCAAAGCGCGTCATGGACACCTCCAGTGCCTATAACGCTTGGACCGCCGTTCGGCTGTCCGCGGTTCAGCCGATTGTGCAACAGGATGTAAGCGGCGTTAACAATCGCCGCTATTCTCAGGGGCGGTGTGAATTCGCCAGACCCTGTCCGTTTGGTCAAGGACTGGCGGTAGCCCGCATCCCAGCTTCGACAGGATCAAGTCCTCGCGACTCGCGATCCACAAATCCACGCCTGCAAAATCTGCCCGCCGGCGGCGGGCGAATTCCGTGTTCCTGTAGTCGCCTTCCTTGCCAGAAGCTCCGGAGTCACGGCTCGAAAGGTGGCAAGGCGGAACTCTTAATCAGGCTTCGCACCGCTACCGGCCGCTGAAGCGCGGCTTGCGTTTTTCCAGGAACGCGGCGCGGCCCTCC
>CAZXAR010000109.1:0-10952 GCA_964638135.1 uncultured Enterobacteriaceae bacterium | reverse complement strand
CGCGAGCGACCAGAAATGCGGCGGCGTCCAGGCGAAGATGATCAGGAACAGCAGCGTCGCCTCAGTGGCGACTTCGCCGGTGACCGCCGCCCAGCCCAGCACCGGCGGCATCGCGCCCGAAGCGCCGCCGATCACGATGTTCTGCGGCGTCGCGGGTTTCAGGATCACCGTGTAGACGACCGCATACCCGACGAAGGTCGCAAGCGTCAGCCACATGGTGAGCGCGTTCACGTACTGCGCCAGAATCCACAGCCCGGCGCCGCCGATCGCGCCCGAGAACACCAGCGTCTGCAGCGGCGTCAATTCGCCGCGCGGCAGCGGCCGGGAGCGCGTGCGCTGCATCGCGGCGTCGATTCTGCGCTCGACCAGGCAGTTCACCGCGGCAGCCGCACCGGCGACGAGCGCGATGCCGAGCGTGCCGGCGAGAAGGATCTGCGCCGGCACCATGGCCGGCGTGGCGAGGAACATCCCGATCACGGCGGTGAACACGATGAGCGACACCACGCGCGGCTTGGTGAGCGCGTAGTAGGCGCGCGCGCGTCGCGCGAGCGTCGCGGCGCGCTGCGCGACGCTGCGCGCCGACGCGGAAATCAGGGAATGCGCGGTCACGGCCTCTCCAACGTACTACCGCGGGGAACAGGTCATCTTCTGCCGGCTATTTCGATTGTGACACGATGTAGTCGACGGCTGCCTTGACCTCGGTATTGCTCAGCGCCGCATTGCCGCCCTTGGCCGGCATCGCTCCGGTGCTCCCCTGAACCCCGTTCACGGCGCTGGCGTACAGAGTATCGAGCCCCTTGGCGATGCGCTTCGCCCACTGGCTCTTGTCACCCAGCTTCGGCGCCCCTGCGATACCGGCGCCGTGGCAGGCAACGCAGGCGGCCTGGTAGACCTGGTGCCCGTCGCGGGCGGCGGGCGGCGGCGCGGCCATCGCGGTCTTGGCGGGCTCCTGCGGGGTTTCTGCCCCGGCGACCACCACCTGCCCGACCGGCTTGATCCTCTCGGCCACGTTCGAGCCCGAGGCGAGAAGCGTGTCGCGGCGCTGCTGGACCTCGTGCGGGATGTCGCGGTGATGGGCCACCAGAACGTAAAAAAACAGCATCAGCACTGCGCTGGCGCCGATGATGATCGAAAGGCTGGTGGCGTGGCGTTTTTCGGTCATGGGTGGTTCTTCCGCTCAGGAATGGAGGCCGACAAGGAACAGGCGCGCTGCAATTCGAGCCGGTTACGCTACAACAAACGCTGCACGAAAAAGACGGCTCGCGTAAGGAACGTGTAGTCCGCTTCAAGCGCCCCGATGCCCAGCAGCACGAGCAACAGCACCGGCGGGACCACGATGACATAGAGCAAGGCCAGTCGCTCCCAGAGCATGTGCATGAAGACGGCAACGATCAGCCCTGCCTTCAACAGCATCAGCACGACGATGAGCGTCCACCGCAGGTAGCCCTGCAGGTGGAAGTAGTCGACCAGATACGACGCCGTGCTGAGAACGAACAGCAGTCCCCAGATCTTGAGATAGATGCCAATCGGATGTTGTTGCCCCTCGGCGTGCGCCACGGTTCCCCTCACCAGAGATAGAAAAACGCGAAGATGAATACCCACACCAGATCGACGAAGTGCCAGTACAGACCCATGATCTCGACGATCTCGTAGTTTCCTTTGCGCCCGGTCAGGAAACCGGGCGTCTGGCGGTCCAGGTCTCCCCGCAGCACCTTGATCGCGACGATGATCAGGAAGATCACGCCGATCGACACGTGGGTGCCGTGGAAGCCCGTGATCATGAAAAAGGTCGAGCCGAACTGGGCCGCGCCCAGGGGGTTGCTCCACGGGCGCACCCCTTCGTCCACGATCAGCTTGGTCCACTCGAAGGCCTGCATCCCGACGAAGGTGGCGCCCATCGCCGCGGTGAGCAGCAGCAAGACGAAGGTCTTGGTGCGATCCTTTCGATAGCCGTAGTTGACGGCCATGGCCATCGTCCCGCTGCTGCTGATCAGGACGAAGGTCATGATCGCGATCAGGATGAGGGGGATCTTCGCGCCCCACAGCGTCAACGAGAAAACCTCGCTGGGGTTAGGCCACGGTTCCGTGGTGGACATTCGCACCGTCATGTACGAGATCAGGAAACAGCTGAAGATGAAGGTGTCGCTGAGCAGAAAGATCCACATCATCGCCTTGCCCCAGGGGACTCTCTTGAACGCCCGCTGGTCCGAGGACCAGTCGGCGACGATCCCCGGCAGGCCTTCAGGCAGCGGAACCGCCTGTCCCGTACTCGTCAGCGTCGGTTGCGACATGTGTACTTCGATCCCTCTCAGGTGGACAGCAGCAAAGTGAACAAGACCAGCCAAACCAGCAGCAGATAGTGCCAGTAAACCGTGCACAGCTCCACGCTCAGGCGTATCTCCGCGACCGCAACGCCGCGCCGCATCCGGGCGCTGGTCCTCGCCCACGCCACCAGACCACCCAATACGTGCAGGCCGTGCAGCGCGGTAAGCAAATAGAAGAACGCGTAGGCGGGATTGGTAGTCAGAAAATAGCCCGCGTCATACAGCTGTCGCCAGGCCACCAGCTGCCCCAACAGGAAGGCGATCGTCAGAACGCCGCCGGCGAGCAGCCCGCTCCTCACGCCGTCCGCATCTTCGCGGGCTGCCGCAACTGCAGTCCATTGCATCGCGACGCTGGTCGCGACCAGTACGGCCGTGTTCCACCACAGCAGCCCCGGCTCCGGCAGGGGAACCCAGTCCCCGAGGCGCATCCGCATCGCGTAGGCACTGATAAAAAGCGCGAACAGCGACGTGACCACGGCAAGAAAAATCCACAGCGCCGTCTTCGCCGCAGGCCGGGCGAGCAGACCCGCATGCACGTCCTTGACCGAAACCTCGGCGACCCACGGCTGGACATTGATGCTTTGCCTGAACAGCCACCAGAGTATCCCGCCCATCAGTGCAGCCAGGAACAGCAGCGTCACGGTCACGCCGGACCCCTCGCGCGGCTAGGGCTTGACCCAGGCGCCGGCGGCTACTTCGCTCGGCGGCACGTTCTGCGGTACGAAGTCGTGCTTGACGCCCGGCACGCTGTAGTCGTACGCCCAGCGATGGACGACCGGCAGGTCCTTGCCGAAATTGCCGTGCCTGGGCGGCGTCTCCGGCGTCTGCCACTCCAACGTGGTGGCGTTCCACGGGTTGCTGCCCGATGGCTTGCCCCTGAAATAGCTCGCGATCACGTTGTAGAAGAACGCGAACTGGGCAAGACCGACGATCAGGGCCGCGATGGTGATGCCGGCGTTCACCGAATACGCCGATTCGGGAATGAACTCCGTACCGCCGATCGCGTAGTACCGGCGCGGAACGCCCAGGAATCCCAGGTAGTGCATCGGATAATAGATCGCGTAGCTGCCGACGAAGGTGATCCAGAAATGGAACTTGCCCAGCCCGTCGTGCAGCATGCGCCCGGTGATCTTCGGGTACCAGTGATAGATCGCGCCGAACACCACCAGGATGGGCGCGATCGCCATGACCATGTGGAAGTGGGCCACCACGAACATGGTGTCCGAAAGCGGAACGTCGACGGTGACGTTACCGAGGAACAGGCCCGTCAGCCCGCCGTTGATGAACGTGAAGACGAACCCGATCGCGAACAGCATGGGGACGCTGAGGTGGATGTTGCCCCGCCACAGCGTGAGCACCCAGTTGTAGACCTTGATCGCCGTGGGAACCGCGATGATCAGCGTGGTGGTGGCAAAGAAGAAACCGAAATACGGATTCATCCCGCTCACGTACATGTGGTGCGCCCACACGATGAAGCTCAGCCCGCCGATGATGAGGATCGCCCAGACCATCATGCGATAGCCGAAGATGTTCTTCCTCGCGTGCGTGCTGATCAGGTCGGAGACGATGCCGAAGGCGGGCAACGCGACGATGTAGACTTCGGGGTGTCCGAAGAACCAGAACAGGTGCTGGAACAGCACCGGGCTGCCGCCCCCGTAGTTCAACTGCTGGCCGTGCGACACGATCGCGGGCATGAAGAAACTCGTGCCCAGCGTCAGGTCGAGAATCATCATGATGGCGCTCACGAACAACGCCGGAAAGGCGAGCAGCGCCAGGATCGTGGCCATGAAGATTCCCCATACCGTCAGGGGCAGTCGCATCATCGTCATGCCCCGCGTGCGCGCCTGCAACACGGTCACCACGTAGTTCAGCCCGCCCATGGTGAATCCGATGATGAAGAAGGCGAGCGAAACGCACATCAGGATGATGCCCCAGTTCGCTCCCGGCGTGCCCGCGAGGATCGCCTGCGGCGGATACAGGGTCCAGCCGGCGCCCGTCGGCCCGCCCGGGACGAAGAAGCTCGCAACCAGCAGCAGCACGGCGAACAGATACACCCAGTAGCTCACCATGTTCACATAAGGAAACACCATGTCGCGGGCACCGACCATCAGCGGGATCAGGTAATTGCCGAACCCGCCCAGGAACAGCGCGGTGAGCAGGTAAATCACCATGATCATGCCGTGCATGGTGACGAACTGCAGGTAGTTGCTCGGGTCGATGAAGGAGAAGCTGTGCGGGAACCCCAGTTGCAGCCGCATCAGCCATGACAGCACCAGCGCCACCACACCGATCCCGATGGCGGTGATCGCGTACTGGATGGCGATGACTTTCGCGTCCTGGCTCCAGATGTACTTTCCGATGAACGTCTTGGGGTGGTAGAGCTCTACCTCCGCGACTTCCGCAGGCGGGGCGTATTCCGTTTCGTCATGGGCAACGTACGTAGACATTTACCTGTCCCTCTTCGCTGTTTCCGGGTGATGCTCGATTCGCTCGCGCGGCAAGCAACGCACTCCTCAGAAGGTGCCGATGTAGGCGATGAGATCGTCGATCGCCCGCTCGTCGGTGAAGGCAGCGGCCATCATTGCCATCTGCGGTCCGTACATGTCCCGGGGGTGACCGCCGCGGATCCCGTCGCGGAAATTCTTCAGCTGCGTCCTGAGATACCAGTCGCTCATGCCCTTCAGCCTGGGCGCATTGGTTGCCTCGATGCCGCGCCCCTCGGAGCCGTGACAGCTTCCGCAGTTCACGTAGCGCCGCTGGCCATTCCGCGGATTGCCCTGCACCGTGGCGGGGGCGGGCTTATCGGGCAGCGTCCTGATATACGCGATGACATCTTCGATGGCGGCGTCATCGGCCAGTGTCGCCGCCATCGGCGCCATCATTTTGCCGAACACATCCTTGTCGTGTGTCCCCCGGGCGCCCTGCTTGAAATTCTTCAGCTGCCGTCTGAGGTACCAGTCTCCCTGCCCGCTCAGTTTCGGCGCATGCAGCGCGGCATTGCCCTCGCCCTGCGCGCCGTGGCAGGCCGCACACGCGGCATAGAGCGGCCTGCCCGCATCCGCATCGCCGCCCGCGCGGGCCAGCGACTGCGCGAACGTGGGATAGCTGGCCAACCACGCCTGAAACGCGGGCTCCTCGTCCACGATGAGCTTGCCGCGCATCGTGAAATGCGCGATGCCGCAGAGCTCTTCGCAGAGGAGGTCGAATTTCCCGGTCCGGGTGGGGGTGAACCAGAAATAGGTGACCAGGCCCGGCACCAGATCCATCTTGACGCGGATCTGCGCCACCGAGAGATTATGCAGAACGTCCTTGGAGCGCAGCAGCACCTTGACCGGCTTGCCGATCGGCAGATGCACCTCCGGGCTCTTGACCAGGACATCGTCCTGCCCCTTGGGATCGTCCGGATTCATGCCGAACGGGTTTCGATCGCTGACGAACCGCGAATCGACGGTCCCCAGCACGCCGTCCTTGCCGGGAAAGCGATAGCTCCAGTGCCACTGCTGGCCCACCGCCTCGACGACCGATGCATCGTGCGGCACGTCGACGAACTTCGCCCACACAAACAGGCCTGGCGCCAGCATCGCGGCGACGCCCGCCGTGGTCAATACGGTAAGCCACACTTCCAGCTTCTTGTTCTCGGGCTGGTACGCTGCCTGCCTGCCTTTGCGGTACCTGTAGCGGATCACCGCCACTGCCATGAACAGATTGACGGCGACGAAGACAAAGCCTGTCACCCAGAAGGTGATATTGATCGTGTCGTCCATCGTGCCCCAGTTGGAGGCGAGCGGCGTGAGCCACCACGGGCTCAGGAAGTGAAACAGGACCGAGCCGACGATCAGCACTATCAGTACTACGGCAATAGCCATTGGCGGACCGAACTCCCACCTGAAGTTGTACCGGCCGATTCAGCGGCAAGCCGCCAAAAACGCATGGCGGGTTACCTCCATGCAGCTTACACTAATGATAACGATAATCACGCCAGCGCGAAAACCGCGCCGGCCCCAGTGGAGTTTTCCGCGCAGCAACATGCGCGGCTTGGGTGCGAGCTGCCGGCTCAGCCGAACCCGGAGTACTTCAGCAACCGTTCCAGGTCCTTCACCATCTTCGAGGGGTCCGCATCGCGCGGAAACCTGAGCATCAGGTTGCCGAGCGGATCGACCAGGTAGATGTGCTCGTGCACCGTGCGCTCGGCCGGAAACACCGCCACAAGCCGAGTATCGCCGCGCGCGATGCGCGTGTCTTCGATCGCGGCCACCAGCTCCGGGCGCACGGCCGCGGCATCGGTGACGATCCACAGGCGCTCGACGCGCTGCATCTCCCTGCCCTGCGCCCGGCGCACCTGGCGCATGTGGTAGAGCTTCTTCTCGCAGCGTGCATCGCAGGCGGCGCCGTCGAGTTGCACCAGCACCCATTTACCGCGCAGCGCTGCGAGCGGCTGCGCCTCGAGCGGACGCGGCGGGAGCAGGGTGCCGTAGTTCGAACTCGTGCCCGGCACCCAGCCGGTGAGATACGCGATCCAGCCGAGCACCACCGGGAGCGCGAAAAGCGCCCCCAGCGCAAGCAGCTTCCTGCGCCCGCGCTTCACCCGCGCCGCGCCCGTCGGCGCCTCGTCACCGTGCGGCCGGCTTTTCACGGCGAATGCTCAGGACGATGAACAATGCGACCGACAAGCCGGCGAGCGAGTACCACTGCAGGGCGTACATCTCGTTCTTGCGGTAGCCGGCCTCGGGACGCTCCCAGTCGCGCTCCAGCCCGTCGCGAAGCGCGCTGTGCTGCTCGATCAGGATCGGCTGCAGCGGCAACCCCGACCAGCTGCCGAACGCGGCGAGCTTCAGGTTCTGCCACACGCAGGGCACCGGTCCCGGACGGCAGCCATCCGGCATTTTCGCCGGCTCGAGCAACTGCGGCAGCTGCTCGAACGCGATACCCTCGAGGCGCTGCTCGCCCGAGGGCGCTGCGAGCGAGGGCAGCCGTTCGCGGCGCGGGTCGGCGGCGACCCAGCCGCGCAGCACGAGGACGTGCAGGCCACTTTGCGCGATGCGCATCGGCTGCACCACGTGGTAGCCGGGACGGCCACGGTGCACGCGGTAATCCAGCAGGACGGTGTATCCGGTCACAAATTCGCCGCGCACCGCCACACGCCGGAGTGCGAACCGGGCCGGATCGGCCGCCGCGCCGGGAAGCTCGAGCGCCGGCGCGCGCCGTGCCGCATCCAGCGCCGCCGCCACGGCCCGGCGTTCCTCGGCGCGCCCGCACTGCCAGTTGCCCAGCGCGACACCCGCCGCGCAACCCGCGCTCGCAAGCAGGAAACCCCACCACCCGGGACGGAACGCGAACTGCGCGAATTTCATCGCACGGCGCTACACTGCAGGCGATGCGCTACGTCGTGATCGGAGCGCTGGTGCTGATCGTCGCGAGCCTCGGCTCGGCGCTGTTTTTCGTGCTGCACGACCGCAGCGGCTCGAATCGCGCCGTGAGGGCGCTCGCGCTTCGCGTCGGCCTGTCGCTCGTGCTGTTCCTGTTCCTGATGGCCGGCTTCTACTTCGGCTTCCTCCCCGGCCGGATCTCGTAGTCCGGCTAGAACCAGTAGACGAAGATGAACAGGCCCAGCCATACCACGTCGACGAAGTGCCAGTACCAGGCCACCGCCTCGAACGCGAAGTGATGGTCGGGGCTGAAGTGGCCGGCGAGGCAGCGCGCAAGGATCACGGTCAGCATGACCGCGCCGACCGTGACGTGAAAGCCGTGGAAGCCCGTCAGCATGAAGAAGGTCGAGCCGTACACGCCGGTGGTGAGCTTCAGATTCAGGTCCGCGTAGGCCTCGCCGTACTCGTAGACCTGGAACGCGAGGAACAGCACGCCGAGCGCGACCGTCAGGGCGAGGAACAGGTTGAGCAGACCGCGGTGGTTCTCCTTCAGCGCGTAGTGCGCGATCGTCACCGTGACGCCGGAAGAAAGCAGCAGCAGCGTGTTCACCGCGGGGATGCCCCAGGCCGCCATGGGCGAGAACTTCTCCGCAAACGCCGGACCCGCCGAGGGCCAGTGGCTGCTGAAGCCGGGCCACAGGAGGGCGTTGCTCTCCAGCGTCGCCAGGTCGGGGACCGACAGCACGCGAACGTAAAACAGCGCGCCGAAGAACGCCGCGAAGAACATGACCTCGGAGAATATGAACCAGCTCATCCCCCAGCGGAACGACAGGTCCTCCCGGCCGCCGTACTTGCCGCCCTCGGACTCGCGGATTACGTCGCCGAACCAGCGGAACATCATGTAGACGAGGACCAGGAAGCCGGCGACGATCCCGATCCAGCCGGCGCTCGCGCCGTTGAACAGGAAGACTGCGCCGAGCGCCATCAGGAACAGCGCCGCGGAGCCGATGATCGGCCAGGGCATCGGCTGCGGTACGAAGTAGTGTCCTCTGGTTCCGCCCTGTGTCATCCGGAGCTCCCTGGTCTCAACCCGTCACCACTCGCACGATCGCGACGAGCGCAAAGACGAGCAGCATCGCGAACGCGACCGCCACCACGAGGATCTGCAACGGGCCGACCGGCGCGCGCTCATGGCCGGACCTGCTGCGGATGCCGATGAAACCCGAGAGCACGGTCTTCAGCGCCTCGAGGAACGACGTCGGCTTCACGGCGTCCGCCACTAGCTCTTCCCTCCGAGGCCCGCGACCTCGAAAAAAGTGTACGACAACGTGACCGTGCTCACGTCTCTCGGCAGCGCCGGATCGACGGCGAAGGTCACCGGCATTCTGCGCGTCTCGCCCGCAGCGAGCGTCTGCTGCCGGAAGCAGAAGCACTCCAGCTTCCTGAAGTATTGCCCTGCGAGCGCCGGGCCGTAGCTCGGCACCGCCTGCCCGGTGACCGGTGCACCGCGCACGTTGGCGATCTCGTACTCGACGTGCACCAGCTCGCCGGGATGCACGGCGAGATGCCGCGTGAGCGGCCGGAAGCGCCACGGCAGGTCGTGCGCGTTGGCGTCGAACTCGATCGTCACCGTGCGCGTCGTGTCGACCTGCGTATTCGCCTCGAGTTCCTGCCGCGCCACGAGCGAGTTGATGCCGAGCGCGAGGCAGATCCGCTCGTAGAACGGCACCAGCGCAAAGCCGAAACCGAACATCAGCGCGGCCACGACCGAGAGCCGCGTCAGCAGACGACGGTTTTCGCGCGTGCGCTCTTCGCTCATCCGTGCAGGACCCAGTACTTCGCGATGATCCCGGCAAACGTCGTCAGCGCGATCGCGACAAGCACGAGGGCGGTTTTCGCATTGTTGCTCATGCGCGCCTAGTGCAGCACCGGTTGCGTTTCCCAGGTGTGGTGCGGCACCGGCGTCGGCAGGTGCGTCCACTCCAGCGAGTCCGCGCCTTCCCAGGGTTTCTCGGGCGCCTTCGCCCCGCTCGAGATCGCCTTCAGGACCACGTACAGGAACAGCAGCTGCGACAGGCCGAATCCCCAGGCACCGATCGAGCTGATCCTGTTCCACGTCTCGAACATCAGCGGGTAGTCCGGAATGCGGCGCGGCATGCCCGCGAGACCCGCGAAGTGCTGCACGAAGAAGGTGACGTTGAAGAAGATCATCGTCAGCCAGAAGTGGATCTTGCCGAGCGTCTCGTCGTACATCCGCCCGGTCCACTTGGGCAGCCAGAAGTACACGCCGGCAAAGGCCGAGAACAGCGCTCCCGCCACCATCACGTAGTGGAAATGCGCCACCACGTAGTAGGTGTCGTGCAGCTGGATGTCCACCGCAGCGATCGACAGCACCAGGCCGGTGAAGCCCCCGAGCGTGAACAGGAACAGGAACCCGATCGCGAACAGCATCGGCGTCTCGAACGTGAGCGAGCCCTTCCACATCGTCGCCGCCCAGTTGAACACCTTGACCCCGGTCGGCACCGCGATCAGCGTCGTCACGTACATGAAGAACAGCTGGCCCTGCACCGGCATGCCGACCGTATACATATGGTGCGCCCAGACGATGAACGAGAGGATCGCGATCGCCGAGGTCGCGTACACCATCGAGGCGTAGCCGAACAGGGGCTTGCGCGAAAACGCCGGAATCACCTGCGAGATCACGCCGAACGCGGGCAACGCGATGATGTACACCTCCGGGTGGCCGAAGAACCAGAAGATGTGCTGATACAGCACCGGGTCGCCGCCGCCCGCGGCGTTGAAGAAGGTGGTGCCGAAATGCCGGTCGGTGAGGGTCATGGTGACCGCACCCGCGAGCACAGGCATCGCCGCGACCAGCAGATAGGCGGTGATGAGCCAGGTCCATACGAACAGCGGCATGCGCAGCAGCGTCATCCCCGGCGCCCGCATGTTGAGAATGGTGGTGATGATGTTGATCGAGCCCATGATCGAGCTCATGCCGAGCAGGTGCACGGCGAAGATCGTCAGGTCCATGCCGATGCCCATCTGCACGGTGAGCGGCGCGTACATCGTCCAGCCCACGCCCGGCGCGCCCCCGGGGACGAAAAACGCGATGATGAGCAGCGCCCCAGCGAAGGGCAGGATCCAGAACGACCAGTTGTTCATGCGCGCGAACGCCATGTCGGGCGCGCCGATCATCAGCGGGATCTGCCAGTTGGCGAAGCCGACGAAGGCCGGCATGATCGCGCCGAACACCATGATC
>CAZXAR010000108.1:0-10996 GCA_964638135.1 uncultured Enterobacteriaceae bacterium | reverse complement strand
GAAGAAGGACGAGAAGAAGAAGGACGAGAAGAAGAAGTAATTTCTCTGTCGGGCGGAAAAAAAGGCGGGGCGGTATCCCCGCCTTTTCTTTTTCCACGATGAGAACCGCGATAACGATCCTTGCGCTGCTGCTTGCGGCGGCGGCACGCGGCGAGCTGCCGGTGGTCGAGCTGGGCGCCGGCATGCACGTCATCCGCGCCGAGCTCGCGGACACGTTCGCCAGCCGCGTGAGGGGCCTCATGCACCGGCAGAAGCTCGGTCAGAACTCCGGAATGCTGTTCGTTTTCGAGGAATCCGGGATCCAGTGCATGTGGATGAAGAACACGCTGATCCCCTTGTCGGTCGCATTCCTCGACGACACCGGCGCCATCGTCAACATCGCCGACATGCAACCGCAGAGCGAGGATTCGCATTGCGCGGCGCGTCCGGCGCGCTACGCGCTCGAGATGAACCGCGGCTGGTTCGCCGAGCGCGGCATTAAAGCGGGCACGCGTCTGCGCGGGATCGAGAAAGTCTCGCCCCGCCGTCCGTGACGGTGTCTGTGATGGGGGTCCGGGTAGTCCCGGGCGCTCAGAGGCCGCCGTTCTGCTGTGCCACCATGCAGTAAAGCATCGGAATCGAAAGCATCGTGTTCAGGCGCGAGGTGAGCATGGCCTTGCGCGCCGCAGCGGTCTTTTCCTCGGCCGCAACCTGGACGATGCCCAGCGCCTTCTTCTGGTTCGGCCAGATGATGAACCAGACGTTGAACGCCATGACGAGCCCGAGCCACATGCCGATGCCGATTGCATGGAAGGGTTTCTGCAGCGAAAGCGCGGTGACGAAATAACCGTTCATCCACGCGAGCAGCAGCCCGGTGACGATCGTCGCCAGCGCGGCCCAGCGGAACCAGAACAGGGCTTCCGGCGCGATGACCTTCCCGATCGCGGGCTTCTGCTCGTCCGGGATCTTGGGCATCGAAGGAATCTGGACGAAATTGAAATACCACAGCAGCCCGATCCACATCACGCCCGAGAGCACGTGCAGCCAGCGCATGAAGAACCTCGACCAGTTCATGTCGAGGCTGATCATCTGGCCGGTTCCCGCCCCGACAACGATGATGATCGCGATGAGCACCACGATCCCCGCGAGCACGGTCCGGCCGAGGGATTGCAAGATCGCTGCCATGGGATTCCTCCTCAAGTCGTTGTCTGGTTCGAAAAAAGTCTAGCACAGGGATGGTGCGCATGGCTCGCCGGCACCGCCCGGCCCGCGGCCCGCGACCGGCAGGCCGCAGACCGCGGCGAGCGCCTCGTCGCCGAACGCCCCGGCCGCTAGGATTTCGTCGCCCGCGGGTCGGCCGCGGGCTGCGGAAGGCTGGCGCATTCGCTGAAGATGCGGGCGTGACAACGGGCGCAGAGCGACCGGTCAAGCTTTTCGAATATGGCCGCGATCGCCTCGCCCTTGTCGCGGAAGATGTTCTCCGCGCCGATCTCGTCCACGAAGTGCCCTTTCTGGAGCAACTGCACGACCGGCTGGCGCAGTCCCGTCAGGTAGAGCCGGCCGCCGTTCCACCGGCGCTTGCGCGCTTCGCGCGCCAGGGCGTTCGCGCCGGCGATGTCGATGAAGTTGATGTTGCGGGCGGCCAGCAGCAGGTGCTTCTGCCCTGCGGTCAGGGCGCGCAGGGTGTCGAAATGCCCTTCGACATGGTCCACGGCACCGAAATAGATCGATCCCTCGATCGCGACGATCTTGCACTGCGGGCATTCCTTCAATCCGTCGGCGACTGCCGCGGACTTGCGCGCCGCATGGCGCGGGTCGGGCACGATCGACCGCATCTGCGGGCGCGAAGTGCGATTGAGGTAGAGCAGCAGCGAGAGCATCACCCCCACCAGGATCGCCATCTCGAGGTTCATGAGCAGCGTCGCCGCGTAGGTGAAGACGAGCACCGGGGCTTCGCTGCCGCCGACGCGCAGGATCGCGCGGATTTCCGCGAATTCGAAAAGCCGCCAGGCGACGATGAACAGGATCGCAGCCATCGAGGCGATCGGCAGGTGCTCGAGCAGGGGCGAGACGCCGAACACGATCACCACCAGGAACGGGACCGAGAACGCCGCGGCGAGCGGTGTGCGCGCGCCGGCCTCGTAATTCAGTCCCGAGCGATTGAACGAGGCGGATGTCGGGTAGCCGGAGAAGAAGCTCGCGGCGATGTTGGCAAGGCCCTGGCCGATGAATTCCTGGCTGCCGTTGATGCGCTGGCCGGACTTGAGCGCGATCGCGCGCCCGATCGAAGTCGCTTCGGTGAGCGAGAGCACCGTGACGCCGAACGCGATCCCGAGCAGGGTCTTCAGCGTGTCGGGCGAGAAGTCCGGTCGCGAAAGCGGGGGCAGCGCGCCGGGCAGCGTGCCGAGGGTGCGGATCCCGGTGCGCTCGGCGCCGAGCCACCAGTCGATCAGGTAGGCCGCCAGCCCACCTGCCACGAGGGCGGCGATCATGTAGGGAATCTTCCTCACGTAGCGCCGCGCGAGAACGCTGGCGAGCAGCGTGATCGCGCCCACGAGCAGGACGAACGGCTTGATTTCGGGCAGCTGCAGGAAGAACTTCTGCAGCACCGTGAGGAACGAGCTGTCGGCCGGAATGTCGATCCCGAAGAAATTCTTCAGCTGGCTGGCGATGATCAGCGTTCCGGCCCCGGCGGTGAAGCCCACCACCACGGTGTGCGAGATGAAGTTCACCAGGCGGCCCAGCCGCAGCAGACCCATCGCCAGCATGATGGCGCCCGACATGAACGAAAGCGTCAGTACCAGGCTGACGTAGCGCCCCGAGCCGGGCGCGGCGAGCGGCGCGACGGTCGCCAGCACGTACAGCGAGACGGCGTTGGTCGGTCCCGTGACCGCGTGCCAGGAGGAGCCGAACAGCGCAGCGACCGCCGCCGGAACCATCGCGGCGTACAGCCCGTACTGCGGCGGCAGACCGGCCAGCGTGGCGAATGCGATTCCCTGCGGCACGACGACGACCGCACCGATCAGCCCGGCGATCAGGTCGGCTCGCAGACTCGCCCGATTGACGCGATGGCGCCAATCGAGCGACGGCACGAGCCGTGCCGCCAGGTCGATGAAACCTTCTTTCATTGCCGTGGCATTCCCTTCACACAGGCCATCTCGAACTTCATGCGGACACCGTCGCGGTGTCGGATAGAATCCATCGGGACCCGCGAAGGGTACCGCAACAGCACCGCATGCGTCGCTTCTTTCCGTTCCTCGCCTGGTTTCCCCTGCGCCGGGACGCGCTCAAAGCGGACGTGATGGCGGGCGTCGCGGTGGCGCTTGTCCTGGTGCCGCAGTCGATGGCCTACGCGCAGCTCGCGGGAATGCCGGCCTACTACGGTCTGTACGCGGCGCTGCTGCCGGTGGCGGTGGGCGCGCTGTGGGGCTCTTCGCGCCAGCTTTCCACCGGTCCCGTCGCCATGGTGTCGCTGCTGACCGGTTCGACGCTCGCCCAGTTCGTCGCCGCGGGGAGCGAGGAGTTCGTCGCCTACGCGATCCTGCTCGCGCTCATGGTCGGCGTGTTTCAGCTCGCGCTCGGCATTGCGCGGCTCGGCGCGATCGTGAGTTTCCTGTCGCATCCGGTCATCGTCGGCTTCACCAACGCCGCCGCGCTCATCATCGCGCTGTCGCAGATCAACAAGCTGCTCGGCGTGCCGATCGGACGCAGCGAGCACTTTCTGCTCGACGTCGCGGAGATGCTGGCGCAGGCCCCGCAGGTGCACATCCCGACTCTGGCCATGGGGGGCGTCGCAATCGCGATTCTGCTCGCGGGCCGGCGCTATCTGCCCAGGATGCCGGCGGTGCTGATCGCGGTGGTGGCGGGCACGACGCTGAGCTGGGCGACCGGGTTCGAGCGCAACGCGACCGTGCGGATCGAGACGATCGTGGACCCGACGGCGCGCAGCATGGCAGAGGAGCTCGCGCGCATCCAGGCGCGCGTCGAGGACCGGCAGAAGCGCATCGCCGCCGGCCTGGCCCGGCTGGAAAGCCTGCGCGGGGAGGGCGGCGCCGAAAACGAGGCAAGGCTCGCGCAGAGCTTCGAGATCGAGGCGTTGCGCGCGCGCGTGAAGGAAGCCGAGCAGGAGAACCGCGGCCGCCTGCGCGCGCTTCGCAAGCTCGTGCTTCTGCGCGAGGCCGGTGCCGAGGAGCGGTATCACTTCGCCGAGGCGGTTCCTGCGGGCGTGATCGTGGAGGAGATGCGCTGGCGCATCGCCCGGGTCTCGGGCGAGCATGTGCTGCTGCGCGGCGGCGGGGAAGTGGTGGGCGCGATCCCCCGAGGATTTCCGGAGCTTCGCGTACCGCGCGCGAGCTGGGACATGATGCTCACCCTGCTGTCGACCGCGCTCGTGATCACGCTGGTCGGTTTCATGGAGGCGGTATCGATCGCCAAGGCGATGGCGACGCGCACCCGGCAGCGCCTGGACGCGAGCCAGGAGCTGATCGGTCAGGGACTGGCGAACATCGCCGGCAGCCTCACCCAGTCCTTCCCGGTCAGCGGATCGTTCTCCCGCTCGGCCGTGAATCTCAATGCCGGCGCCGCGACCGGGATGTCGTCGATCTTCACCTTTGCGCTGGTCGCGGGAACGCTGTTGGTGCTGACGCCGCTGCTGTATCACCTGCCGCAAGCGGTGCTCGCCGCGATCATCGTGGTCGCGGTGATCAACCTCGCGAATCCGGGTGCCATGCGCCTCGCCTGGCGGACGCACCGGCACGACGGTGCGGCGGCGGCGGTCACGTTCCTTGCCACTCTCGCGCTCGCACCGCACCTTGATCTCGGCATTCTGATCGGCGGGGGCCTGGCGGTGATCCTGTACCTGTACCGCAGCATGCGCCCGCGGGTGGTTCTGCTCGGCCGTCACCCCGACGGCACCCTGCGCGACGCGCGCCGTCATGGCCTGCGCACCAGCGAGCACGTGATCGCGCTGCGCTTCGACGGCGATCTGTACTTCGCCAACGTGCCGTACTTCGAGGACGCGGTGCTCGAAGCGGTGGCGGAACACCCGGCGGCGAAATGCATTCTCATCGTCGGCGACGGAATCAACCAGATCGACGCCTCCGGGGAGGAAGTGATCCGCCACCTGGTCGAGCGGCTGCGCGAGGGCGGCCACGACGTGGCATTCAGCGGGCTGAAGATCCAGGTGCTCGACGTGATGCGGCGCACGGGGCTGTACGCGAAGATCGGCGAGGCGGCGCTGCACCGGACCGCCGATGCGGCGCTCGAGGCGTGGAGTCGCGCCTCCCTCGACAAGGGCCTGGAACGCACCGATTTTCTTCTGTTTGGTGCCCGCGCGCAGGAATCCGCGCCCGAACGCGAAGGCTGAGCGATGCCGAAGCTTGCGGCCAACCTGTCGACGCTGTTTCCGCACCTCGATTTTCTCGACCGGTTCGCCGCCGCCGCGCGCGCCGGATTCCGCTCGGTCGAGTTCCAGTTCCCGTATGCCCATCCGGCCCCTGCCGTAGCCGAATGCGCCCGCGCCGCCGGCGTCGAGGTGGTGTTGCACAATGCGCCGCCGGGAAGCCGGCCCGGCGACCGCGGCGTCGCCTGCCTGCCGGGACGCGAAGCCGAGTTCCGCGACACGGCGGAGCGCGCGCTCGAGTACGCCAGGGCAGTCGGCTGTCGCCGCATCCACTGCCTCGCCGGCGTGCTGCCGGAGGGAGCGGACCGAGCGCGGCACCACGACGTCTACGTTGCGAACCTGCGTCACGCCGCCGAGCGCTTCGCGGCGCAGGGCGTCGTGCTTCTCGTCGAGCCGATCAATACGCGCTCGATACCTGGCTACTTCCTGACGGGCACGCGGCAGGCCGAGCAGGTGCTGGAGGAAATCGCCGCGCCGAACGCGTTCATTCAGTTCGATCTTTTCCACATGCAGATCATGCAAGGCGACCTGGCGCACACCGTCGAACGGCTGCTGCCGCGCATCGGCCACATGCAACTCGCCGACGTGCCCGGACGCAACGAGCCGGGCACCGGCGAAATCAATTTTGATTTTCTCCTGCGCCACATCGACGCGCTCGGCTACGCCGGCTGGATCGGGTGCGAATACAATCCGATCGGGGACACGGCGGAAGGCCTGGCATGGGCGAAGCGCTGGCTTTGAAGCAGATTGATGCGGCGCGCCAGCGCGCGGTGGTCGCCGCGCTGCGCGCCTTCCTGCCCGAGCGCGCCGTGCTGTGGCGGGAGGAGGACACCCGCCCGTACGAATGCGACGGCCTGACGGCCTACCGCAGGGTGCCCATGGTGGTCGCGCTTCCCGAGACCGAAGAGCAGGTGCAGCGCGTGCTCAAGACCTGCCACGCGGCGGATGTCCCGGTCGTGCCGCGCGGCGCGGGCACGGGCCTGTCGGGCGGCGCGCTGCCGCTCGAAGACGGCGCGCTGCTCTCGATGGCCAAGTTCATGCGCATGGTGCGGCTCGATCCCCGGGCGCGCATCGCCGTGGTGCAGCCGGGCGTGCCGAACGCGGCGATCTCCGACGTCGTCGCCCCGTTCGGCCTGTACTACGCGCCCGATCCGTCGAGCCAGATCGCGTGCTCGATCGGCGGCAACGTGGCGGAGAATTCGGGCGGCGTGCACTGCCTCAAGTACGGCCTCACCGTGCACAACGTGCTCAAGGTGCGCGGCTTCACGATCGAGGGCGAAGCGGTCGCGTTCGGTTCCGAGGCGCCCGATGCTCCGGGCTATGACCTGCTTGCGCTCGTCATCGGCTCCGAAGGGATGCTTGCCGTGGCGACCGAGATCACGGTCAAGCTGCTGCCCCGGCCGCAGACGGCGCGCGTGATCATGGCCTCGTTCGACAACGTGGAGACGGCCGGCGAAGCGGTGGCCGCCGTGATCGCGGCAGGGATTCTTCCGGCCGGCCTGGAAATGATGGACCGGCCGGCGACGCGCGCGGTCGAGGAATTCGTGCACGCGGGCTACGACCTCGAGGCGGCCGCGATCCTGCTGTGCGAATCGGACGGCACTCCCGAAGAGGTGGAGGAAGAGATCGCGCGCACGAAAGCAGTGCTCGAGCGCGCGGGCGCCACGCGCACGAGCGTATCGCGCGACGAAGCCGAGCGGCTGCGATTCTGGTCCGGCCGCAAGGCCGCCTTTCCGGCCATGGGGCGCATCTCCCCGGATTACTACTGCATGGACGGCACGATCCCGAGAAAGCGCCTGGGGGAGGTGCTCGGCTTCATCGCCGAGATGGAAAAGAAGTACGGGTTGCGGTGCCCGAACGTGTTTCATGCGGGCGACGGCAACCTGCATCCGCTGATCCTGTTCGATGCCAACAGCGCCGACGAACTGCGGCGCACCGAGCAATTTGCCGCCGAAGTGCTCGAGAAGTGCGTCGCGGTCGGCGGCACGATCACGGGCGAGCACGGCGTGGGCGTCGAGAAGATCGACCAGATGTGCGTGCAGTTCGGGCGCGCCGAACTCGAGGTGTTTCACGCCGTGAAGCGCGCCTTCGACGCGAAGGGACTGCTCAACCCCGGCAAGGCGGTGCCCACGCTCGCGCGCTGCGCCGAGTACCGCCGCATGCACGTGCGCGGCGGGAAGCTGCCGCATCCGGAGCTGCCGCGCTTCTGATGGATGCGGCGTATAGCGCATTCGCCGCACGAATCCGCGAGGCGGCCGAGGCGGGACGCGCGCTGCGTTTCCGCGGCGGCGGCACCAAGGACTTCTACGGCGGCGAGCCGACGGGCGAGGTGTTCGAGACGCGCGAGTGCGCCGGCATCGTCAGCTACGAGCCGAGCGAACTCGTGGTCACGGCGCGCTGCGGCACGCTTCTCGCCGACCTCGAAACGACGCTGGCGCGGAACGGCCAGATGCTCGCATTCGAGCCGCCGCATTTCGGCGCCGCGGCGACGCTCGGCGGATGCGTTGCCGCCGGCCTGTCGGGGCCGCGGCGCGCCGCGGCCGGGGCGTTGCGCGACTTCGTGCTGGGCGTACGCATCGTCGACGGGCGCGGCCGGCTGCTCGCGTTCGGCGGCCAGGTGATGAAGAACGTCGCCGGGTACGACATCTCGCGGCTGCTGGTCGGCTCGCTCGGCACGCTCGGGCTCATTGTCGAAGCATCGCTCAAGGTCCTGCCGCGGCCGCAGGCCGAACTCACGCTGCAGCTCGAGCTGCCCGAACAGCGCGCCATCGAAATGATGAACCAGTGGGCCGGGATGCCGCTGCCGATTTCGGCCACCGCCTGGCACGATGGCCTGCTCCGCGTCCGGCTCTCGGGCGCAGCGAGCGCCTTGCGGTCCGCGGCCGAGCGTCTGGGCGGCGAACGTCTGGATGCAACCTTCGCCGATGCGTACTGGGCGGGAATCCGGGAACAGAGCGATGCGTTCTTCGCCGGAGACGCGCCGCTGTGGCGGCTGTCGCTGCCGCCCACCGCCCCGCCGCTGTCGCTCGCGGCAGAGCAGTTGATCGAGTGGAACGGGTCGCTGCGCTGGTGCAGGACGCTCGCCGAGCCCGCCATGCTGCGGGCGGCGGCGGAGAAGGCGAGCGGGCACGCGACCCTGTTTCGAGCCGGCGACAAGTCGGCTGGCGCGTTTGCGCCGCTCGCGCCGGCACTCGCGCGCCTGCACCGGGAGCTGAAGAGCGCGTTCGACCCGGCCGGGATCCTCAACCGCGGCCGCCTGTATGCGGAGCTCTAGGTCTTGTCGGGCGCCGGCTTGGCCTTTTTCACGGCATTCATCGTTTCCGCGATGAAGGCGGCCGCGCGCTCCTCGGCAAGGCGCTTGTGCGCGCTGTACCGGCGCAGGCTGATCCAGGCCCAGACGGCGCACGCCGCGAGCAGCGCAAGCGCGAGCAGGGTGAACACTTTGCCCATCCCGGCAGTATAGCGAGGACGGCGCAGTGCAGACGCGACTGGCCGATTTCATTCGCGGCACGCCCGAGGGGCGGGAAGCCGAGGCGATCCTGCGAAAGTGCGTGCACTGCGGTTTCTGCACGGCAACATGCCCGACCTACCAGCTGCTCGGCGATGAACTGGACTCGCCCCGCGGCCGGATCTACCTCATCAAGCAGATGCTCGAAGGCGCGCAGGCGACCGAGCGTACCCGATTGCACCTCGATCGTTGCCTGACATGCCGCGCCTGCGAAACCACCTGCCCGTCGGGTGTGCGCTACGGGCGGCTCGCCGATATCGGCCGTGGCATCGTCGAAGCGCGTACCCGGCGCGGGCTCCGGGAACGGCTGCAAAGGGCGGCGCTCGGGTTCCTGCTGCCGCGCCGCGCCTGGTTCGGCGCGCTTCTCCGACTCGGGCAACTCGCGCGTCCGGCGCTGCCGGGCAAGCTGCGCGAGAGGATCCCGCCCCGTGCCGCGCGCGCCGGGCCTCCCCCGCCGCGCCGGCACCGGCGGCAGGTGCTCGCGCTGGCGGGCTGCGTGCAGCCCGCGCTCGCGCCGGCGATCAACGTCGCGGCGGCACGTGTTCTGGATCGCCTCGGGATCTCGCTCCTCGAAGCGCCCGGCGCAGGCTGCTGCGGGGCGCTGCGCTTTCACCTGAACGACCAGCGGCGCGGCACCGAAGACATGCGCGCGCTGATCGATGCGTGGTGGCCTTTCATCGAGCGGGGCACGGTGGAAGCGATCGTGATGACCGCGAGCGGCTGCGGCGCCACCGTGCGCGATTACGTTCACGTGCTCGCGCATGACCCGGAATACCGGCTCAAGGCGGCACGCATCTCGCTCCTCACGCGCGATCTTTCGGAAGTGATCGCCGCCGAGGCGCCCGCGCTCGGGAAGTTGCTCGCGCCCGCGGCGCGGCGCGCACGCGCGGCATTCCAGTCGCCCTGCTCGCTGCAGCATGGACAGCAGGTTCGCGGCGTAGTCGAGGAGCTGCTCGCGAACGCAGGCCACGAACTTTCGCCGGTCGCGGACGCCCACCTGTGCTGCGGCTCGGCCGGCACCTACTCGATCCTGCAGCCGGAGCTCTCCATGCAGCTCAGGGCGCGCAAGATCGCCGCGCTCGAGGCAGGCGGTCCGCAGGTGATCGCGACCGCGAACATCGGTTGCCTTGCGCACCTGCAGCCTGCGATGCGCACTCCGGTTCGCCACTGGATCGAGCTGCTCGATGAGGCGCTGCAAGGGTAGAATTTCCGCATGAACGCGCCCGGCACTGCGACCCGGCTGGCCGAGGTCGATCCGCAGGTGAAGGTGGTTCGCACCGCGTGTCCGCACGATTGCCCCGACACCTGCGGCATGCTGGTGTCGGTGAAGGATGGCGTCGCCGTCAAGATCCAGGGCGATCCTTCGATGCCCTTCACCGAAGGAACGCTCTGCACCAAGGTTGCCTATTACCTCGAGCGGACCTACGCGCCCGACCGCGTGCTGCATCCGCTGAAGCGGGTGGGCCCGAAGGGAAGGGGCGAATTCAGGCGCATCGGCTGGGACGAGGCGCTGGACGAGATCGCCGCGCGCTTCCAGGCGCTCGCTGCATCGCCCGAGGGTGCCGAGACGATCCTCCCGCTCAGCTACGCGGGAACGATGGGCATGGTGCAGTACAGCTCGATGGACCGGCGCTTCTTTCACCGCCTCGGCGCCTCGATCCTCGATCGCACGCTGTGCTCGTCGGCCGGCAAGTACGGCTTGAAGGCGACGCTCGGCGGCTCGGTGGGAATGGACCCGGAACGGTTCGACGAAGCGCGGCTCGTCCTGCTCTGGGGCGCGAACCCGGTGGTTTCGAACCTGCACCTGTGGTCGCGCGTGCAGGAAGCGAAACGGCGCGGCGCGAAAATCGTCGCGATCGATCCGTACCGCAGCCTTTCGGCGGAAAAATGCACGCAGCACGTCGCGCTCCTGCCCGGCACCGACGGCGCGCTCGCGCTCGGCATGATGCACGTGCTGGTCGCCGAGGGTCTGATCGACCGGGACTACGTGGCGCGCCATACGCTCGGTTTCGAGGCGCTCGCGGCGCGCGTCGCCCAGTACACGCCGGAATGGACTGCCCGCACCTGCGGCCTCTCGGTCGAGGAGGTGGTGCAACTCGCGCGCGAGT
>CAZXAR010000107.1:0-11035 GCA_964638135.1 uncultured Enterobacteriaceae bacterium | reverse complement strand
CGGGCTGCGGCAAGTCCACGTTCCTGCGCTGCTTCAACCGCATGCACGACCTGTATCCGGGCAACCGCTACGAGGGCGAGATCCGGCTTCATCCCGACAACACCAATCTGCTCGCGCCGACCGTCGATCCGATCGAGGTGAGGATGCGCCTGTCGATGGTGTTCCAGAAGGCCAATCCGTTCCCGAAGTCGATCTTCGAGAACGTCGCCTACGGCCTGCGCGTGCGCGGCGAGCGTTCGCGCCGCGCACTCGAAGACAAGGTGGAGGCGGCGCTGCGCAGCGCCGCGCTCTGGGAGGAGGTGAAGGACCGGCTCGAGGACCTCGCCTTCAACCTCTCCGGCGGCCAGCAGCAGAGGCTGTGCATCGCGCGCGCGCTCGCCACCGACCCCGAGCTGCTGCTCTTTGACGAGCCGACGTCGGCGCTCGACCCGATCGCCACCGCGAGCATCGAGGAGCTGATTACCGAGCTGAAGGCGCGCGTCACGATCCTCATCGTGACGCACAACATGCAGCAGGCGGCGCGCGTGTCGGACTACACCGCGTACATGTACCTCGGCGAGCTGATCGAGTTCGGGCGCACCGACGAGCTGTTCATCAGGCCGCGGCACAAGCAGACCGAGGACTACATCACGGGCAGGTTCGGCTGATGCGCCGCCGGCTGCGTTTCACGAGCGAGGCACGACGATGGGCGTGACAAGCGAGCACATTTCCAAGCAGTTCGAGGCCGATCTGGACACCACCCGCACGCGGGTGCTGCAGATGGGCGGACTGGTCGAGGCGCAGATCCTCGCCGCCATCGACGCCTACGCGACGGGCTCGGCGGAGCTCGTCGAGCAGGTGATCGAGAGCGACCGCCGGGTCAACGGCTACGAGGTGGCGATCGACAGCGCGTGCAACCACATCGTGGTCAAGCGCCAGCCGGCGGCGAGCGACCTGCGGCTCATCATGGCGATCAGCAAGATCGTCACCGACCTCGAGCGCATGGGCGACGAGGCGGAAAAGATCGCCCGCATGGCGAGGAGCATCCACGAGGGCGGCGCAGGCCTCGCACAGCGCTTTCCGGGAATCCGGCACGCGGCCCAGATCGCCGTGCGGATGCTGCGCCAGGCGCTCGACGCATTCGCGCGCCAGGACGCGGCGCTCGCCGCCGACGTGGTCAAGGAGGACCGCGCGCTCGACGACGAATTCCGCTCGGTGCTGCGGCAGCTCATCACCTTCATGATGGAAGATCCGCGCACGATCTCCCCGGCGCTCGACATCGTCTGGGTCGCGAAGGCGATCGAGCGGATCGGCGATCACGCCAAGAACCTCGCCGAGCAGGTGATCTATATCGTCATGGGTACCGACGTGCGCCACACCTCGTTCGCCGACATCGAGCGCGAGGTCGGGAAGGGATAGCGTTGGCGGGCGCCGTTTCGGTACTGCTGGTCGAGGACGAGGCCGCGATCCTCGAGCTGCTCGCGGTCAACCTGGAGCATGCCGGCTATCGCACGCTGCGGGCGCCAAGTGCCGAAATGGCGCGGCAGATCCTGCGCCAAACGCTTCCTGACGTCGTGCTGCTCGACTGGATGCTGCCGGGCCAGTCGGGCCTCGCATTCGCGCGCCAGTTGAGAGCCGACGCGCGCACCCGCGAGGTGCCGCTGCTATTTCTCACCGCCCGCTCCGACGAGCGGGACAAGGTGGCCGCGCTGGAAGCCGGCGCCGACGACTATGTCACCAAGCCCTTTTCGTCGCGCGAACTGGTGGCGCGCATTCGCGCGGTGCTGCGCCGGCGTGCGCCGCAGCGGGGCGGCGAGCCGGTCGAGGTCGCGGGTCTGCGGCTCGACCCCGCGGCGCACCGGGTGAGCGGCGGCGGCCGCGCGCTCGAGCTGAGCCCGGTCGAGTTCCGGCTGCTGCATTTCCTCATGACGCACGCGAACCGCGTCCACTCGCGCCCGAAACTTCTGGATGCGGTGTGGGGCGACGACGCGATCGTCGAGGAGCGCACCGTGGACGTGCACGTGCGACGTCTGCGCCAGGCACTTGCCGCGAGCGGGCACGACGCGCTGATCGAAACGGTGCGGGGCAGCGGGTACGTCCTGCGGGACGGAGAGCGGCCGTGACTGCGACCGAGATCCTGCTCGCGCTCGTCGTCGCGGTACTCGTGGCGGCGCTGTTCCGCGAGCGGCGCCAATTCCTCAGGCTCAGGCGCTGGGTGTCGCAGGCGCGCCTGCCGGACCCGCCCGAGGCGGATGGTGCTTGGGGCGACGTGTTCAATCGGCTGCACCGGCACCGGCGCGCGACGCTCAGGCGCAGGCGCCAGCTCGCGCGCCTCATGGTGCGTTCGCGCCGCGCGGCGCAGGCGCTGCCGTACGGGGTGACCATGCTCGATGCGCGGATGCGCCTCGATTGGTGCAACGAGGCCGCGAGCGCGCACCTCGGCCTCGATCCGCAACGCGATCGCGGCGAGCCGCTCGTCAATTTCGTCCGCCAGCCGGAATTCGCGACTTTTCTCGCCGACCCCGCGCCGGCGCAGCCCCTGCGCCTGTCGGCGGATTCGCGCATTTTTTCCCTGCGGCTCGTTCCGTTCGAAGAGAATGCCTGGCTGCTCCTGAGCCAGGATGTCACCGGCGAGGAGCGGCTCGAGGCGATGCGGCGCGAGTTCGTCGCCAACGTCTCGCACGAACTGAAGACGCCGCTCACGGTGCTGATCGGATTCATCGAGACGATCCGCGACCTGAAGCTCGACAGGGCGCGCGTGCGCGACTACATCGGACTCATGGTTCCGCAGGCCGAGCGCATGCGCCGGATCATCGAGGACCTGCTTGCGCTTTCGGCCCTGGAATACTCGCCCGCGGCGCGCCAGGAACGCGTCCGCGTGCGGCCGCTCCTCGAGCGCCTGCGGGATGAAATCGAGCACTTGAGCGCGGGCCGGCATCGCATCGCGCTCGAGATCGAGGGCGAGCACGATCTTGCCGGCGCCGAGTCCGAGATCGCGGGCGCCTTTCTCAACCTGGCGGTGAACGCCGTGCACTACACGCCCGCGGGCGGCGAGATCCGCATCCTCTGGCACTCCGGGGCGGCAGGGGCCGAATTCGCGGTCGAGGACAGCGGGATCGGCATCGAGCCGGAGCACATTCCGAGGCTCACCGAGCGCTTCTACCGGGTCGACCGCGGCCGCTCGCGCGAGTCCGGCGGCACCGGCCTGGGACTTGCGATCGTCAAACATGCGCTTGCCCGGCACCAGGCGACGCTCCACGTCGAGAGCGCTTCGGGCAAGGGCAGCCGCTTTACCGCGCGTTTTCCGCCGGCGCGCCTGATCGCGCTCGACCAGAAAGTGCGCGGCTGATCTGCGGTAGCATTCCCCAAAGGAGTGCACCATGGCCGCAACGCCGAATCCGCACGCAGCCGCGCGCGAGAAGGATCTCGAGCGGATCATCGCCGAGCTCGAGCGCCTGAACGGCGAGGCGCGGGCGCGCAATCTCTGGATTCGCACCAGGTGGAATCTGCCCAACCAGATGCCCTGGCATCTTGGCCTGCCGGATGCGCCCGGCCAGGGACCCCACAACCTTCCGGTGGAGCACGTCGCCGCGCAGCCCTGTCTGTGGAAGTGGGCGGAGATCGAGCGCTATCTCGATACGCTGATCGAGCTTTGCCCGCTCGAGCTGACCGAGCGGCAATCGGTGCTTCTCACCAATCCGGCGTTCGGAATGAGCGGGGTCAAGGTGACGAACACGATCCGGATCGCGATCTCGATCTACAAGCCGGGCGATGTGGCGCATTCGCACCTGCACTCGCCGAATGCGAGCCGCACCATCCTGAGCGAGACCGGGGGCTACACGATTGTCGAAGGCGAGCGGATCGAGCCGCGGCGCGGCGACCTCGTCTTCACGCCGAACGGAACCTGGCACGAGCACGGCAACAACGACGCCGAGCCGGTCGTCTGGGCCGACACGCTCGATTGGCCGCTGGTGGATTTTCTCGGCAGCGCCTGGAGCCGCACCGATGCCGAGCGCGCGGCTGCGCACGGCAACCCGGTGAGCGGGTTTTCGACCCGCTTTTTCGGCAGGGGCGGGATCCGCCCCGCCTTCAGCGCGCATCCGCGCGGCGAAGGCCGGGGCCTCACCCCGATGTTCCACTACCGGGGCACCGACATCCGCGCCGCGCTCAGCGAGCTGCGCGAATACGCGGGTGATCCCTACGAGGGGATCGCGGTCGAGCTCGTCAATCCGCAGACCGGGGAGGCGGTCTTTCCGACCCTCTCCTACCGGGCGCAACTGCTGCGCGCGGGAGAAAAGACGCTTCCCTACCGGCACTCGGCCTCGCAGGTGTACTGCGTGCTCGAGGGCTCGGGTGCGACCGAGGTCGACGGCGAGCGCCTGGAATGGTCGCGCAACGATTTCTTTGTCGTGCCCAGCCACCGCTGGCGCAGGCATGCGAACGGCGGCGGCGCGGACGCGGTTCTGTACAGTTGCAGCGACGCGCCGCTCGTCTCGAAAATCGGCCTTTATCGCGCCCAGGGCCGGCTCGAGAGCGGCAAGCTCGTGGAACTCGCCTGAAGCGGCGCACCGACAGGACGGCAGGGGAAGGCACTTGATCGCGAACGAACTTGGCGCCGCGCAGCGCAACGACCTGCGCACATGGATCGCCACGCTGGAAGCCGCGGGCGAACTGATCCGCATCGACAAGCCGGTCGATCCGCTCACCCAGATGGGATCGCTCCTTTACCAGTCGCGGGAAAAGGCGCTTTTGTTCGAGAAGCTGCCGCACGGCTGGCGCTCGCTTGGGCAGGCGCCTGCCAACATGCGCCACGCGGCGCTCGCTTTCGGCGTGGGCGAGGAGAACCTGATCCCGCACGTCGCCGCGAGGCTCGGAACGCTCGTCGCGCCAGTGCGGGTCGCCGACGGCCCGGTCAAGGAAGTAAAGCTCGCCCGGGGCGAATTCGACCTCACGCAGCTGCCGGTCCATGTGGCGGGCCTTCGCGACGGCGGCCCGGTCATGGGCTCGGGCCTGGTGGTGAGCAAGGACCCGGATAGCGGCGCGCGCAACCTGAGCTTTCACCGCCTGCAGGTGAAGGGGCCGGCGAAGTCGGGGATCCTGCTCTACCCGCGCCACACCTGGCGCAACTACCTCAAGTACCAGGCGCGCAACGAGCCGATGCCGGTCGCGATCTTCGTCGGGCATCATCCGCTCTATTACGCCGCGGCGGCAACCACCGCGGCCTACGGGCTCGACGAACTCGAGATCGCCGGCGGATTCCTCGGCGCCGCGGTGCGGCTCGTCAAATGCGAGACGGTCGATCTCGAGGTGCCCGCCGACGCGGAGATCGTGCTCGAGGGGCACATCCCGCCGCATGTGCGCGAGGACGAAGGGCCGTTCTCCGAATTCCAGGACTACTACGTCACCGGCACCGGGAAGAACCCGGTGGTCGAGTACCAGTTCATGACGCGCCGGCGGGACGCCATCTTCAAGAACCTGCAGAACGGCTCCGAGATGGAAGGCTGCGTGTTCCACAAGATTCCGATGTGCGCGACGATCTATCGGCGCCTGAAGGACGTCGGCGGGGGGGCCAACCTGCACAACGTGGTGGCGCTGCCCGGCATCTTCGGCGTCGTCGTGCAGATGACGCAGCGCTACTATGGGGAAGCGAAGAACCTGCTCCTCGCAGCGCTTTCCTCCGAGTACCACCACCCCAAGGTCGCCATTGCGGTCGACGCCGACGTCGACGTGTTCAACCATTCGGAAGTGCTGTGGGCGCTCGCGACGCGCGTCAATCCGCAGCAGGACGTGGTGGTGATTCCCGGCACCCACAACCACGGAATGGACGCGAGCCTTCCGGAGCTGGGCGCGACGGGCACCGCGCTGTGGCAGCGCTTGGGCTCCAAGATGCTGATCGACGCGACCATTCCGCCCCCCGCGGACGCCAGGGCGCGGTCCAATTTCGAACGCATCCGCCCGCACAACCCGCAGCTGCGGCTGGAGGATTTCGCCGCCGAGGCGTCGCTCCCCCTGGTGCGCGCGCTCTCGCCGTTCCACTTCGGCTCCAGGCTGCTGCGGGGCGATTCGTGAAACGGCTGATCGTCGGCATCTCCGGGGCTTCCGGCGCGATCTACGGCATCCGGACGCTCGAAGTGCTGAAGGCGAACGCCGAGATCGAGACGCATCTCGTGATCACGGCTTCGGCGCGTCGGACGATCATGGAGGAGACCGGCCACAAGATCGCGGAGGTGGAAGCGCTCGCGCAGGTGGTGCACGACCAGCGCGACATCGGTGCCTCGATCGCGAGCGGCTCGTTCCGCACGGCGGGGATGCTGGTCGCGCCCTGCTCGGTGAAGACCCTTTCCGGCATCGCCCACTCGTACAACGACAACCTGCTCACGCGCGCGGCGGACGTGTGCCTGAAGGAACGGCGCACGCTCGTGCTGCTCGTGCGCGAGACCCCGCTCCACCTGGGGCACCTGGAGCTGATGGCGCAGGCGGCGCGCTACGGGGCGATCGTGCTGCCGCCGGTGCCGGCGTTCTACCACGACCCGAAGACGATCGACGACATCGTGAACCAGAGCGTGGGCAAGGCGCTCGATCAGTTCGGCATCCCGCACCAGCTCTTCAGGCGCTGGAAGGAGGCCGAGAGCGAAGGCCGGCCGGCGCAGCGCCGCGCGCCGCGTTGAGTGCATGGCGGGCGCACCCGAGCGCTTGAGCCTGCGCGCGAGGATCGAGGCGTTCCTCGCCGCGCACCATGTGATGACGCTCGCCACGGCGGGGCCGGACGGTCCCTGGGCGGCCGCCGTGTTCTACGCGAGCGAGGGAGTCGAGCTGTATTTCCTCTCGGCGCCGGGGAGCCGCCACTGCCGCGGGATCGAGGCGAGCGGCGCGGCTGCGGCGGCCATCCATGGCGAGTGCCGCGACTGGCGCGAGATCCGCGGCATCCAGCTCGACGGTTCGGTGACGCGGCTCGAAGGCGCCGCGCGCGCGGCGGCTGCCCTGTGCTACGGAAGGAAGTTCCCGCTGGTCGCGAACGCCGCCTCGGCGCCCGCCGAAATCGCCGCCGCGCTCGCGCGCATCGAGTGGTACCGGGTGAGCCCGCGGCGCATCCGCCTCATCGACAACACGCTCGGCTTCGGCCACAAGGAAGAGCTTTCCCTGTAGCCGGCGCACGGCCGGCTATTTCGCGAGTCCGGCCTGCTTCGCAATCTGCTCGAGGGTGCGGTGCTCTTCGCGGATTTCCTCGACCAGTTTTTCCGGCGGCGCGTAGTCCTGCAGCATCCCCAGGCCGGCGAGCCTCGCCGCAATCGCCGGGTCGCGCGCCACTTTCTCGATCGCCGGCACGAGCGTGCCGGTCGCCTCCGGCGGGACCCCGGCCGGCGCGAAGAATCCCAGCCAGATCGCCGGCAGGTTCTGCTTGAAGCCAAGCTCGACCATGGTCGGAATGGCGGGAAAATCCGGGAACTTGTTCGAGGTCACGATGCCGCGCACGGCGCCGCTCCTGATGTGCCCGGAGATCGCGCCGAGAGCCACCGCCACCGCCTCGACGTGCCCGCCGCGCAGCGCCGTGATGGCGGGCGACGCGCCCTTGAACGGCACCATCGTGATCTCGACGCCGGCGAGCGAATTGATGATGCGCACGGTGAAATCGCCGACCGAACCCGCGCCCACCGTGCCGGCGCGCAGCGCGCCCGGATTTTTCTTCGCGTAGTCGATCATCTCGGCAAAATTGCGCACCGGAACGTCGTCGCGCAGCGCGACGATGCTGGGAATCCGCGTCGTAAGGCCGAGGGGCACGAGGTCCTTGAGCGGGTCGTAGGTCACGTTCTGCGGGTCGAGGATGCGGCGCAGGGTGAGCGCGGCATTCACCGTGATCAGGATGGTGTGCCCGTCCTTGGCGGCCTTGACCACGCTGTCGGTGCCCACGGCGCCGCCCGCCCCGGGCCTGTTCAGCGCCACGACCGGCACCTTGAGGAGCTTCGCAAGCTCGTCGCCCATGGCGCGCGCCGCGATGTCGGTCGCATCGCCCGGCGTGAGCGGAATTACGAGATTGATCGGACCCTTCGGAAATCCCTGCGCTTGCGCGCCCGCCGCGACGGCTGCGAGCGCTGCGCCGGCCGCGACCCGGCGAATGATCGATTTCAGCATGGCAGCATCTCCTCCTTCGGAACGCCCGGATGCTAGAGGCAGACCCGCAGCGCGTCAACGCAAGACGATGCGCTCGCCGCGCTCGGAAGCGCGTTGCGCGCTGCCACTGCAAGCAAGCGATGACCGTTTCAGAACGTTCCGGGATACATGCCGCCGTCGATCAGCACGTTCTGCGCGGTCACGTAGGAAGCGCGCGCGCTGCACAGGAACGCGCAGTAATCGCCGAACTCCTCCGCGGTCCCGAAGCGCCCGGCCGGAATCGTCCTCTCCAGCGCCTGCTTCGCTTCCTCGGTGCTCTTTCCCTGCCGCTTCGCGTTGTGCTCCGTGGTGGCGCGCAGCCGGTCGGTCCAGAAGCGTCCCGGAAGCAGGTTGTTGATGGTGACGTTGTGCGCGGCGGTCTTGCGCGCAAGGCCGGCGATGAACCCGGTGAGTCCGCTGCGCGCGCCGTTCGAGAGGCCGAGTTCCGCGATCGGCGCCTTCACCGCGCTCGAAGTGATGTTGACGATGCGCCCGAACCGGCGCTCGATCATGCCGTCCACCGTCGCCTTGATGAGTTCGATCGGCGTCAGCATGTTGGCGTCGATCGCCTTGAGCCAATGTTCCCGCGACCAGTCGCGGAAGTCGCCCGGCGGCGGGCCGCCGGCGTTGTTCACCAGGATGTCCGGATTCGGGCAGGCGGCGAGCGCCTGCGCGCGCCCTTCGGCGGTGGTGATGTCGCCGGCGACGGCGGTCACCTTCACTCCGGTCTGGGCCCGGATTTCCACCGCCGCCGCCTCGAGCGCCTCGCGGCCGCGCGCGGTGATCACCACGTGGACGCCTTCTTTCGCCAGGGCGATTGCGCAACCCTTGCCCAGGCCCTTCGATGCGGCGCAGACGAGCGCGGTCCTGCCGCGGATGCCCAGATCCATGTTCAGCTCCTTTTCAGTGAGACGAGCAATACGCCGATGATGACGAGCGCGCCGCCGGCGATCTGCACGCCGGTGAACGCGCCTTCCAGAAAGGCGAAATCGGCGAGTACCGTGGTCACCGGCCCGAGCGCGCCGATGAGCGCGAAGTGATTGGCGCCGATCCGCTTGAGCGCTTCCGCCACCAGGAGCACCGGGAGCACCGTGCAGACGGTCGCGAGCGGGATCGCGTACCACCATACGAGCGCGGGCAGCTCGAGCGCCGCCGGCGTCTCGAGCAGCGCAAACTGCACCACCGCCGGCACCGTGGACACCATCATGGTGTAGGCGGTGAAGCGAAGCGAACCGACACGCGGCACGAGCTGGCTGCCGGCGACCAGATACACCGCGTAGCACACGGCAGAGGAGAAAACGAGCAGCGCGCCGAACAGGAACAGGCGGTGTTCGGGCGCGACGCCGAGCCGATCGGCGAGCACGAGCGCAATCCCGCCGTAGGTGATGGCGAGCGCGGCGACTTCGCGGCGCGACGGCGGTTTGGCCAAAAACACGGCCGAGAGGATCACCACCAGCGTCGGATAGAGGAACATGATGAGCCGCCCGAGCCCGGCCGGGACGTATTGCAGTCCCAGGAAGTCGAGCAGGCTCGCGAGGTAATAGCCGAGGAACCCCAGCGCGACGATCCCGAGCCAGTCGCGCCGCGCGATCGGTCCGGCGTTGCGCAGCCACCACGCAAGCGCAAGGAAGAACGGCAGCGCGAGCGTCATGCGCAGAAAGAGCAGCGTCGTGGCGCTGATCGGATGCGCCGAATAGCCGAGCTTCACGAGCACCGGGCGGAAGGCGAAGGCAATCGTCCCGGCGAGGGCGAACAGCATCCCCCAGGCGCGATCCGCTGAATTCAATCCGCGCTCAGCGGCGCCTTCCGCCGCCGAAGATCGAGCTGAACACTCCGCCGACAGGCGAATCCATGACGGTAAAATTATCGCATGGCAGGTCACAGCAGATGGGCGAACATCCAGCACCGCAAGGGTCGCCAGGACGCCAAGCGCGGCAAGATCTTCACGCGATTGATCCGTGAAGTCACGGTTGCCGCGCGTCTGGGCGGCGGCGAGCCGGGTGCGAACCCGCGCCTGCGGCTTGCGCTCGAAAAGGCGCGCGCGGAAAACTTGCCCGGCGACAACATCCAGCGCGCGATCCAGCGCGGCACCGGCTCGCTCGAAGGCGCGGCGTACGAGGAGATCCGCTACGAAGGCTACGGTGCGGCGGGCGCCGCGGTGATGGTGGATTGCCTCACCGACAATCGCACCCGCACGGTGGCCGAAGTGCGGCACGCCTTCAGCAAGAACGGCGGTCATCTCGGCTCGGACGGCTCGGTCGCGTTCCTGTTCAAGCATTGCGGGCAGTTCGTGTTCGCGCCGGGGACGAGCGAGGACCGGGTGATGGAAGCGGCGCTCGAAGCCGGCGCCGAGGACGTGCTGACGAACGAGGACGGCTCGATCGAGGTGATCTGCGCGCCCGCGGATTTCGAGCGGGTCAAGGCGGGACTGGAGAAGGCGGGCATGAGCCCGGGCCTTGCCGAGATCACGATGAAGCCTGCGACCGAGGTCGCGCTTGCGGGCGAGGACGCCGCGAAGATGAGACGACTCCTGGAGGCGCTCGAGAGCCTCGACGACGTGCAGGAGGTCTATACCACGGCAGCGCTCGGCGAAGCGTGAGCGACGCACGCGCGCGCGACGGCGCTACGCGCATCCTCGGCATCGATCCGGGACTGCGCGTCACCGGTTTCGGCGTCATCGAGCGCACCGGAAGCCGGCTCGCATATGTCACGAGCGGCTGCGTGCGCTCGGGCGACGGCGAACTCGCGGCGCGCCTCAAGGTGCTGCTCGAGGGTCTCGCCGAGGTGATCGCCGCCCATCGGCCGCGCGAGGTGGCGATCGAGAAGGTGTTCGTCAACGTGAACGCGCAGTCGACGCTCGCGCTCGGCCAGGCGCGCGGCACCGCGATCTGCGCGGCGGTGCTCGCCG
>CAZXAR010000106.1:0-11085 GCA_964638135.1 uncultured Enterobacteriaceae bacterium | reverse complement strand
AGCGGTTGTCGCGGATGCCCATCTTCACCTTGTGCTCGAAGTCGATGCCCTCGACGAACTCGAGGAAACCGTGTACGAAATGCTGCCGCGACTGCTCGCCGTCGCTCACGATGTCGATCCCGGCGTCCTCCTGCTCTTTGAGCCAAAGAAGCGTGGCGTCGCGTTTCGCCGCATCGAGCGCCGGACCCTCCTGGCGCCACGTCGGCCAGAGTTTCTTCGTTTCCGCCAGCCAGGCGGGCTTCGGCAGGCTGCCGGCGATGGTGGTTTCGAACATGAACTAGCCCTCCTCGGCGGCTAATTTACACGCTGGGGAAGGTGGCGGGAGCGACCATTTCTCGACACTGGCCCGCCCTTACCCGACAATGATCCTTCCACAAACCCGCGGAGCGTACGCCATGAAGAAGTGCCAGATGATTCTGGGCCTTGCCCTGACCGCTGGACTGGCTGCCTGCGACAAGGCACCGGAGAAGGCGGCGGAGAGGATGATCGAATCGGCCATGCAGAAGGACGGCACCAGGGCCAAGGTCGATCTCTCCAGCAGCTCGGCGAAGATCACCACCACCGACGCCTCAGGGAAGACTACGCACCTCGAAATGGGTGGAGCCAAGATCGGGGAAGCCGAGCTGGGCGTGCCTTTCTATCCGGGCGCGAAGCCCGCCGACGGAGGGTCGTCGAAGGTAAGCACCCCGGACGGCAGCATGTACACGGTCACCCTGCATAGCGCGGACGCCGCCGACAAGGTCGCGGCCTTCTATCGCGAGCGCCTGAAAGCGATGTCCGAAGGCAAGCAATTCATGGACATGAGCGGCGGCGACGGCAGCGCCAACCTGGTGCTCGCAGATGACAAGGCGAAGACCTCGGTCCAGGTGCACATTGCGAAGGCCGAGAAGGGAACGGACCTCCAGATCATCGCGAGCCGGCCCACGGCCAAGTGAGCCGGGCAAGTCGCCAGGGTGCGGTTTCTCGCATTCATCGAATATTCCGCGGTGATCGTCGGGGTCATCGCCGTGATTGCGGGCCGCTTCTTCGCGCTGCCCAAGGGTCTGCACCTGGGCGTTTTCCTGATCGGGGCAGGCATGGCGCTCGGCGGGCTCGAGTCCATCGTCACGCGCCGCATGGGCTTTCGCGCCGCCGAGGACCGCTGGGAGGCCTATGCCGGGGCGCCGGCGATGATCGTCGGGCTGATGGCGCTGCTCATCGGGACGGCGCTCGTCGCGACAGCCTATCTTCTCACCGATGGGCTGTGGGACTCGACCGTGCATTACCTGACGCTCCGTCCCGCTCCGGTGCTGGTTGCCGCGGGCCTGCTGCTCATCGGCGCCGGCATGCTGATGATGCTCAACCCGCGCGGGCGCCGGGGCCTCGCCTGGACGCTGCTCGTGCGCATTCCGCGGTCGCTGCTGGGTTTCGTGCTGGTCGCGGGCGGACTCGCGGGTATCGGGCTGGGCGCGTGGGAGTGGCGCGAGCCGCAGGCATTCGATCGATTCGTCCGGAACCTGCCGCAGGAGCTCGACCGGTCGCCCCAGTGGCGGTGCTTTACTAGATATCCCTGAACAGGCGCCCGTCGGCCAGCAAGGGCAGATTTACGCTGGTGTGGAAATAGACATTCGACGGCAGTCTCAGAATCTGGAGCTGAACGTCGATATGAAAATAGAGAAGGTACGCGAACGTCAGGGCAAACAAGCTGATGCTCTGTCGCAGGAGGGGTGGCCGTGCAAGCGCGCTTGATCGCGTAGTTGCGCCGGGAACCGTGTGTTCGCCGGGCGGTCTCGAAGACCGGCGCGCCGGAGCACTTCGTCTGGAGGCTTCCTCCAATCGGTTGTTTCGCGTGTCGCTCGGTTCGCCCGTCCCGGCATTGGATTCCGCACGATTCAGTTCGACGAGGGCCGCGCGCAATTGGCGGCAGTGAGCACGTGCCCTGAGCACCTCGGCGTTTGCCTCGGGCAGATCGGAGTCAACGCGAGCCGCGTCGGCCACTGCTTTGACAAGCGCGGTCTCCGCAAGGACGAGCGCAGCTCTGAGTCCTTCCTGCCTGCTCATGGCATTGACCGGTTCATCACCCATTCCGGCAACGAGTCTACCGTAGTCCGCCGCGCCAGAATGTGAAAAAGTACCGCCCCAGAAACTGAAAGGCCACGTACTTTGGTATTGATACCTTCGGCCATTCCGCGATTGTGCCTGCGCTAATGCACCACACAAAATGGCGGTTTCAAACGGACGCATGGGACGGGCGATGCTATTCTTGCGGCGCGCCTGTTTCGTGAACGATGAGCCCGTCCCGCGCCAGAGCGACGTCGAAACTCCTGCAGGAATCCGACCGCGCGATCGTGACCGAATGGCGTTTTGCGCCCGGCGCCAGGCATCGAGCTCACGGATGACAGAGCCGATCCGCCAGTTGCAAATACCGGAGGGTTTCAGGCCGCTGTTCCGCACCAGCCCGCTGCTGGATCTGATTGGCCCGCTCTACGGCCGTGGCGAGGGCCGCGATCTGGAAATCGGGTTGCGGGTGGAGAGGAAGCATTGCAACGCACGCGGAACGGTGCACGGCGGGATCCTCGCGACGCTGGCAGACGTCGCGCTCGGTTATGCCATGGCCTCTTCGACCCGACCGCCCACGGGCGCCGTTACTGCCAATCTTTCACTCGATTTCGCCGGCACCGCGAAGGTCGGCGACTGGCTCCAGAGCTCGGTTGATATCCAGAAGCAGGGCAGCAGGCTCGCCTTCGCGAACTGCTACATCGCGGCCGGCGGCGAGCGCATCGTGCGCGCAAGTGCGGTGTTCCTCGTCACGGGCCCGTTGGACGACGCGACTTCCAGCTAACCATGCTTTCCGGAAGCTGCCTGTGCGGTGGAGTGCGCTACGAGATTTCCGGGCCGCTCAAGGGTGCGCTGTATTGCCACTGCTCGATGTGCCGCAAGGCGCACGGGGCGGCGTTCCGCACCCGTGCCAGCGTACGGGCGCAGGATTTCCGCTGGGTGCAGGGCGAGACACTGGTGACCTGGTACGAAACTTCGCCCGGTACGGAGCGGGGATTTTGCCGCGTATGCGGCGCGAAGCTCCTGAGCCGGTTCGAGCGCAATCCCCGGTTCTACGGACTGCCGCTCGGGACCTTGGATGACGACCCGGGGGTCAAACCCGGGATGCACCTGTACGTTGCGCACAAGGCACCCTGGTTCGAGATCACCGATGCCTTGGCGCAGCACGCCGAGGAGCCTGGGTGATCCGGGGAAGCTGCCTCTGCGGGGCGGTGAAGTTCGTGATCCGCGGCACGCTTTCCGCCGCGAGCCACTGCCACTGTTCGATGTGTCGCAAGGCGCACGGCACCGCGTTCGGCACTTATGCGGCGGCGCGCGCGGACGATTTCCGGGTACTCGAGGGCGCGGACCGGATTACGCGTTACCGTTCGTCCCCCGGAATCGTGCGCACATTCTGCGCGCGCTGCGGCTCGAATCTGCAGTGGCTGCGCGAAGCGAAGCCCGCGGTGGTGGACGTCGCGCTCGGCGTGCTCGACGACGATCCGGGCGTGCGGCCGGCCTGCCACATCTACGCGGGCTCTAAGGCGCCCTGGTACGAAATCACCGACAGCCTGCCGCGCTACGCGGCGGGCGTGGAAACCGGTCAATGATCGTGCGGCGAGGATGACCATGAGCGAGGCACAGGCGGCATCGGGCGGCAGTCCGTACGACCAGCGCGCGCGCTACGAAGCGCTGATGAATGTGGTGCGCAGCCGCATGACGACGCGGGCGTTCGACCCGGCGTACGTGGTGCCGCGGGAGCATTACGACCTGATCCTGGAGGCGGCGCGGCACTCGCCCTCGGGGGCGAACTCGCAGCCCTGGCATTACATCGTGATCACGACTGCCGACACGAAGCGCAGGATCGCCGACTACTTCGTCGAAGAGCAGCGGCACCGAGCGAAGCTCAAGATGAAATTTCCGACGCCCAATTACCGGGGGCTGGAGACCGCGCCGGGGATGATCGTGGTCGTGGCGGACTTCCGCTACACGCGCGCCTTTCCGGTGCTGATGGACGGCTCGGACCTGGATCGGCTGTACCACCAGAACGCCGAGCGCATCCTGCTGCAGAGCGTCGCCGCCTCCACCATGTCGGCGCACCTTGCGGCGACGGCGCTTGGCTACAACGTCTGGTGGGTGACGGCCATCGGACAGGAAAACGCCCAGAACGCGATGCGCCCGCTGCTCGAGGTGCCGGCGGAGCTCGCGATCATCGACCTCTTCTGCTTCGGTCCGCCGGCGAAGCCCCCGTACAAGCGCTGGAAGAAGAAGCTCGATGAGATCGTGAGCTGGGAGCGCTTCGACCCGAAGCAGTTCCGGACGACCGAGCAGATCGACGAATGGGTGCGCGAGACGCGCCACAAGGTCATGTACAAGGACGAATCGAAGGTGGACTGAGCGCGCTCAGGCCGGCGCCGGCGCGAGCCTGCGCGCTTCGCGGATCGGCAGGTGCACCACTGCCGCCACGAGGCAGAGCGCGATGTCGGTCCACCACATCCAGTCGTAGCTGCCGGAGGCTTCGAACGCCTTGCCGCCGAGCCAGGCGCCGAGGAAGCCGCCCACCTGGTGCGAGAGCATCACGATGCCGAACAGGGTCGCGAGGTACTTCGGGCCATGCAGCTTCGCCACCAGCCCGATCGTCGGCGGCACGGTCGAGAGATAGGTGAAGCCGATCCCGGCGGCAAAGAGGAAGAACGCCAGCTCCGTCTTGGGCGAGAAGAAGAAAACCACGATCAGCGCCGCGCGCGCGGCGTAGATTCCGGAGAGCGCAAGTTTCATGCGCCACTCTTGGATCGCCCTGCCGATCCAGAGGCTGCCCGCGATGTTGAACAGCCCGATGATGGCGAGCGACCACGCGCTCACGGTGGCCGGGAGCTGACAGCTCGCGACGACGCCGGGCAGGTGCGTCGAAATGAAGGCGACGTGAAACCCGCAGGTGAAAAAACCGACGTTGAGCAGCAGGTAGCTGCGATCGCCCGCGGCCTCGCGCACGGCCTGGCGCAATGTGCCGGCGCCCGCGACCGGATGCGCGGCCGGGGCGGACGCATTGCTCGTCAGCCACAGCACCAGCGGCACGGCAAGAAGACCGGTTGCGCCGAGCAGCACGAGCGCCGGCTGCCAGCCGGCCAGTCCGATCAGCAGTTGCGCGAACGGAACCAGCGTGAACTGGCCGAACGAGCCGCCGGCGTTGACGATGCCGCTCGCAAAGGCCCGCTTCGCCTCGGGAATCCAGCGGTTGGCGGCGGACATGAGCAGGGCCGGCCCGATCGCGCCGGCGCCGCTCGAAGCGAGGATTCCGATCAGCACGATCAGCGCGAGCGCCGTGCCGGCGAGCGGGAGCAGCGCGGTGCCAAGCGCAATGAGCACCGCGCCCGCGATCATGACCGGCCGCGGCCCGTGGCGATCGGCGACCGCACCGGCGATCGGCTGCGCGATGCCCCACATCAGCTGCGCGATGCCGAAGGCGAGGCTGATCGTCGCGTAGCCGACCGCGGTATGCGAATTGATCGCGGAGATGAATAGCGGCTGCGCCTGGCGGATGCCGAGTCCGAGCGCGAACACCGCCCCTGCGGCGATCGCAACACCGAGATAGCTGCGGTGCGCGCCGCTCATGCGGCCGCCTTCCCGTCGAGGGCTTCGAGCGCTTCGTCCACGAGCGCGTGATCGTACGCCTGGGTGACGCGGCGCGTGAGGCGCCGCAGCAGGTGGCATGCTGGGCGGGCCCGGGCGCGGCGTCAAGCGGCCGTGCGCGAAGGCTCCCGCATCGGAAGCAGCCAGGCGATCACGGCAAGCTGCAGCACGGCAAGAATGAGGAACGCGGCGGCGTAGCCCTGCAGCGCGTAGCGGCCGTCCGCCACCGGAAAGAGCCGCAGCAGCGCGCCGATTCCCCATTGGAACAGGAACGAGAAGGTGAACATCAGCACGTTGCAGCCGGTGTTGACCCGGCCGGTCATGTCCGGCGGGAAGAGGGGTGTGAGGAGCGCGTAGGCGAGTGCGGCCGAGATGGCGGTGAACCCGTAGACGGCGAGGATCGGCGCAAGACCCTGCGTCACGCCCGCGGCGAGCAGGAGGAACATGGCGAGCGACAGCGATTGGCCGAGCTTGTACACCGTCATGCGCGAGATGCCGATGCGCGCCAGGCGGTCGCTCGCGACGCCGAAAAACACCGAGCCGATGGCGTAGGCAAGCGCGGTTGCGAGCAGGTAATTTGCGACCGCGGGGCGCTCCAACCCCGCGACGTCGTAGAGCCACGGCGCGAGCCACAGCCCTTGCAGCGCCTGGTACGCGGCGTGACAGACGACGAGCGGCAACGCGATGCGCCAGAACTCGAGCGCCGAAAAGATGCGCCCGAACCCCGCAATCTGCGCGCCGAGCGTCTGCCCTGCGCCGGGCAGGCGCTTTTCCGGCACGGCCGAGAAAATCAGCACCGCCGCCATCACCGACAAGGCAGCGAGGCCGTAGAACAATGCGCGCCAGCCGAACGGCCCGAGCAACGCCTCGGCCGGCGCGGTTGCGGAAAGCCCGCCGAGGCCGCCGATCGCGAGGTAGATGCCGTTCAGCGTCGCGAGGCGCGAGAGCGGGAACCAGAGTGTGAAGGCCTTGATCGCGCCCATCAGGCCGCCCGAGACGCCCAGTCCGATCAGCGCCCGCCCGAGCGAAAGGGTGGCAAAGTCCTGGGCGAGCGCGAACACGAGCGCGCCGGTGCCGGCGACGCTGTACAGGCAGGCGAGCACGCGGCGCGGCCCGAAACGGTCGAGGAGCACGCCGAGCGGCAGCTGGAAGGCGGCAAAGGCGAGCAGGTAGGTCGAAGTGAGCAGCCCCAGCTCGGAGGGCGAAAGCGAAAATTCGCGCGCCAGGTCGCGCGAGATGACCGCATTGACGTTGCGGAAGAAAAACGACAGGAAGTACCCCGCGGCGAAGGGACAGAACACCACCAGCATCAGCCGCGGCGGGAGCGCGCTCACTGCGCGGATTCTAATGGTAGGCTCGCGGCCGATGAGCGAGGATCTGTCCGCGTTCGCAGAGTCGTATGCCGAGGCGCGCGCCAAGTTTCTCGATGCGGCACGCGCGAGCGGCGCTTCGCTCCGCCACTACCGCCAGGCGGACGCCTCCGGCCCGGCCGGAGAGGCGCTGTACCTGGACGTCGCGTGGCTCGGCGCGCCACAGGCATCGCGCGTGCTCCTCGCCGGCTGCGGCACGCACGGGATCGAGGGTTTCGCCGGTTCCGCCGCGCAGACGCACTGGATGCGATCGGGTGGAGCCGCGCGCATCGCCGCGGCCACGGCGGTCGTCTTCTTTCACGCCCACAATCCGTGGGGCTTCGCGCACAAGACGCGCACGACCGAGGAAAACGTCGACCTCAACCGGAACTTCGTGGATTTTTCGCGGCCGCTGCGGGCCAATCCCGGTTACGAGGAGCTGCACCCGCTGATCACCCCGCCGCGCTGGGACGAGGCAGCCGTTGCGGCGACCTTCAGGGCGCTCGACGAATTCAGGGCGCGGGTCGGCGAGCAGAGCTTTTCCGATGCGTTCAACGGCGGGCAGTACTCGCACCCCGACGGGATCTATTTCGGGGGATCGCGCCCGCAGTGGGCGAACCGGGCCTTTCGCCAGGCCGTGGCGGAGCACCTTTCGGCCGTGCGCCAGGTGGCGCTCATCGATCTGCACACCGGCATCGGCCCCCGGTACGAGCATGTCTACCTGTGTTTCCACGCCGCCGGCTCGGCGGGCTACGCGCGGGCGCGCGCGTGGTGGGGCGAGCGCGCGGTCAACCGCGCCGGCGTGACGCACAAGGCGCTCGCGGTCTACAGCGGCACGCTCATCGACGCCTTCGCCGCGATGGTGCCCCAGGCCGAGATTACCGCGGTGGTGATCGAGTTCGGTACGCTGCCGCGCGAAGGCATCCAGCGCGCCGCGCTGGCGCAGCGCTGGCTGCGCTTTCACGGTTCGCGCGAGCCGGAGCGTGCACGCGAAGTGCAGCGCGAGTATGAGCACGCGTATTACCCGGCCGAGGCGCGCTGGCGCGCCTGCGTGCTCGAGCAGTCGCTCGAATTCTTCGACTGCGGTCTCAAAGGCATCGGCGCGGCATGGAATTGACCGCGCGAGGAGGGCCACCATCGTGATGCTTCAGCTCGCCACGCTCGTCAATCGCCATGCGCGCTTCCGCCCTTCCATGCCGGCGGTCACGTTCGATGGGACGACGCTCGACTGGCGCGGCTTTGCGGCGCGCGTGAACCGCGTTGCCGGCATGCTCGCCACGCTGGGCGTGCGCAAGGGCGACAAGGTCGCCACCGTGGCCGGCAATTCGATGGCGCTGCTCGAGACCTACTGGGCGGTGCCGGCGCTGGGCGCGGCGCTGGTTCCGCTCTCGCCGCTCCTGCTTCCGGGCGGTCTCGCGAGCCTGCTGCGCGACTCGGATGCAAGCTGCCTGATCACGCAGCGCACGATGACGGGGGTCATCCGCGAGATCGCGGAGGGGTTTTCAGCGGAGCTGCGCAGCCGCCTGCTCCTGGTGGATGGCGCCGAGCCCGGGTTTCTCGACTATCAGGCGCTTTCGGCAAGCGCCTCGCCGGTGCCGCCGCCGGACCCCGGCATGGCGGAGGACGATCTCTACAACATCATGTACACGAGCGGGACCACGGGGCTCCCGAAGGGCATCATGCATTCGCATTTCACGCGCTCCATGTACTGCCTCATCCTCGGCTCGGCGTTCCGCGTCGCGCCGGAATCGGTCGCACTGCACGCGGGCGCCCTCATCTTCAACGGTGCCTTCGTCACCCTGATGCCGACCTTCTACCAGGGCGGGCACTACATCGTGCTGCGCCAGTTCGACGCCGCGCAGGCGATCGAGACGATTGCGCGCTACAAGGTGACGCACATGATGGCAGTGCCGACGCAGATCATCGCGATCCTCGGCTCGCCGGCGTTCTCGCCAGAGAAGCTCGCCTCGCTCCAGATGATCCTGTCGCTTGGCGCGCCGCTCCTGCAGGAACACAAGGATCGGCTGAACGCGCTTCTTCCCGGGCGTTTTCACGAACTCTACGGACTTACCGAAGGGTTCCTTACCATCCTGGACAAGACCGAGGCGGCGCGAAAGAGCGGCTCGGTCGGGATCCCGGCGCCTTACAACGAGATGCGCATCGTGCGCGAGGACGGGACCGACGCTGCTGCCGCCGAAGTGGGCGAGATCGCAGGTCGCGGGCCGTTCCTGATGCAGGGCTACTACAAGCGCCCCGACCTTACGGCGCAGGCCCTGCGCGAGGGCTGGCTCTACACCGGCGACATGGGCTTTGTGGACGAGGAGGGCTATCTTTACCTCGTCGACCGCAAGAAGGACATGATCGATTCGGGCGGAGTCAAGGTCTATCCGCGCGATATCGAGGAGATCGCGGCGCGCCACCCCGCGGTCCGCGAGGTGGCGGTGTTCGGGGTGCCGGACGAGAAGTGGGGCGAAACCCCGGTTGCTGCGGTGATCCTCGCGGCGCCGGGTGCCGCGAGCGCGCAAGAGCTGTGCGACTGGATCAACGAGCGCGTCTCGGCCAGATACCAGCGCCTGAACCGCGTCGTGATTCACGACGACTTTCCGCGCAGCGCGGCGGGGAAAACGCTCAAGCGCGAGCTGCGCGAGCCCTACTGGGCCGCCAGCGGGCGCAAGATCTGAGCGGGTCGCAACGCGCCGATCCCCGGGACTCGCCCGCGTCGCGCGGATCAGTGCCGGGCCAAAAAATCGCCCAGCGCGCGGTTGAACGCCTCGGGCTGCTCCACGTTCGAGAGATGCGCCGCGTCGGGGACGACTACGAGCTGCGAGCCCGGTGCGTGGTCGTGGATTTCGCGCGCCATCGCGGGCGGCGTCGCCGGATCCGATTCGCCGACCAGCACCAGGATCGGGCAGCGGATCTCTTTCAGCCGGGCCGTCAGGTTGATCTTCGGGATCGCGTGGCTGCAGCCGACGTAGCCGGCAACGGGCGTGGCGGCGATCAGCTGGCCGATCCGCTGCATCGTCTCGGGGTGCGCCCTGCGGTAGGGCTCGGTGAACCAGCGGCCCAGGGTCGGCTCGACGAGCGCCTGCATGCCCTGCGTCTCGGCCATCCGGATCCGCTCCTGCCACACCGGCCAGGCATCCGCAGGCTGGCGGCTGGTCGTGTCGGCAAGCGCGAGGCTCGCGAAAACGCCCGGGTATTTCAGTGCGAACGTCTCGCCGATCATGCCGCCCATCGAAAGTCCGCAGAAATGCGCCCGGGTTATATGCAGCTCGTCGAGCAGCGCCTTCAGGTCGTCGGCGAGCTGCTCCAGCGTGTACGGGCCGGCCGGCGCGTCGCTCGCGCCGTGGCCGCGCGTGTCGAACGCGACGATCCGGCAGCGCTCGCCGAACGCCGCGATCTGCTCGTCCCACATGCGCACGCTGCACCCGAGCGAATGGCTGAGGACCAGCCAGGGCGCGCCTTCCTTGCCGTGGAGCTCGTAGTAGATCTCGATGCCGTTCGCCTTCGCCTTCATGCCGTCTCCTAGAGGTGCGCGACGACGAGCGGAATGCGCATTTCGTCGTCGCTGATGCCGCCGTGGTTGCCGATATGCAGATGGCGCGCTTCGCCGGGCGTCCAGTCCTTCACCGTGTAGCAGTCCTTCATGATGAACGCGACATCGCCGATGCGCTCGGCGAACTGCGCGTGCGCGCGCCCGGGGCCGAACCAGCCCTCTTCGGCGAGCTCGCGGCTCGGCCGCACCTCGGCGCGCTCCGCGAGCCAGTCGCGCGCGCGGGCGGTGAACTCCGCGACGCGCCCGTCCTGCACGTGGCAGAACGCGGCGCGCCGTTCGCCGCACAGCGGGAAGCGGAGCATCGCCGCCAGCCCCGGCGCGCTCTCCAGCGCAAGGCACTCGCTCTCGGCGCTGTCGAGAAAGCCGTGATCGGCGGTGGCGACGAGCAGCGTCTCGGTGCCCGCAAGGCGGGCAATGAGGTCCTCGAAGGCTGCGTCCACGCGTTCGAACTCTGCGCGTGTCGGCGGGCTGGCGACGCCGTGCTTGTGCGCGAGCGTATCGAACTCCGGCCAGTAGGCGTAGATGAACTTGCGC
>CAZXAR010000105.1:0-11186 GCA_964638135.1 uncultured Enterobacteriaceae bacterium | reverse complement strand
CTTAAAATCCCCAGGCCGCAAGGCCGTGCCGGTTCGACTCCGGCCCCGGGCACCAAGAGCCTGATTCATGCCTGCCACCGCGCGCGGACTCATGCCCCTCGTTTGCCGCACCGCACTCGCGGCGCTTTGCCTTGTCCTGGCGTCCTGTCGCGGCGTCCTGCTTCATGAGGTCCGTTCCTCGTATTCCCATATCCAGGTCTTCGAATCGGGCACCGAGCGGGTGCTGTACTTCGCGGGCGAGGGGAACGGCAAGGTCGTCGAAACGCTGATCGACATGCGCCAGCCGCACCTGCTGCAGCATGCGTATTCGCGTGCCGCGATGCTGGCGTTCCTGTACCGGCCGCAGGCGGCCTCCTGCCTGCTGATCGGATTGGGCGGCGGCGCGCTGGTGCACTTCATCAATCATCACTTTCCCGAGGTGCGCCTCGACGTGGTCGAGATCGACCCGGCCGTGGTCGAGGTGGCGCGCGAATTCTTCGGAACCACCACGGGACCGCGAACGAGGATCTTCGTTGCAGACGGGCGCGACTACCTCGAGCGCGCGGCCGAACGCTACGACCTCATTCTCATTGATGCGCACCTGCACCCGGGGGAGCGGACCGACAGCAGCGGGCATCCCCTGAGCCTCAAAAGCGAGGCGTTCTTCCGCAGCATCCGCGAACGCCTGCAACCGGCCGGCGTCGCGATGTTCAATGTCCTCGCGGGACGCGACGCCGACGGCTACATCAGGGGCATCCGTGAAGCGTTTCCCGCAACCGACCTGTACCGGCCCCACGGAACCGGCAACCTGATCGTCTTCGCCGCACCCCGCGATCCGCTTGCGGACGAGGCGCAACTGCGCGAGCGGGCGCGGGAGTTCGACCGGTGGGGCGGCTACGGCTTTTCGTTCGAGCGCCTCCTCGAGGCACGCGACCAGCAGAGCCGCTGATCAGGAAAAGCTGCAGGGGTCGCCCGCCGGCGATATCATTCAAGAAGGACGAGCCGCCGCAATGCGCAAGCCAATCCGCCAGGAACCCCGCTTCGAGCGCGCCGCACAGTGGCTATACGATGCCCACCAGCGCCGCGAGCGCTTCGCGCCGCTGCCGTCCGAGCTTGCGCCGCAGTCGGTGGCCGATGCGTACTCGATCCAGGCAGCGTACGTGGGTTTGCGCCATGAGAATCTCGGGCCCGTCGTCGGCTACAAGATCGCGCTGACGACGGCCGCGATGCGCCGCATGGTCGGGATGAACGATTCGATCGCGGGCGACATGCTTGAAAGAAGCGTCCTGCGCAGTCCGGCCCGCGTGCGCGCGGCCGATTACGTGCGGCTGCTGGTCGAGTTCGAGATCGCGATCGAATTGGCCGACGACCTGCCGGTGGTCGGCGCACCGTACACGCGCGAGACCGTAGCGCAATCGGTTGGCGCAGTCATGCCCGCGATCGAGCTGGCCGATGACCGCAATGCCGATTACACCGCGGTCGCCGCCAATCCGCTGATGCTGATCGCGGACAACGCCTGGAACGAGGGCGCGGTGCTCGGCGCTCCGGTGCGGGACTGGAAGCGGATCGATCTCAGCAGGTTGCGAGCGGTCGCAATGATCGACGGCAAGCGAATCGGGGAGGGGCGCGGCTCCGATGTGATGGGGCATCCGTTCGAGGCGCTCGCGTGGGTGGCGAACAATCTCGCCGGCCGCGGCCTGGGACTGTGGCGCAGCGACATCGTGATCACGGGAAGCCTCATTGCCTCGAAGTTCCCGAAGGCAGGCCAGCTCGTGAGGTTCGAAGCCGGCGAGCTCGGTGCGGTCGAACTGCAGGTGGAGTAGGGCGGCGCACCCCGGCGGGGAGCCTCAGTCGTCGGTTTCGCCCGGTTCGTAGAGCGCTTCGCGGCCGATCCGGTCCAGGCACAGTTCCGCGGTCCAGGGAAGCATCAGCGCACCGCAGCGCGAGTCGCGGTACAGCCGCTCGAGCGGCAGGTTCTTGAGCATCGACTGGCCGCCGCAGGTGCGGATTGCGAGGCGGCACAGCTCGTTCGCGTTTTCCATGATGGTGAACTGGGCGGCGTAGGCGCGCAACCGCGCGTCCTTCGGCGGATCGATCCGCGCATCGTCGAGCATGCGCAGGAAGAGCGCCCGGGTCTGCTCCAGCTTGACCCACATTTCCGCGACCGCGATCTGCTTGGTGGCGTACATGCGGCGCTTCACCGGCGCGATGCCCTCGACCTCCCCGCGCAGGTACCGCACCGTGAATTCGTAGGCGGCGACCGCGATTCCCAGGTAGGTCGGCGCAAGGGTGGTGAACATGTGCGGCCAGCGGTTTGCGGCCTGGTAGTAGATTCCGCGCGGCATCATCGAAGCGTGGTCGGGGACGAAGACGTCGTGGAAAACCAGATTCCTCGAGACCGTGCCGCGCATGCCGAGCGGGTCCCAGTCCCCGACGATGCTCAAGCCCGGCGCGTCGCCCGGGACCGCGAGGTAGAGCGTGTCCTCCATCGTGCGCCCCGGCTTGTCCTCGGTGCACAGCAGCCCGTAGTAGTGCGCGGCACCCGAAAGCGAAGCGAAGATCTTCTTGCCGTTGATCCGCCAGCCGCCGTCGGTGCGCGCGGCAAGCGTGCCGAATGGCGCGCGGCCGGCGGCCGCCGCGCTCCCTTCGGAAAAAGGCTGTGCGTAGATCGCGCCATCCCGGACCACGCGCTCGAAATGCAGCGCGCGGTGGCGCTCGTGTTCGGCTCGTTCTGCCGCGCTCATTTCGAGCGCGTCGGCGAGCGCGCCGGGCCACAGCATCGAGCAGGCGTGCATATTGAAGGTGAGGGCGGTCGCGCCGCAGTACTTGCCGATGGTTGCGGACACCAGCGCGTAACTCCTGAGATCCGCGCCGAGGCCGCCGTAGCGCTCCGGAATGCACAGGCCGAGCAGGCCGGCCCGCTTGAGGTCGGCATAGTTCTCGAATGGAAAGCTTGCCTCGCGGTCATAGCGCTCGGCGCGTGCCGCGAATTTCGGGCCAAGCGATTCGGCGAGCGCAAGCAGGTCGCGCTGCTTCGCGCTCAAGGGGTAGCCGGAGCCGCAGATCGAATAGCGTTCGTCGTTCACAGGCGATGGCGCTGCAGGAACGAAAGCAGGGCGGCGTTGAAGGCGTCGGGCTGATCCATCGGTCCGAGGTGGCCGCAGCCCACGAGCGGGAAGAACTCGGCACCGGGAATCCTGCTCGCCATCCGCTCCATCACCGAAGCCGGGGCGACCTTGTCCTCGCCGCCCGCGACGAGAAGCGCCGGCACGGCGATGCGCGCAAGCTCGCTCCGGCGATCGAAGGTCGTGAGCAGTGCGACCGCCTTGCGGTAGGTTTCGGGGGGCACTGCGCTCATGATGCGCTCGGCCAGAGCGAGTCCGCCGGGCTCCGAGCGCGTGCCGCGCATCGCGGGCAGGAGTGCCTTCGCGATTTCCGCCATCGTTTTGCCTTCGTCAAGCGGCCTCAGGCGCTCCTCGACGAACTGGCGCGCGAAGGCGCTGCCGGTGCCGCCGAACGCCGGGCTGGTAAAGCAAAGAGCGAGCGCCTTGACATGTCCGGGGTGCCGCGCGTAGGTTTCCTGCGCGACGAAGCCACCCATGCTGTGGCCGACCAGCACCACGGGCCCGTCTTCGAGCGCCTCGATCAGGCGTACCAGCGCGGCGGAAATCTGCTCGAGATCGTAGGGCTCGACCGCGGCGCTCTCGCCGTAGCCCGGCTGGTCCCAGGCGTGGGCGCCGTAGCCGCGTTCGGCGAAGAAGGGCAGCTGCGCGTCCCAGGCGTGATGTCCGCCGCCCACGCCGTGCAGGAACACGAGCGAGGTCAAGCAAGCGCTCCGGCGAGCTTTCCGTCCTCCACGATGAGCTTACCGTCCAGCCGGATGGTGCAGCTGCGGAACGGCAGGTCGAAATGGCCGAGCGTGTGCCGGCCCGCGACCTCGTTGGCGCCGGTCGAGTAGAGGAAATTCCCGGCGAAGGCGCGCTGCTCGGTGCCGTTGACGTCGCGCCGGTCGTACAGGACGAGCGCCTCCCAACGCGCCCGCGGATTCATGCCCCAGCCGACATGCGACACGGCGTAGGCTTCGCGCTCGCCCCACGCGGCGAAATACGCGCGCATCAGCTCGGCGTCGGTCGACGCGCCTTCGATCGCAATCACGTAATCGCTTTCGATACGCAGCCGCACGATCGATTCCGCGTAGCGCTTGAACGTGAGATTGAGGTCGCCCGGCGCGATCACCAGCGTGCCGTCGACGCTGTTGGCCTGCGGAAAACACAGGCACAGGCCACCGGGCCAGTGCGAGAGCGTCCCCGGGTTTTCCGTGTAGCCCCAGACGCCGCCGACGCGCGCGCCTTCGACCCGGATCGATAAATCGGTCCCGGCGGGCGAGCTCACGTGCATGCGCTTTGCGTCCTTCAGCAGGCGCATCCCTGCCCTCACCTTCCGCTCGTCGGCGGGGGAGGGGGCGAGACGCTCGAGCACATCCGGATGCTCGTTGGAGATGTAGAGAACCCGCGCTCCCCCTGTCAGGATCGCGGGGAGTTCTGCCGCGTGCATGAGGCCCTCGAGCGTGCAATCGACCACCAGCACCGAGGCGCCGAGCGCCTGGATCGCGGGTGCAAGTCCCTGCAGCGCGACCGAAGCGCCGGTCGAGCGGATCGGCACCGGGGCGCTCTGGCGTGGAGTCGGGACGGTCACGTGGAAGAAACGCGCCCCCAAGCGCGCCAGCGCAAGCTCGGCGAGCCGTACGTTAAGCGTGCGTGATTGCGATTCCGAAAGGATCGCGCACACGTCGCCCGGCGCCACCTTGCAGAGTGAGAACACGTCCGCGAAAAGCTCGATCCACTTTGCCTCGATCCGGTCGGCGATCATGCCGGACATCGTATCCGAATCGGCTAGAATCGCTCCAATGATCGTTTTCGACCTTCAGTGCGGGAGCGGACACCGCTTCGAGGGCTGGTTTGCCTCGGCGGACGATTTCGCTTCGCAGAAGGAGCGCGGGCTCGTGGGATGCCCGAGTTGCGGCGCGCAGGACATCGACCGCCTGCCTTCGGCGACTCGCTTCAATGCCGGGTTGCCGGCGCCCGCCGAGCCGAAAAAGGACTCCGCGGAACCCGCGAGCAAGGATCCGGTGGCGCTTGCGCAGATCCTCTATTCGCGCATGCTCGACGAAATGCTGCGGAAGTCGGAAGACGTGGGAGAGGCATTCCCCGACGAGGCGCGCAGGATCCATTACAAGCATGCGCCGTCGCGTTCGATTCGCGGTCAGGCTTCGGGCCAAGATCACGCAGAGCTGATCGAAGAGGGGATCCCGGTGCTTCGCCTGCCAATGCCCTCGCGGGACCGATTTAATTAGCAATGTGTATTATGTTAAATTACGCGGGGGCCAGACCTCGTTAACTCTGACCGCGACGCGCTATTCCACCGCGCCGGCCCGCTTGAGAAGTTCGACCAGGTCGCTGTGCTTTCTGTCCTGCGCGATTGAAAGCGCAGTTTCGCCCTTGGGCCCCTTCACCTTGAGGTCCACGTCGTCGTACAGCAGCGCGCGCGCGGCTTCCACGTGTCCGCCGCGCGCCGCGAGCATCAGCGCGCTGTAGCCGTTCGGCGCCAGCGCATCCCTTTCCGCCCCCTTGCCAATCAGATAGCGCACGATCTCGGCCCGGTTCTCGAACGCGGCGTAATGAAGCGGCGACCAGCCGGCGTGATTCAGCTCGGCGCCGTTGTCGACCAGCATCCGCGTGATCTCCATGTCCCCGCGCAGGCTCGCCATCATCAAGGCGGTGTCCCCGTGCGGACTGCGCTTGTTGATGCTGGCGCGGCGGCTCACCAGCAGCCGGGCGAGATCCTTGTGGCCGAGTTGCGCTGCGAGCATGAGGATCGTGTTGCCGTTGGAATCCGCCGTATCCGGGTCGAGGCCCCGATCCAGCAGCCGCTGCACAGTTTTCGCGTCACCCTCCCGGGCGGCTTTCAGCAGATCCACATAGGCCTGCCCGTAAGCGATCGAACCAGTGTAACAAAGTATAGATATAACAGCAGCTTGCAAAATCCTATGCATGTTCTACATCACGTCTCGGGAATGCCCGCGAGCATCACTTCGGCGTGCAGCCTGGGGTTCAGAGTGTGGCGCGCCAGCGCCCGATTGCGACCCATTTCCCTCGCGTAGGAGAGCCATTTGCGGCGGTCGCGGGGTATCGCCGTCCCCGCGGGCGTGAAGCGTCGCGGCAGCCCGAAGGACGCTAGCACCCCGTCGTGAGCGTGCTTTTGCAGGACCTCGGCCACCAGTTCGAGTTCCTCGCGGCTGTTCACCCGCTCTAAGGCAGCCCCATCGCCTGCGGCAAGCGCGGCGAGCAGCCGCTCGACCTGTGCGCCAAGCTCGCCGCTTGCGTATTCGAACGCCCGTAGCGGCGCACCCGCCGCAAATGCGAGCCAGCGGGCCGGATCCTGCACACCCTGTGCTTCGAGCCAGACGCGCGCCGCTGCGGCCGCAGGCAGCGGCACCGGCACGGCGACACAGCGACTGCGGACCGTAGGGAGCAGGTGCGACGGTCGATGCGTCACCAGCAGGAACACCGCCGCCGCCGGTGGTTCCTCGAGGCTTTTCAGCAGCGCGCTTGCCGAGTGCGGGTTCATCGCATCGGCGGGATGCACGATCGCCACCCGCAGGCGGCCGCGATGCGAACCGATGTACAGGAAGTCGGCAAGCGCGCGGATCTGCTCGATCCGGATCTCGGCGCTCGGCTTGCGCTTTTGACGTTCCTCGCCTTCGGCTTCCTCGTCGCCGGCGCCCTGGCGCGCGATCGCCTCAGGCTCGACAAAACGCACATCGGGATGGTTTCCCGCGGCAAACCACCGGCAGCCGTCGCAGCGTCCGCACGGGCTGACGTTCCGCTCCGCAGCCTCGCACAGCAGCAGCTGGGCGAAGCGCTCGGCGAGCTGCAGCTTTCCAACCCCTTGCGGCCCGTGCAGCAGCAGCGCATGCGGCAGGCGCTCGCTGCGGCCCACCAGCCGCTCCCACGCCTGCGACTGGAGCGCGAGTATGCTCACGCGTAATCCGTTCTCAGAGGTGCTTCTCCAGTTCCCGCTTGATCTGCTCGACGTCCTTGGTGCCGTCGATCAGGCGTACGCGCTCCGGGTCCTTGCGCGCTAGCTTCGCGTAGGCCGCGCGCACCCGATCGAAGAACGCCTGGTCTTCGCGCTCGAACCGATCGAGCGTGCGCCCGGCGCCGGCGAGGCGCCTGCGGCTCACTTCGTAGGAACAATCGAACACCAGCGTTCGGTCCGGCATCAGCCCGTCGTGGGTTGCTTCGCCGAGCCGCTCGATGAGCGCGATCGGCACGCCCTTGCCGCCGTTCTGGTAGGCCACGGTGGCATCGCCGAAGCGGTCGCACAGGACGCACTCGCCGCGCTCGAGCGCCGGGCGGATCACCTGCTGAACGTGATTCGCCCGTGCCGCGAACAGAAGCAGCGTCTCGGCAAGCGGATCCATCGGCTCGGAGAGGATGAGCGCGCGCAGCTTTTCCGCAAGCGGCGTGCCGCCCGGCTCGCGGGTCACCAGCACCGTATGTCCGGCCGCCCGCAGCCGCCGCGCGATCCAGGGAATGTGGGTCGATTTTCCGGCGCCGTCCACGCCTTCGAGCGTGATGAAGCGGCCGCGCCTGCTAGCGTCTGTCATTCAACTGGTATTTTCGCACGGCACGATTGTGCTCCTCGAGGGTGCGCGAGAACGCGCTCGTTCCGTCGCCGCGCGCGACATAGTAGAGCGAGTCGGTCTTCGCGGGGCGCAACGCCGCGCGCAGCGACGCCAACCCCGTGAGCGCGATCGGCGTCGGCGGCAGGCCCGAGCGCGTGTAGGTGTTGTAGGGACCGTCGGTGAGAAGGTGGATTCTTTTCAGATTGCCGTCGAACTTCTCGCCCAGCCCGTAGATCACGCTTGGATCGACCTGCAGCAGCATCCCCATGCGCAGCCGGTTCACGAGCACACCGCCGATCCGCTCGCGCTCCTCGGCGCGCCCGGTTTCCTTTTCGATGATCGAGGCCATGACGAGCGCTTCGTACGGCGTCTGGTAGGGCACCGAGGGATCGCGCTCGTCCCATTCCTGCGCGAGATGTCGTCGCAGCGCCGAATGCGCGCGCCGCAGGAGCCTGAAGTCGCTCGATCCCTTGGCGAAAAGATAGGTGTCGGGAAAGAAAAGCCCTTCGGCATGCGATTCGACTGCGCCCAGCCTGGCGAGGATTTCGGCGTCGGCGAGATCCTTCGTGTCGTGGCGCAGGCCGGGGTGCGCATCGAGCGCCGCGCGCATCTGCCGGAAGGTCCAGCCTTCGATCACCTTGAGTTCCGCCTGCATGACATCGCCGCGCGTGAGCTTGTCAAGCAGCTCGAGCGGCTTGAGCGGCGTGGCAAATTCGTAGCTACCCGCCTTGACGTCGCGCGCGCGGCCCAAAGCGCGCGCCATCAGCTCGAACTGGATCCGGCCTACTCCGACCCCTGCCCCCTCGAGCCGCTGAGCGGCGGCGCGAAAGCCGCTTCCTTCCGGAATTTCCACCTCGGCGGGAATCTTGAATAGCGCGACCGGAGTCGCCACGTACCAGGCAGCGTAGCCTGCGGCAGCGAGCAGCGCGAGTACGAGCAGACCGAGGAGCGTCCGAAGCAACGGAACCTACTAAAATTAAAGCATTTTACGATGACACTGACGAAGACTGCGGAACTCGACCGGCACGGTTTGCTGCACCTGACCGGGTCCGACGCGCGCGCGTTTCTGCACGCGCAGCTTACCAACAACATCGAGGCGCTCGCCGCGGACCGTGCCTGCCTTGCCGGCTGGTGTTCGGCGAAGGGGCGGCTCCTTGCCTCCTTTCTCGTCGTGCCGCACGAAGGCGGCTACCTGCTGCAGCTTGCGCGCGATCTCGCGCCGCCGGTCGCCAAGCGTCTGGCGATGTTCGTGCTGCGCTCCAAGATGAAACTCTCGGACGCTTCGCAGGAATGGATGCAGTACGGCCTGTGGGGCGATGGTTGCGCGGCGCGGCTTGAAGCGCTCGGCATCCCGCTCCCGCCCGAACCCCTCGGCGTTGCTTCGGGCTCCGGGTGGCGCGCGGTGCGCCTCGCCGCGGAGCGCTTTCTCCTCCTTGGCAAGTCGCGCATCGAGACGAACGCGACGTCGCAGGATTGGGCGCTCGAGGACATCCGCGCCGGCATGGCGCAGGTCACCCAGGCGACGCAGGACCTGTTCGTGCCGCAGATGGTGAATTTCGAGCGCATCGGCGCGCTCGATTTCAAGAAGGGGTGCTACCCCGGACAGGAGGTGGTCGCGCGCTCGCAATATCGTGGTCAGATGAAGCGCCGCATGGTGCGCGTGCGCGCTCCGGTGCCGCTCGCGCCCGGGCAGGACCTGTACAGCGACGATTTTCCCGGCCAGGCAAGCGGCACCGTGGTGAACGCCGCGGGCGGCGAAGCGCTTGCGGTGCTGCAGATCTCGACGCTCGAAGCGCGCGCCGCGGTGCGCGCCGAGGCGGGCGGCGCGCCGCTCGAATTGCTCGCCCTTCCCTACGCGGCGTGACATCGAAGCAGATCACGGCGTACATGGAAATCCTCCAGGCGGTATAGTAAGCGCGCGCGGCACGGGCGACGACTGGCGGGACTACAGCATGGCGGACAAGGACGACGTCAGGGAAGGCAAGGATTTCGGGATCGGCATTCCCCAGGAGAACCGGCCTTTTTACGTGAAGGGCAACGGTGCGCTCGACTGGGGCATGCAGAACCGTCTCGCGCGCATCTTCAACCCGGCCTCCGGGCGCACCGTGATGCTCGCCTTCGACCACGGCTATTTCCAGGGACCGACCACCGGGCTGGAACGCATCGACCTGAGCATCGTGCCGCTCATCCCGTATGCGGACGTGCTCATGTGCACGCGCGGCGCGCTTCGCTCGGTGATTCCTCCCTCGGCCACCAACGCCGTCGTGCTGCGCTGCTCCGGGGGTCAGAGCATTCTCACCGAGCTCTCGCGCGAGGCCGTCGCTGTGGACATCGAGGATGCGGTGCGATTGAACGCCGCGGCGATCACGACGCAGATCTACATCGGCGCCGAGTACGAGCACCAGTCGATCAAGAACCTCGTGCAACTCATCGACACCGGCAACCGCGTCGGCATCCCGACCATGGCGGTCACCGGCGTCGGCGCCGAGATGAAGCGGGATGCGCGCTATTTCGGCCTTGCGACGCGCATCGCCGCCGAGCTCGGCGCGCACTACGTCAAGAGCTACTTCGTCGAGGAAGGCTTCGAGCGCATCTGCGCGGGCTGCCCGGTGCCGATCGTGATCGCCGGCGGCAAGAAACTGCCCGAGCTCGATGCGCTCACCATGGCCTACGAGGCGCTCGACCAGGGCGCGGCCGGCGTGGACATGGGGCGCAACATCTTCCAGTCCGAGGATCCGGTCGCGATGATCCAGGCGGTCGGCGCGGTGGTCCACAAGAAGGAAAAGCCGCAGCAGGCCTTCCAGCTCTTTCAGCAACTGAAGGCGCGGAATGTGCCTGATCGTACTCGGCTGGCGAGTTCATCCTGAGTTTCCGCTGATCGTCGCGGCAAACCGCGACGAATTCCACGCCCGGCCGGCCGCGGCGGCGGCCTTCTGGAAGGACGAGCCCCGGATCCTCGCCGGGCGCGACCTCGAAGCGATGGGCACCTGGATGGGCGTGACGCGCGACGGGCGCTTCGCCGCGGTCACGAACTACCGCGGCGGACGGGAGCCAGGCGCCGCCCAGTCGCGCGGGGCGCTGGTGACGCACTTCCTGCTTAACGGAGTGAAGCCCGCGCAGTACGTCGCAAGTCTCACTCTGGCGAGCTACAGCGGCTTCAACCTGCTCGCGACGGACCGCGAAGAGCTGTGGTGGTGTTCCAACCGCGACAGCGAACCCCGAAAGCTCGAGCCAGGCATCTACGGTCTGGGCAACCTGCTGCTGGACACGCCCGAAGTCGCCGCGCCGAAAGAGCAGTTCGCGCGCGCGCTCGAAACAGGTCCGGCGATCGAGCCGCTATTCGGCGTGCTCGAGCCGGCCAGGATAGTCACTTCTGTCTACGGAACACGCTGCGCTACCGTCCTCCTCCTCGAGCAAAGCGGCCGGATTCAGTTCGCGGAGCGTGCGTTCGATCCCGAGGGCGCGGAGGGCGAGACCGCGCGGTACGAATTCCGCTTGGCCGCCTGACGGCGGCCCGGCG
>CAZXAR010000104.1:0-11660 GCA_964638135.1 uncultured Enterobacteriaceae bacterium | reverse complement strand
GCGCGTCGGCGAAGTTGAACGGGTCCATGCCCATGTCGAGCAGGCGGATGATCGATTCCGGCGCCGAATTGGTGTGCAGCGTGGCGAACACGAGGTGCCCGGTGAGCGAGGCCTCGATGCCCGTTCCCGTGGTTTCCTTGTCGCGCATCTCGCCGACCATGATGATGTCGGGGTCGGCGCGCAGGAACGCCTTCATTACGGCGGCGAAATCGAGCCCCGCCTTCTTGTTCACCTGGACCTGGCGCAGCCCCTTCTGCGTGATCTCCACCGGGTCCTCGGCAGTCCAGATCTTGGTGTCCGGCGTGTTCAGGTACTTGAGCACCGAGTGCAGCGTGGTGGTCTTGCCCGAGCCGGTCGGGCCGCAGACGAAGAACAGGCCGTAGGGCTTTTCGACCGTCTTCTTCAGGTTCTCCTCGTTGCGCTTGGTGAGGCCGAGCTTGTCGAGCGGGATCGGCTCGCCGGCGGCGAGGATCCGCATCACGATGTCCTCGACGCCGCCCTGGGTGGGGATCGTCGCCACCCGCAGCTCGATGTCGAGCGGCCCGAATTTCTTGAACTTGATCTTGCCGTCCTGGGGCTTGCGCTTCTCCGAGATGTCGAGGTCGCACATGATCTTGATCCGCGCCGCGATCGCCGCGCGGTAGCTCGCCGGCACCTCGATGTAGGGTTGCAGCGACCCGTCCTTGCGCAGGCGGACTTCGGTCTTGGCCTTCCCGGGGTAGGGCTCGATGTGAATGTCCGAAGCACCCTGGTTGTAGGCATCGACGACGATCTTGTTGACCAGCTTGACGAGCTCGTTGTCGGCCGCGGCGGAAACCTCGTCCGCGGCGCCTTCGATGCCCTCGCTGGTGTCGTCCTGCATCTCGGAGAGAAGGTCGCCGATGTCCCCTCCCGTATCCACGGCCTCGGCGCCGTAGAACTGGTTCACCGTTTCCTTGAACTCCTTGTGCGTCGTGACCTTGAAGAGGATTCGCGCCTTCGGGAACACGTTCGACGCGATGCGCGAACTGCGGATGCGCTCCGGATCGGGGCACAGCACCACCAGCCCCTCCTTGGTGTCGTCGATCGGCAGCCACTGGTTCGATTCGACGTATTCGCGCTTGAGGTTCTTCAGCAGGTCGAAGGGCTTGACCCGGTCGCTCTTGAACGGTTCGTAGGCAACGCCGAAGAACTTCGAGAGCGCCTGGCCGATCGCCGGGATCTTGACCTGGAACTCGTCGATCAGCACCTGCTCGATGTCGAGCGCTTTTTTCCGCGCCTGCCGCGCGGCCAGCTCGAATTCGCCGGCCGAAAGGACGGCGTCGGAAACCAGGTGGTCGTACTTGGTCTTGACCATCAGCGGCTTCTGCCGCTGCTTCATGGCGATCGCGAGCGTCTGCGCGAGCTCGGCGACACCCTCCTCGGTCTGCGGTCCGAACGGCAGGCCCGCCTTGTTGTTGATCAGCTGGATGACGCCGACCAGCTCCTGGTTCTGTCCATCCACGACCGGGGCGACCAGCATCTGCTTGGTGCGATAGCCGGTGCGCCGGTCGACCTCCTGCAGGAAGCGCAGGTTCGGGTTGACCGTCTTCAGCTCCACTTCGTCGTACACGTCCCTGAGATTGACCATCTTCTTCGCGAGCGCGGCGTAGCCGGCGATCGAATGCTCGGCGATCGGCAGCTTCAGGTCCTTGAACGAGTTGAGGCCGGTCTTGACCTTGGAAATGATCGTCTGCTTGTCCTCGCCCACCGAGTACACCGTGAGCCGGTCGGCATTGAACAGGGCGCAGATGTCGGCGCTCACCTCCAGCATGATCTCGTCGACGTTGCTCGTCGAATGGATCTTGTTGGTGACAGCCTGAAGCCGCTTCTGGAACTGCAGCCGCGCGCCGGCGTCGCCCTGCGTCGTGGCCTGCTGGCTGAGTACTGCACTCATTCCGATCCTCCGATCCCGTATTGCGCTGGGAGCGACAGGGCGCGGCAATCCCGCCGGCGGCGCCCTCTCGCGCCTATCCTAGCCCCTGCCATGCAAAGATTCAACCGCGCTCGCCGTGTGTCGCGAAGGTCGTTTTCGCGTCGCCGCGACTGCAGCGCGCCTATTTCGTGTCGAACTTGGTGACGCCATCCCAGCCGGGCTCGGGCGGGTGCTTGCGGTACCCCGCGATCCGCTCGGAATAGATCTGGTACAGCCCGCAGTCGGCATCCATCCGCTGCAGGTTGAGCAGCGCGACCTCCGCCTGGTCCCACTCCTGTGCCCGGTAATGCTTGAGGCACTGGTTCCAAAGCTTGAGCGCATCGAGCGCTTTCTTGTCCACCTCCCCGTCCATGCCGAGGGGCTGGTAGATCGAGACGGCGTAGTCCTTGCCCTTGACGCGGACGCGGTCGACCTCGCGGAACACCACGTCCTGCACCAGCTTTTTCGTCTCCTCGCCGACCAGCATCGAGACGCCGTACTGCTTGGTGATCCCCTCCAGGCGCGAGCCGAGGTTCACCGGATCGCCCATGACCGTGTAGGCCTTGCGCAGCTTCGAGCCCATGTCGCCGACGCGCATGCGGCCGGTATTGACGCCGATGCCGATCTTGAAGGCGGGCCAGCCCTTCGCCTTGAATTCCTCGTTGAGTTCCGCGGCGCGCTTTTGCATCGCCAACATGGTCACGACGCCGTTGCGCGCGTGCGCCGCGTCCTCCACCGGCGCGCCCCAGAACGCCATGATCGCATCGCCGATGTACTTGTCGAGCGTGCCGTGATGGCCGCGGATGACCAGCGACATCGCGGTGAGGTAGTCGTTGATGTAGAGCGAAAGGTCGCGCGCGGAAAGGCTCTCCGAAATGGTCGTGAAGCCGCGCACGTCGGAGAAGAGCACCGTGAGCGTCTCCTCCTTGCCCTCCATGCTGTACTTCTCGGGGTCCTGCGCCATCTTGTCGACCAGTTCGGGCGGAACGTACTGGCCGAACAGCTCCGTGAACTGGCGCTTCGAGCGCGATTCGACGAAGTAGCCGTAGGCCATGTTCATGGTGTACAGCGAGAACACCATCAGCAGCGACGAGGCGAGCGGCAGCACGGTATCGGCGTTGTTCCACACCAGCACGTTCACGCTGACGGTGAACGCCAGCAGCACCGTGGCGGCGAGCGTCGCCCAGAACGCCGAGAGCATCGGGATCAGGATCGCGAGCAGCACGCCGCCGCCCACGAGCAGGATCACCTCCGCGCCGATGATGTACGCCGGCTTCTGCTTGATCCGCTTGTCGAGAATTCCGGCGATCATGTTGGCGTGCACTTCGACCCCCGGATAGACGCTGTCCACCGGCGTGGTCCGAAGGTCGAGCAGGCCCGGCGCGGTGGTGCCGACCAGCGCGATCTTTCCCTTCAGCTGTCCGAGATTCACCCGGCCGGCCACGACGTCGGTGAGCGAGATGTACGGAAAACTGAACTTGTGGCCGCGGTAGGGCACCAGAGCGCTCACCGTCTCGTCCACCGGGATCGTCAGCGGCCCGACGCGCAGCCACTCCAGCCCGGAATAGCCCTTTTGCATCGCGCCGCCGGCCGCAAAGCCGGGCTCGACCTTGGGAAATTCGAGCAGCGTGCGCACCATCGCAAGCGAAAGCGCCTCGTAGTAGGCGCCGTCGAGTTCCGCGATCAGCGGCACGCGGCGCACCACGCCGTCGGAATCGGTGAACGGATTGAAATGGCCTGCGCTGGCGGCGTTCTTGAGGAACTCCGACAGGTTGCCGCCGTAGCCGACCCAGGAGGTGAACGCGATGTTGCGGCCGGAAAAGGTCCCCTTGGGGAGCACCGGCTCCGGGATGGCGGCGATGCGCTTCGAATCCTTCTCGCTGTTGAGGTAGTAGCCGAGCACGACCTTGCGGTCCTTCAGGCTCTTCGCGAACAGCCCGTCGTAGTCGAGCTCCGGGCGCATCTGCCGGTAGGCATTCAGGAACCCGGGGATCTCCTTCAGCTCGTTCTGCGCGTACTGGTCGAGCGCGCGGATGCCCGAGGAGTAGTCGGCCTCGGCGAACACCACGTCGAACCCGACGATCGCGACCTGGTACTGGTCGAACAGCGCGTCGATGATCCGCGCCATCAGGTTGCGCGGCCACGGCCAGTGCCCGAGTTCCTGCAGGCTTTTCTCGTCGATGTCGAGAATGACGACGCGGCTGTCGACCCCGCGCGGCATGGTCAGCGTGAGCCGCGCGTCGTAGATGATGTTGTCGAGCTGGGTGATGATGCCGACTTCGAAGAACCGCGCGGCGTGGCCGGCGAAGAAGAGCGTGATCGCGAGCCCGAGCGCGATCCGGACGATATGCTGTTTCACTCGCGCATCCGGGAAGACAACCGCACGCCCGCTCGGCGGGGTTTCACCCCTTCAGGAAAAATTCCATCTTCACGCCGGCCAGCTCGATCACGTCGTGATCCTTCAGCGGATGGGGCGCGTTGCCGATCGCCTGGCCGTTGACCGCGGGCTGCTTGGCGCCCTCGACGTGGGTGATGAAGTACCCCTGGGGACGACGGGTGAGCACGGCGACCTGCACACCGGGCTTGCCAAGCGTGGTGAGCGGCTTGAGCAGCTCGAGTTCCTTTCCGGCGTTGGCCCCGGAAAGAAGCTGGATCGCGCCCATGATCTGCGCCGGCTTCGGCGCAGGGGCAGGGGCAGGCGTCGGCGCTGCGGCTGGTGCGGATGCGGCGGCCGCGGTCGCGGGTGCTGCCGCCTGCTGCGCTGCCGCAGCGGCCGGCGGCGGCGCCGCAGGCACACCCCTGGGGGCTGGAGCCAGCGGCGCGGCGCGTACTGGCGCGGCGGCGGCGTCCTTGTCGGCAATGCCGGTCGCAGCCGCGCTGCTCGCCGCCTGCTGGACGGCGGCTGCGCGCGCGGCCTCGGCGGTTGCCGGCTGCCCGCCCGCGGCCATCGACTTCGCCTGCTCCACGGCCGCCTTCATCGCGCCCGGGCGCAGCACCATGGTCTTCTCGAAATCGGCCTTGGCGACGGTCTGCGCCGGCTGCGGCTGGGACTTTTCCTGCACGAACTTGAGCTTGTATTTTCCCAGTTCGATGACGTCGTCGTCCTGCAGGAAATGCTTCTTGATCGGCTTGCCGTTCACGACCGTCCCGTTGGTGCTGCCCAGGTCCTCGAGCACCGAATCGCTCTGGATGCTGACGATCACCGCGTGCTCGCCACTCACGGCGATGTTGTCGATCTGCACGTCGTTGTGCGGCTTGCGGCCGATGGTGGTGCGCTCCTTGGAGAGCGCAATCTCCTTGAGCACCAGCCCGTCCATGCTGAGTATCAGTTTCGCCATGACCGATCCCTGGGAGTCATTTTAGCCACGCAAAGAGCTTGCCGACCACGCCGCGCGCCCCCGGATACTCCCGCAGTACGCGAACGAGTATAACCGATACGTTGTCGCGGCCGCCGTTGTCATTCGCCATCTGCACCAGCTGCTGCGCCGTCAGTCCGAGGTTCGCCCCCAGCGCGCGCAGCGTCATCCCGATATCGTCGTCGTCCACCATGTCGCACAGCCCGTCCGAGCACAGCAGGTAGATGTCGCCGGGGCTGGCGTCGTACTCGTGGATCTCGGGCTCGACCGAGGGGTCGATGCCGAGCGCCCGGGTCACCAGGTTCTTGTGCTGCGCGTTCTTCGCCTGCGCCGGCGTGATCAGCCCCGAGTCGATCTGCTCCTGCAGCAGCGAGTGGTCGCGCGTGATCTGCCGGAAATCGTCGCCGCGCAGGCGGTACAGCCGCGAATCGCCGAGGTGCGCGACCAGCACCTTGTTGTCGTAGAACAGGCACACCACGAGGGTCGTGCCCATTCCGGCGTACTGCGGCTGGCTCTGCGCCGCCTGGAAGATCGAAACGTTCGCCTTGCGCACCTGGTCGCGGATCAGGCGCGCGGCGATCGGGCCGTTCGTCTCGGAGTCGAGATCGAACGGGCGCACCTTGGCAAGCAGCTGGCGCATCTCGGTGGTGATGACCGTCGTGGCCATCCCGCTCGCCACCTCGCCCGCGTTGTACCCGCCCATGCCGTCGGCGAGCACGACGAGCCCCGAGGCGGAGTCGCTGGCGATCGAATCCTCGTTGTGCGATCGGACCATGCCGGGATCGGTGCAGCTCGCAACCTCGAGTACCTGGCTGAGGTCCATCGCGCCGTTACAGCTCGATGTCGACGCTCCGGACGCCGCCCGCCGCCGCGGGTGGCGACGGCGCTGCGGCCGGCTGCGGCGCAGCGCTCAGCGCCGCGCGCAAGGCCTGCGCAAACTCCTCGCCCGACTGGAAACGATCGTCCGGGTTTTTCGCCATCGCCCGGGCAAGGAACGCCACCAGTCCCGGCGCGACCGCGGAGTTCACGGCAAGGATGTCGGCGGGCGGCTCATTGGCGATCTTGAACATCAGCTGCGCCATGGATTCGCCCTCGAAGGGCAGCTTGCCGCACAGCATCTGATACAGGCTCACCGCCAGAGAGAACAGGTCCGAGCGCCCCTCGATCTTCTTTCCCGCCAGCTGCTCGGGCGACATGTACGAGGGCGTGCCGAGCACCATTCCGGTTTTTGTCTTCGACGAATCCGTGAGCCGCGCGATGCCGAAGTCGGTCACTTTCAGCGTGTCGGTGTCCGGGTGATACATGATGTTCGCCGGCTTGACGTCGCGATGCACGACGCCTTGCTTGTGCGCGTAGCCCAGCGCCTCGGCGGCGCGCGCCACGATGGAAACGGCCCTTTCCGCCGGCAGGAGGTTGCCCGGCTTGCAGAACGGCACCAGGTCGCCTCCCTTGAGCAACTCCATCGCAATGTAGCACAGGTCGTGCTCCTCGCCCGCGTCGTAGATCGTGACGATGTTCGGATGCGAAAGCCGCCCCGCGGTCTCGGCTTCGCGGAAAAAACGCTCCTTCACCTCGGCGAGTTCATCGGCTTCGAACTCCTGCGACAGCGCCATCGTCTTGATCGCGACCACGCGTCCGATCTTCGGATCCTTGCCGAGATAGACCACGCCCATGGCGCCCTTGCCCAGCTCCTTCTCGACCTGGTAGCGGCCGAGCATCGGCTTTTCGACCGTTCCACCCTCTCCCAGAATCGACACGTTGGTGCGCCCGGCCGCCGCGCCGCCTCCGAGCATCACGGTCTCGGAGAGCTGCTTCGCGCGCGACAGCCGCTGCTCGAGATCGCGGAATTTGGGATTGAATCCGTGCATGTGGCGAAACACGGTCTCGGCCTTGTTGAACTGGCGCTTGCGCTCGAAGTCGAGCGCGAGGTTGTACAGGTTGTCGAGCAGCCCCTCGGAGAGCGGTACCTGGCGGAACTTGTCCCACGCCATGTCGAGCTGCCCCTGGCCCTGGTAGGCAAGGCCGAGCATGCGGTTCGACTCCGCGGAGGTCTCGTCCGACTTGACCTTGGCGCGCTCGGTGACGATGAAGCGCTTGGAAACGAGCGCACCGTGACCGACCACGAGCAGCGTCGCCGGAAGCATGAGCTGCAGCCACATCGCGCTCGTGACCATGAGGGCGAAGTGCATCGCGATCAGGGCGACGAACACGGCCCCCGAGATCGCGAGCGCCGGCCCCGCCGCGAGGCGCGGCAGCAGCGCGACGAGGTAGGCGGCGACGAGCAGGAAAAGCACGAGCTCGGCCCAATGGGCCCAGGGCGGCGCAACGAAAAAATGCTCCTGCAGGATCGAGGAGACCGAATGCGCGAGCGTCAGGACGCCGGGCATCGCCGGCGAAACCGGCGTCACCGACGTGCTGCCCAGACCCGCCGCCGTGGGACCGATCAGCACGATGCGGTCGGCGTACTTGGCGGTCGGAATCTTTCCGCTCGCGACGTCGTAGAACGAGTCGACGGAAAACGCCGACCGGTTGTCGCGGTCCTTGTAGAAATACGTGTACATCTGCAGCAACGGGTCGGTGCCGATGCGCAGCTTGCCGAGCGAGACGCTCTCGCCGGCCTGCACCCGGATGTCGGCGGGACCGAGATTCAGGCTTCGCGCCGCGATCATCATCGACATCGAGGGAAAAACCTGGTCGAAGTACTGCACCGCGAGCGGCTCGGTGCGGATGCCGCCGTCGACGTCCGGATACGCGTTCAGGTGGCCGAGCCCGGCCGCGGTCGCGCCGATCGCATCGATCGGCAGGCGCACCGCGGAAGTCGGAAACGCCAGCGCTTCGCCGCCGCCCTTGGCCGATATCGCGTTTTTGAGCGCGAACGGCGGCAGCGGCTTGTCCGGGCGGCCGCGCGGCTCGCCAAGCGTGAACAGCATGGGCTGCACCACGTTCGCAGCCTTGGCGTAGCTTTCGGCGAGCTTGCGGTCGGTATTGAGCGCCTGCTCCGCCTCCTTCAGCAGCGCAACCAACGCGCCCGCGGGTTCGGCGCCCGCCGGAGGCGATGCCGCCGCCTGCTCCGCTCCGGGCGCTGCCTCCGCGGCGGACTTCTGCGCCAGCTCGAGCAGCTTGACGATGTACTGGTAGCCCGGGTCGATCTGCGGCTCGCTCAGCAGGATCGTGTTCGCAACCACCTTCGCCTTGGCCGCAGCGAGCTGGTCGGTCATCTTGGCAAGCACCTCGCGCGACCACGGCCAGCGTCCGATCTTGTCGAGGCTCTCGTCATCGATCGCGATGATCGAGACGTTCTTCGCCGGCTCGCGCGAGGTGGCGCGCACCCCAAGGTCGTAGGCCTTGCGCTCGAGACTCGGAATGAGGTCGCTCGCGCGGTTGAACACCACCACGAGAAGCACGATCAGCAGGCTGAGGAACCAGTCGGCCTTCCAGAATCCGGCGTTGATGAATTTCATCGTCTGGCTCCCCCCGCTGATCGGTCCGCAGGCGCCGGAAAGCCGCGCCCGGTACTAAAAAATTCTACGCCAGCCCCCACAGTGCGATGCGCGACTCAGCGCCCGTCACAACGCACGGAAAACAGGGTCCTGACGCCCATTGTTGCAGTCATTTGTGAGCTACGTCAAATAGTTGCGCCAAAGCGGAGCGGACGCGGAGGCAATCCCCGCAACAGGCGGTACGCCGCTCTGCCAGACGGGCGCTAGGAACCGAGCAGCTGACCCGACTTGATCGCACCCGCAGCGAGCAGTTCGGCGGCCGCGACTTTCTTGCCATCACCGAGCTTGGCCCGCAACACCTCGATCCTCCCGCCTTGCGCCGTCACCTGGAAGGACTTGCCGTCCGCCTCGACCACCTCGCCGATCCGGCCCCTGACCGCCCCGAACGCGCGCACCGGGATCTTTCGCGCGTCGAAGATCTGCAACTCCTTTCCTTCCAGCGAAGTCCATGCCCCGGGCGCGGGGTTGCAGCCGCGGACGAGGTCGTACACCGAATCGACATGATTCGCCCACTGGATCCGCGCTTCGGCCCTGCGGCACCAACCTTCGTAGCTCGCCTGCGACTCATCCTGCGCGTATTCGCGGTGCCGGCCCGCGCAGACCAGGTCGGCCGCTTCGAGCATCGCCGCCACCCCCATCGGATACAGCCGTTCGAAGTAAACGCTGCCGAGCGTGTCGTCCGGGCCGATGTGGGTGGCTTTCTGCAGGATCACAGGCCCCTCGTCGAGGCCGTCGGTCGGGCGGAAGATGGTGAGCCCGGTCCGCGTGTCGCCGCGAATGATCGGCCAGTTGATCGACGAGGGCCCGCGGTAGCGCGGCAGCAGCGAGGGGTGGAACTGGATCGTGCCATGCTTCGGGATCGAGACGAAATCCTGCGGCGCGAACTGGAGCACGTAGGCCATGATGCCGAGATCGGCCGCTGCCGATCGCAGGGCCGCCTTGGCCTCCTCGCTTTTGAGCGAAGCGAACTGGCAGACGCGGATTCCCTTTTCCTGCGCCGCCGTCTTCAGCGCATCGGGCCGCGCGCCCGGCTTTTCCGGGGCGCAGAACACCGCCGCCACGTCCTCGCCACGGGCGAGGAACGCCTCGAGCACCGCTTTGCCAAAATCCTGCTGACCGACGATCGCGAGGCGCATCTCAGGCGGCCTTCTTGGGCGGGGCCGAGAGCGCGCCCGCCTGCTTCAGGGTCGCGATCCTCGCGTCGTCATAGCCCAGCACCTGCTTCAGGACCTCGTCGGTGTGCTCGCCGAGCAGCGGCGAGCGTTCGATGCGCGCCGGGGAGTCCGAGAGCTTGATCGGCATGCCGACGTTCCACCATTTGCCGCGCTGCGGGTGGTCGAGCTCGACCCACATCTGGCGGCCGCGCACGTGCTCGTCGTTGGCCAGGTCCGCCGTCCCCATGATCGGGCCGCACGGCACATCGAGCGGGTTGAGGATCGCCATGAACTCGCGCTTGGTGTAGCTGGCGGCGAATTTCGTGATGAGCGTCCACATGAGCTGCTGGTTCCTGCGCCGATCCGCGATGTTCGCGAAATGCGGGTCGCGCACGAGATCGGGCAAGCCGAGTTCGGGTCCGATGCGGTTCGCGAGCCCCTCCCATACCGCTTCCTGCACGACCACGTACAGCCAGTCGTTCGGGCCGTGTGGCTTGCAGTGAATCGCGTTGCCGAGCTGCCCCCCGCCCGAATCGTTGCCCGCCCGCGGCACATCGCCCATGCCCTGGTAGGTCGGTACCGAATACTCGGAAAGCTCGCCGCGCGTGAGGCGCTGATGATCGCGGAATTTCACCCGGCACAGGTTCATCACGCCGTCCATCATGGCCACTTCCACATACTGGCCCTTCCCCGTGCGGTCGCGCTGGCGCAGCGCCGCGAGCAACCCGATCGCCAGATGCAGGCCCGTGCCCGTGTCGCCGATCTGCGCTCCGGCCACGAACGGCGGGCCGTCGGGAACTCCGGTCGTGCTCATTGCGCCGCCCATCGCCTGCGCCACGTTTTCGTAGGCCTTGAAGTCCGCGTAGGGCCCGCTCGAGCCGAATCCCTTGATCGAGCCCATCACGATGCGCGGATTGATCTCGCGGATTTTCTCCCACGGGAAGCCGAAGCGCTCGAGCACGCCGGGCCCGAAGTTCTCCATGACGATGTCGCATTTCCCGAGCAGGTCGACGAATACCTGCTTGCCCTCGGCGGTCTTCATGTTGACCGTGATCGAGCGCTTGTTGCAGTTGAGCATCGTGAAATAGAGGCTGTCGGCGTTCGGCACGTCACGCAGCTGCCCCCGCGTCGCGTCGCCCTGGGGGTTCTCGAACTTGATCACGTCGGCGCCCAGCCAGGCGAGCAGCTGCGAGCAGGTCGGCCCCGCCTGCACGTGGCTCATGTCGAGGATGCGGATTCCCTTGAGTGCTTCCATTCTGGCCTCCAATGCTTTCGGCGGCTATTTCTTTCTTGCGCTCGGGTTCAGGCCCGTGATGCGGCCGCTTTCGGTGCCGGCGGTTTCGTCGATCGCGGCATTGATGAGCGTTGGCCGGCGCGAGCGGATGGCTTCTTCCATCGCCTTGCGCAACTCCGCCGGGGTCGTCGCGTGCACGCCCACCCCGCCGAAGGCCTCCATCACCTTTTCATAGCGTGCATCCTTGACGAACACCAAGGGCGCCGGATCGCGGCCGCCGGTCGGGTTGCGCTCGTCGCCGCGGTAGACGCCGTTGTTGTTCATGATCACGACGCACACCGGCAGGTTGTAGCGGCAGATGGTCTCGACTTCCATGCCGGAAAAGCCGAAGGCGCTGTCGCCCTCGACCGCGATCACCGGCTCGCCGCCGACCACGGCCGCCGCGACGGCAAAGCCCATGCCGATGCCCATCACGCCCCAGGT
>CAZXAR010000103.1:0-11683 GCA_964638135.1 uncultured Enterobacteriaceae bacterium | reverse complement strand
ATACCGCGGCAGTGCCGCCGAACCAGGGCAGGATCAGCCGCGCGACGAGCGGCTGGACCAGGAAAAGCAGGAACGAGGAAAGGAAAATCGTCGCCGCGTAGAACATCGCGGCGTCAGATCCGCTTGGCGAGCGCCGCGGCCAGTCCGGTGTACGTTGCGGGGGTGAGCGCGAGCAGCCGCTTTTTCGCCGCCGCCGGGAGCGGCAGGGCGCGCACGAACGCCGCGAGGCGCGCGCGGTCGAGTCGCTTGCCGCGCGTCAGCGCCTTGAGCTTTTCGTAGGCGTCCGGAACGCCGTGGCGGCGCATCACCTGCTGGACGGGTTCGGCGAGCACTTCCCAGTTCTCGTCGAGATCCTGCGCCAGGCGCCGCGGATCGGCTTCGAGCTTGGCGAGCCCGCGCAGGCACGCGGAATACGCGAGCAGCGAATGCCCGAGCGCCGCCCCGAGGTTGCGCAGTGCCGTCGAATCGGACAGGTCGCGCTGCCAGCGCGACACCGGCAGCTTCTCCGAGAGGTGTCGCAGCAAGGCGTTGGCAAGACCGACGTTGCCTTCGGAGTTCTCGAAGTCGATCGGGTTGACCTTGTGCGGCATGGTCGAGGAGCCGACTTCGCCCCGGCGCGGTTTCTGGCGAAAGTAGCCGAGCGAGATGTAGCCCCAGAGGTCGCGGTCGAGGTCGAGCACAACCGTGTTGGCGCGCGCGTACGCGTCGAGCAGCTCGGCGAACGAATCGTGCGGTTCGATCTGGATCGTGTAGGGATTGAATTCCAGCCCGAGCGCCTCGACGAAGCGGCAGCAGAACGCCTCCCAGTCCAGCTCCGGGTAGGCCGCGAGGTGCGCGTTGTAGTTCCCGACCGCGCCGTTCATCTTGCCGAGCAGGCTCACACCGGCGATGCGCGCGCGCGCGCGGCGCAGCCGGTGCACCACGTTGGCGAGTTCCTTGCCGAGCGTGGTCGGAGACGCGGGCTGCCCGTGCGTGCGCGACAGCATCGGCAGCGCGGCGTGCCGGCGCGCGAGGGCGCGCAGCGCCGCGATGAGCGCCTCCAGCGCGGGCAGCATCACGTCAGCGCGCGATTCCTTCAGCATCCGCGCGTAGGCGAGATTGCTGATGTCCTCCGAGGTGCAGGCGAAATGGATGAATTCGAGCGAGCGCTGCACTTCGCGGTTGCGCGCGAGGCGCTCCTTGAGCCAGTACTCGATCGCCTTGACGTCGTGATTGGTTTCGGCCTCGATCGCCTTGATCCGTTCGGCGTCCTTCTCGGTAAAGCCTGCCGAAAGCTTCTCCAGCGCGCCGAGCGTCGGCCTGCCGAAGGGTTTCAGCTCGGCGATCGCAGGCTCGGCGGCGAGCGCGCGGAGCCAGGCAAGCTCGATCCGCACCCGGTAGCGGATGAGCGCGTATTCGGAAAAGAAGGGCCTGAGGGGGTCTGCGGACCGGGCGTACCGGCCATCAAGCGGCGACAGCGCGGCGAGCGGGGTGGGCATAGCGCCTATTATAGAGGGCGCATGCGCGCGCCTCTCTCACTCGCCCGCGTCGTCGCGGAGGCAAAAGCGTGCCGGCTGTGCGAGGCGCATCTGCCGCTCGGACCGAAGCCGGTTTTCCTGGTCGGGAAGAAAGCGCGTCTGCTGATCGTAGGGCAGGCGCCGGGCCGGCGCGTCCATGAAACCGGAATCCCGTGGAACGATCCTTCCGGCGACAACCTGCGCGCGTGGCTCGCGCTCGATCGCGAATCGTTCTACGACACTTCGCGCATCGCGATCCTTCCTGCCGGGCTGTGCTATCCGGGAACCGGAAACGGCGGGGACCTTCCGCCGCGCCCGGAATGCGCGCCGCTCTGGCATCCCCGCTTTCGCGCCGCCCTTCCCCACATCCGACTCACGCTGCTCGTCGGGCAGTACGCACAGGCCCATTATCTCGGCGACCGGCGCAAGCCGACGCTCGCCCAGACCGTTCGCGCCTGGCGGGACTACGCGCCGGACTTTCTTCCCCTGCCGCACCCGAGCCCGCGCAACAAGCGCTGGCTGAAGACGAACTCCTGGTTCGAACGCGAAGTGATCCCGGAGCTTCGATGGCGCGTGGGCAAAGTGCTGCGCGCCGCGGACATTACATAGATTCGGCGCCGCTTGCGCGGCAGCCCGCTACGAGATCACGGCGCCGCCGAGGCAGATCTCGCCGTCGTAGAGCACGACCGACTGGCCCGGCGTCACTGCCCACTGCGGTTTGGCGAATTCGACCGCGATCTCGTCGTCTTCCGAACGGGTCACGATGCAGGTCGCATCCTCTTGCCGGTAACGCGTCTTGCCCGCGTGCGTGGAGCCCTCGGCCGGCGCATCGCCCGATACCCAGCTCGCGTCCTGCGCCGACAGGGCTCGCTTCAGAAGCAGCGGATGGTCGTGCCCCTGCACCACGATGAGCGTGTTTTCGACCGGGTCCTTCTGTGCCACGTACCAGGCTTCCGCATCGGCGCCGCGGGTGCCGCCGATCCCGATGCCCTTGCGCTGGCCGATGGTGTAGAAGGCAAGCCCGATGTGCTGGCCGATCTGCTTACCTTCGGGCGTTCGGATCGGCCCGGGCTCGCGCGCGAGGTAGCGGTTGAGGAACTCGCGGAACGGCCGCTTGCCGATGAAACAGATGCCGGTCGAGTCCTTCTTGTCGTGGTTGGGGAGGTGCCCCTCTTCCGCGATCCTGCGCACCTCGGTCTTCGCGAGCTCGCCGACCGGGAAGATGACGCGCGCGAGCTGCGCCTGCGTCAGGCGGTGCAGGAAGTAGCTCTGGTCCTTCGCCGGATCGGCGCCGCGCAGCAGTTCGAACAGCGGGCCGTTGGTCCGCACGCGCGCATAGTGCCCGGTCGCGATGCGGGTCGCGCCCAGCTCCATGGCGTGGTCGAGGAACGCCTTGAACTTGATTTCGGCGTTGCACAGCACGTCGGGATTGGGCGTGCGTCCCGCCTGATACTCCGCGAGAAAACTCGCGAACACCCGGTCCTTGTATTCGGCCGAGAAATTGACCGCTTCGAGCGGGACGTCGATCACCTCGGCCGCGCCGGCCGCGTCCAGAAAGTCCTGCCGCGTCGAGCAGTACTCGTCGGTGTCGTCGTCCTCCCAGTTCTTCATGAACAGGCCGACGACATCGTAGCCCTCGCGCTTGAGAAGCAGCGCCGCGACGGAGGAATCGACCCCTCCGGACATGCCCACGACGACCCGTTCACCCATGATTTATGCGCAGATTTGACCTTGAAGTGTATCAGGCAAAGTCGCGGCTCAGGACGTCGAGCGGATAGCTCTTGCCGGCAAGATAATCGGCGACGCAGCGCTCGACCAGCGGCGAGCGGTGCATCGCGCGCCGCGCGGCAAGCTCTTCGGGCGTGAGCCAGTGCAGCGCGATGATCTCGCGATCGAGCGCGCGGCCGGACTCGACGCCCTCCAGCGCGCCGCGAAAGGCAAAGCGCAGGAAAGTGACGTCCTTCGCGGGATAGCGCCAGCGGTATACGCCCAGCAGCGCATCCGGCCGGAAGCGGTGCGCGGTTTCCTCGAGCACTTCGCGCGCGACCGCGGCGAGGAGCGTCTCCCCCCGATCGAGGTGGCCGGCCGGCTGGTTGAGCACGCGCCGGCGGTCGGCCTCCTCTTCGACCAGAAGGAACCGGCCCTCGCGCTCGATGACGGCGGCAACCGTCACCGATGGCCGCCAGAGCTCGCTCACGCGACCTTGCGGGTGTTCTTGCGGATGAACTCGGTCATGCGCGCCACGCCCTGCGCGATCGCCTCGGACGAAGCGGCGTAGGAAAAGCGCAGGTGCTGGCCTTCGCCCGCAACGCGGGCGCCGAAATGAATGTCGGCGAGCACCGCGACGCCCGCTTCGTGCAGCAGCCGCTTGCGGAACTCTTCCGAGTCGGCGGCGCCGACCAGGCGGCAGGCCTCGGTCACGTTGGGCCAGACGTAGAATGCGCCGCCCGGCACCCGGCAGGTCACACCCGGCACCTCGTTGAGCAGCCGCACGATGAGGTCGCGCCGCTCGAGAAAGCTCCTGCGCATCGCCGCCGCCGCGTCCTGGGGTCCGGTGATCGCCTCGAGCGCCGCCCATTGCGAGATCTGCGAGGCGCACGATTCGGTATTCGTGATCCAGCGCGTGAACACCGGCGCAAGCGCCGGGTTGGAGGCGAAACCGATGCGCCAGCCCGTCATGGCCCAGGTCTTCGACGCCCCGTCCGAAAGAATGGTGCGCTCGTACATCCCGGGGAGCTGCGCGATCGAGAAGAATTCCCCCGCGTAGCAGAGCCGCGAGTAGATCTCGTCCGCGTACACCCACACCTGCGGGTGGCGGCGGAGGATCGCGGCGATCTGCTCGAGCTCGCTTCTGCCGAGCAGGCCGCCGGTCGGATTCTGCGGGTAATTGAGGATGAGGAGCCGGGTGCGGGGCGTGAGCAGCGATTCGAGCTCGGCGGGATCGAACGCAAAGTCGCGCGCTTCGCGCAGGGACACCGGCACCGGTTTCGCGCCGCAGGCGACGATCTGCGATTCGTAGATCGGAAACCCCGGATTCGGGTAGATCACCTCGTCGCCCGCGCCATGATCGGTGGTCGAGAGAATGGCGTAGGCGATGAAGGGCTTCGCGCCCGCGCCCACCACCACGTCCTCCGCCCGGATCGGAAGGCCCCCGCGCATGGCGGCCATGTACTTCGCGGCCGCTTCGCGCAGCGGATCGATTCCCGCCGAGGGCGTGTAGCCGTGCTTGCCCTCGCGAATCGCGCGCACCGCCGCCTCCTGCACGTTCGCCGGCGCGGGAAAGTCCGGCTGCCCGATGCAGAAGCTGACGATGTCCCTGCCCGCGCGGGCGAGCTCGTTCACTTCGGCGAGCACCACGAATGCGTTTTCGGTGCCGAGATTCTTCGCGCGCTGGCTGAGGTCGGGCATGCGGGACGGGGGTCAGGGTAATATCGGGCGACGTCCGGATTCTAACTGGCGTAACATCCGCTCGCGAAATCCTACTCCGACCCCAAGTCGCGATTCCCGATGCTGGTCAACTGCGCCGCGTACCGCGAAGGCCGCAAGCTCGCCGACATCAGCCGACACGAGATCAAGCAGTATCTGGGCCGGCCGGATTGCTTCGTCTGGGTCGCGCTCAAGGAGGCCGAGGACGAGGAACTCGCCGCGATGCAGGAGGAGTTCGGCCTGCCTGCGCTCGCGGTCGAGGACGCGCGCCACGGCCATCAGCGTCCCAAGATCGAGGAGTACGGCGACCAGCTCTTCACGGTGCTGCACATGGTCGAGCCCGAGGGCGAGGAGCTGCGCGTCGGCGAGGTGGCGATCTTCGTCGGGCCCAACTACGTGCTCTCGGTGCGAAGCCGCGCCACGCGCGGCTTCCAGGAGGTGCGTTCGCGCTGCGAGCGCGAGCCCGAGCTGCTGCGCCACGGCTCGGGCTACGTGCTCTACGCGCTCATGGACGCGATCGTCGACCGCTACTTTCCGGTCGTCAACATGCTCGAGTCGGAGCTCGAGCGGATCGAGGAGCGCATCTTCTCGCCGAAGGCTTCCGCGAGCGCCAACATCGAGTCGCTCTACTACGTGAAGCAGAAGCTGATGACGCTCAAGCACGCCGCGGGGCCGCTGCTCGACGCGGTCGGCCGGCTCTATGGCGGCCGGGTGCCGCAGGTCTGCGCCGGCCTCGGCGACTATTTCCGCGACGTGTACGACCACCTCGTGCGCGTGAACCAGACCATCGACTCGGTGCGCGACATGGTCACCACCGCGATCCACGTCAATCTCGCCACCATCACGATCGGCGAGAGCGAAGTCACCAAGCGGCTCGCCGCCTACGCCGCGCTGGTTGCGGTGCCGACCCTCATTGCGGGGGTGTACGGCATGAACTTCGCGCACATGCCCGAGCTCGCCTGGGAGTTCGGCTACCCGTTCGCGATCTGGGTGATGGTGCTGCTCGACGTCGCGCTGTTCTGGAGGTTCCGCAAGGCCGGATGGCTCTAGCGCGCCTGCTTTTTCTTCTCGCTCTGTGCGCGCTCGCGGGCGCGCCGCCTGCGCTCGCGCAGTCCGGCCATCAGCCCATGCACCAGCGCTTCGACGACGCCGAGCGCTGGTCGCGGGTATTCGACGATCCGGCGCGCGACGCGTGGCAGAAACCGGCCGAGGTGATCCGGGCGCTCAAGCTCGCCCCCGACGCCGTGGTGGCCGACATCGGCTCGGGCACCGGCTACTTCGCGGTGCGCCTGGCGCGCGCCGTGCCGCAGGGGCGCGTCTACGGCGCCGACATCGGTCCCGACATGGTGCGTTTTCTGAACGAGCGCGCGGCGAAGGAACAGCTCGCCAACCTCGCTTCGCACGTGGCGGGCGAAGCGGACCCGAAACTTCCGGCGCCGGTCGACCTCGCGCTGCTCGTCGATACCTATCACCACATCGGCGCCCGCCCGAAGTACTTCGCCACAGTCGCGCGCTCGCTCAAGCCGGGCGGGCGCGTCGCGATCATCGACTTCACGCTCGATTCGCCGGTCGGGCCACCGCGCCGGCATCGCATCGCGCCGGGCGAGGTCAAGGCCGAAATGGAGCGCGCCGGCTACCGGTTGGTGGAGGAGTACGGCTTCCTCCCGCACCAGTATTTCCTCGTCTTCGCGCCGCGCTAGAAACGCAGGTCCGCGCGCACCGCGTCCCAGGCGACCTGCACCTTCGCGTCGCCGGTCTTCTCGATCAGGCCCAGCCTCGCGAGCTGCGCCACGTCGGTGTGCACGTTCTTGTAGTTGCGTCCCAGGCGCCTTGCGAGCGCGTTGACCGACAGCGGACCCTCGGCGCGCAGCCGCGCAAGCAGTTGCCAGCGCGCCGGCGTGAGGTGCTTCAGGAGCAGCGGCAGATCGGCGAAACTGAGCAAACGCACCGGCGCGGGCGCGCCGCGCCCCGAGGCGAGGTGCCATGCCGCCTCGAAGCGATCGAGCGCGTCCGGCAGCGCGCTAACCCGGATGTTGAGCGTCCTCGACATCGCGCTCGAAGTCGTAGCGCAGTTGCTCGACCGACCGGAATTCGTACGCCTGCGCGCGGCCATCGCGCCGCCGGCGATGCCCGGCGCCGGCATTTGCGTACTCCACTACGGCCACGCCATCGCGCACGAACCGCAGCCGGTAGCGCGACCTCGATTCCAGCCAGATTTCGACGCACCGCCCCGCCGCCAGCATGCACTGCTCCTCGTACATATGGCCTAGAATACCATAAGCAGGTTGGCGTAAAATAGCCTCCCGATGGCCCCGCGCGGCGATTTCTTCAATCTGTATCGGCATGGATTCGTGCGCGTGGCGCTCGCCACGCCCACGGTGCGCGTGGCGGACCCGGCACACAATGCGATGACGACGCTCGCGCTCATGCGCGAAGCGGCGCGGCGCAAGGCGCTCGTCGCGGTCTTTCCGGAACTCGGCCTTTCGGCCTATACCTGCGAGGACCTGTTTCACCAGCGAGCGCTGGTGCGCGCATCCGAGGACGCGCTTGCCCGCCTGCTCGAGGGCACGAGAAGCCTCCCGCTCGCGGCCTTCGTCGGACTGCCGGTCGTGGTGGAAGGGCTGCTGTACAACTGCGCCGCGCTCGTCTGCCGGGGACGCGTGCTCGGCGTCGTACCCAAGACTTTTCTGCCCAACTACCGCGAGTTCTACGAATTGCGCCAGTTCACGCCGGCCGACGCCGCCTCGTGCAGCGAAATCGTGCTGGCGGGGCAGAAGTCGCCGTTCGGCACCAACCTGCTGTTTCGCCTTGCCGAGCAGCCGCGCCTTGCGCTCGCCGCCGAGATCTGCGAGGACCTCTGGGTGCCGGCGCCCCCTTCCTCCTACGCCGCGCTTGCCGGCGCGACGGTGATTGCGAACCTGTCTGCCTCCAACGTCGTCATCGGCAAGCACCAGTACCGGCGCGAGCTGGCGTCAAACCAGTCGGCGCGCTGCATTGCGGCGTACCTCTACAGCGCCGCCGGCCTGGGCGAATCCACCACCGACCTGGCATGGGACGGGCACGCAATCGCCTACGAGAACGGTAGCTTGCTCGCGGAATCGCGTCGCTTTGCCAACGAGCCGCAACTCACGGTCGCCGATGTGGATCTGGAGCGGCTGGAAGCCGACCGCATGCGCCAGAACTCGTTCGGCGAGTCGGTGCGGCGCCATCGCGCCGAGGTGGCGCGGTTCCGCTCGATCGAATTTTCGCTCCCGCTGCCGGGCGGCGTGCTGCCGCTCGAGCGCAGCGTGCCGCGCTTTCCGTACGTGCCCTCGGACCCCGCGACGCGCGACGCGCGCTGCGAGGAGGTCTACCGCATCCAGGTGCAGGGGCTCGCGACGCGCATGCGCGCGACCGGCACGAAAAAGCTCGTGATCGGCATCTCCGGCGGTCTCGACTCGACCCAGGCGCTGCTCGTCTGCGCGCGCGTGATGGACGAGCTGACACTGCCGCGCAAGAACATCCTCGCCTACACCATGCCCGGCTTTGCAACCACCGTGCGCACGCGTTCCAGCGCCTGGCAGCTGATGCGCGCGATCGGGGCGAGCGCCGAGGAGATCGATATCCGCCCCTCGTGCGAGCGCATGCTCAAGGACATCGGCCATCCCTACGCCAAGGGCCGCAAGGTGTACGACGTTGCGTTCGAGAACGTGCAGGCCGGCGAGCGCACGAGCCACCTGTTCCGGCTTGCCAACCATCACGGCGGCATGGTCGTGGGCACCGGGGACCTATCCGAGCTTGCGCTGGGGTGGTGCACCTATGGCGTCGGAGACCATATGTCGCACTACAACGTCAACGTGAGCGTGCCCAAGACCCTGATCCGTTACCTGATCGGCTGGGTCGCGCAATCGGGCCAGTTCGACAAGGCCGTGCAAAGCGCGCTCGCGCGCGTGCTTGCGACCGATATCAGTCCCGAACTGGTGCCCGGGACCCGTCGCGGCCAGCCCGTGCAGCTCACCGAGAGCGTGATCGGTCCCTACGAGCTGCAGGATTTCCACCTCTACTTCTCGCTGCGCTACGGCTACGCGCCCGCCAAGATCGCGTTCCTCGCCTGGAACGCCTGGCGCGAAGTCTACCCGCTGGCGACGATCCGCAAATGGCTGCGCGTGTTCATCGAGCGCTTCTTCGCCACCAGCCAGTTCAAGCGCAGCGCGCTGCCGAACGGGCCCAAGGTGGGCTCCGGCGGCTCGCTCTCGCCGCGCGGCGATTGGCGCGCGCCCTCGGACGGCACCGCCGCCGCCTGGCTCGCCGACCTCGCGCGCGTGCCCGGGGGGTCAGAGTAAGCTTACTCTGACCCCAGTTACTCCGACCCCATTTTGGGGGTCATTGCGGCTTGATGCCGGCCGCCTTGAGGATGCGCTGGGTCTCCTCGACTTCCTTGGCGACGAACTGCGTGAACTCGGGAATCGTCATGTTGCCCGGTTCGGTGCCGAGCCTGGTGAGGCGATCGCGCAGATCCGGGCTGGCGAGCGCGGCGTTCACGTCCTTGTTGATCTTGTTCGCGATGTCGGCGGGCATTCCCGCCGGGCCCCAGAGCCCCACCCACAGGGTGTAGTCGAAGCCGGGGAACCCCTGTTCGGCGACGCTCGGTACGTCGGGCAGCAGGCTCGAACGTTTTGCGCTCGAGACCGCGAGCGCGAGCGCCTTGCCGCCGGTCACGTGCGGCAGCGCGGCGTTGAGCGGCGCCCAGTAGCAGCACACGCGGCCCGCGATCGTATCGGCGATCGCCTCGGGCGTCCCCTTGTACGGCACGTGCACCACGTCGATCCCGGCCGCGAGCTTCAGCTTCTCGAGGTTGAAGTGCGTGCCGCTGCCGATGCCGGCCGACGAGAAGTTGAGCTTCCCGGGGCTCGCCTTCGCCGCGTCGATGAAGTCGCGGAGTTTTTTCCAGCCCGCCTGCGGGCTCACCATCAGCACGTTCGGCCCGCCGCCGAGCGGCGCGAGGTTGGTGAAGTCCTTCAGCGTGTCGTAGGAAAGGTTGGCATAGATCCCCGGATTGGCCACGTGCGCCGATGAATTCGCGAGCAGCGTGTAGCCGTCGGGCGGCGATTTCACCACCACGGCCGAGCCGATCGAGCCCCCCGCGCCGACCCGGTTTTCCGGAACCACCGGCTGGCCCCACATTTCCTGCAGTTTTGCCGCGACCGCGCGGCCGATGATGTCGGTCGAACTGCCGGGCGTGAACGCGATCACCAGCCGCACCGGTTTGGTCGGATAGCTCTGCGCAAGACCGGCCGACGCCAGCCCCGCGAGCACCGCCAACACGAAGAGCCTACGCAAGACCATCTCCCACCTCCACGTTTTCTGGTTTCAGTTTGATTCCCGAGGCCTGGGCCTGCTGCAGCAGGAGCGTCGCGAAATCCTCCCCGGTCCAGCCACGTCCCATCATAGCCTGAACCAGATCGCGTGTGGCGGCAGCAAGCGGCATCGGCACCTCGAACCGCCTTCCGGCGTCGAGCCCGAGGTCGAGGTCCTTTTTCAGCAGGGCGGGCGTGAAGGTGACCCTGAAGTCGAGATTGACGAAAGCAGGCGTCTTGTAGCGGGTGAAGGTGGACCCCAGCACGCTCTGGTTCATGAAATCCAGGAAGGCGTGCCGCGGCACGCCCGCCTTCTGCGCGAGCACCGTCACTTCGGCGAGCGACTGAGTCACCACGCCGAGAAACACGTTGTGGCAGATTTTCACGATCCGGGACAGTTCTCCCTCGCCGACGTAGCTCGCGCCCTTGCCCACGAGATCGAGGTAGGGGCGCGCCGCATCGAACGCGGAGCGCGGTCCCGAGCAGACAAACGACAGGCGCCCCGCCTTGATCACCTTGGCGTTGCCCGAGACCGGTGCGGCGAGGTATTCGATTCCCCGCTGCGCGAGCATGGCGCGCAGCTCCGCGGAGCCTTCCAGCGAGATCGACGAGCACTCGATCACCATGCGGGGCGTTCGCTTCGCCCGGTCGAGCAGCCCGTGCATGACCTCGCGCACATCGTCCCAGGTCGAGACCATGCAAAAGACGATGTCGCGCGCCGCAAGCTCCGGGAGCCGGCGCGCGATCTTCGCGCCGTACTCCTTCAGAGGCGCCGCCTTCGCCGCCGTGCGGTTCCAGGCGAGAACGTCGGCGCCGCCCCTGGCGAGGCGCGCCGCCATTTCGTAGCCCATGCGGCCGGTGCCGATCCAGCCGAGAGTCATCTTCCCTCCCCCTTTCACACGGGGAGGGTCGGGGAGGGGGTTAGTACGCATTGGCAACCGGAAGCTCCTGTGCGGGATAAAGCGAGATGATCTTCCCTCCTTCCGGTGTGAGGACCACCATTTCCTCGATGCGCGCCGCCGAGACGCCGTCCTTCGCCGGGCAGAAAGTTTCCACCGCGAACACCATGCCGGCCTTGAGTTCGTAGGGCTCGATGAACGAATTGAGCCGCGAGATGAGCGGCCGCTCGTGCAGGCCCAGTCCCAGGCCGTGGCAGAAATTCAGCCCGAAGGCCGCCATCTCGCTCTCGAACCCGATTTCGGTCGACTTGGGAAACATCTTCGCCACCTTGTCGGTGCTGACGCCCGGACGCAGCATCGCGATCGCGTCGTCCATCCACTGGCGCGCGCGCTTGTAGGCGTCCTTCTGCGCCGGCGTTGCGCGCCCGACCGAAAACGTCCGGTAGTAGCAGGTCCGGTAGCCGATGAACGAGTGGATGATGTCGAAATACGCCTGGTCGCCGGGGCGGATCAGGCGGTCGGTGAA
>CAZXAR010000102.1:0-11746 GCA_964638135.1 uncultured Enterobacteriaceae bacterium | reverse complement strand
GAGGACCACAAGCCCGAAGGCGCCGAGCGCACCGAGTACAACATCGCCCATATCGTGGTCCGCCTGCCGGAGCAGGCGAGCCCGGAGCGCATCGCGCAGGCGCGGGCGCGTGCCGAGAAGGCGCGCGACGAAACGCGCGCGGGAGGCGATTTCGCCCGTCTCGCGGCAAGCTACTCGGATTCCGCCGATGCGCTGCAAGGGGGGCAGATGGGGTGGCGCGCCGCCGAACGCCTTCCCGAGCTGTACACGGCTGCCCTGCAGGGGATGCGGCCCGGGGAGGTGAGCGACGTGCTGCGCAGCCCGGGCGGCTTTCACGTGCTGCGCCTCCTCGACCGGCGCAGTGCCGGGGCGGGGCGTGCCGTGGTGCAGACGCGGGCGCGCCATATCCTCCTCAAGACGAGCGAAGTCGTCTCGGAAGCCGATGCGCGCCGCCGGCTCGAAGACCTGCGGGAGCGGATCGTGACCGGCGGCGCCGATTTTGCCGAACTGGCGCGGTTGAACTCCGCCGATCCGACCTCCGCGCAGGGCGGCGACCTGGGCTGGATATTTCCCGGCGACACGGTGCCGGAGTTCGAGCGGGCGCTGGATGCGCTCAAACCGGGCGAAATCGGCCGCCCGGTAAAGACCCCGTTCGGCTGGCATCTGGTGCAGGTGCTGGAGCGACGCACCGGCGGCCTGCCCCCCGATCGCCTGCGCTTTCTCGCGCGCCAGGCACTGCGCGAACGCAAGTCGGACGAGGCGTACCAGGAATGGCTGCGCCAGCTGCGTGATCGCACCTACGTCGAAATCAGGCTCGAGGACAAGTGACGGGGCGCGCCGCGCCCACGTTGCCCGCAAGCGATTCGGGCAGCACTTCCTGCACGATCCGGGCATCTTGGCGCGGCTCGTAGCGGCGATCGCACCCGCGCGCGCCGATGCCATCGTCGAGATCGGGCCGGGCGAGGGAACGCTCACGCGGGCGCTGCTCGAGCATGTTCCGCACCTCGCCGCGATCGAGATCGACCGCGATCTGGCGGCCCGCCTCGCCGCCGAGTTTCCGCCCGAGCGCCTGACCGTGTACTGCGCCGACGCGCTCGAATTCGACTTCGGCGCGCTTTCGCCGGGCCTTCGCGTGGTGGGCAACCTCCCCTACAACATTTCTACGCCGTTGCTGTTCCGCCTGGCGCGCTTTTCGGATCGCGTCCGCGACATGCTGTTCATGCTGCAGCTGGAAGTGGTCGAGCGCATGGTGGCCCGGCCCTCGACCCCCGCCTACGGCCGGCTCTCGGTCATGCTCCAGACGCGCTTCGCGATGCAGAAGCTCTTTCGCGTGCCGCGCGGCGCCTTCCGGCCGCCGCCCAAGGTGGAATCGGCCGTGGTGCGGCTCGCACCCCTGCAGACGCCGATCGGCTGCGACGAGAGGCAGTTCGAAGACACCGTGCGCCGCGCCTTTTCGGCGCGGCGGAAGACCTTGCGCAATGCGCTCTCGCTCGGCGCGGAGGATTTATCCGCCCTCGGGCTCGATCCGCGCCTGCGTCCGGAAAACCTGTCGCCGGACGACTACGTGCGCATCACCCGGCGCCTTTGCGCTCGATGAGCTCGATCTTGTAGCCGTCGGGGTCGGCAACGAAGGCGATCACGGTGGTGCCTCCCTTTACCGGACCGGCCTCGCGCGTCACGGTGCCGCCTTTCGCGCGCACCGCGTCGCAGGCCTCGCGCGCGTCCGGGACTTCGATCGCGATGTGGCCGAAGCCCGCGCCGAGGTCGTACCGGTCGACACCGTAGTTGTAGGTCAGCTCGAGCACCGCGGCCCGGCTTTCGTCCTCGTAGCCGACGAAGGCGAGCGAGTATTTCTGCTCCGGCCGGTCGGTGGTGCGCTGGAGCTTCATGCCGAGCACCTCGGTGTAGAACCGGATCGAGCGGTCGAGATCGCCGACGCGAAGCATCGTGTGCAGGAGTCTCATGGCGTTTCCTTCGTCAGTGGTCGAGCGTCTTTTGCTGCGAATCGATCCATTGTTCCGCCTGCGCGGTGACATCCTCGGGCGCGCGTCCGCTGCTTTCGATCGCGGGCCCGATGCGCACCGTGACTTCGCCCGGATACTTGAGAAACGAGTTGCGCGGCCACACGCGTCCCGCGTTGTGCGCAACCGGAACGACCGGGGCGCCGGCGTGGACCGCAAGCCAGGCGCCTCCGGGCTGGAAGCGGCGCTTGCCGCCGGGGGCGACGCGCGTTCCCTCCGGAAAGATCACCACCCAGAACCCCTGCTCGAGGCGCTCCTTGCCCTTGCGCGCGATCTGGCGCAGCGCGGCGATGCCGCGCGTGCGATCGATCGCAATCGGGCTCATGAGCGCCAGGCCCCAGCCGAAAAATGGAATCCAGAGCAGCTCGCGCTTCAGCACATGCACCTGCGGCGGAAAGATCGACTGGAACGCAAGCGTTTCCCACGCCGACTGGTGCTTGGCGAGAATCACCGCGGGCTGCGCCGGCAGGTGCTCGCGTCCTTCCACGCGCCAGCGTACGCCGCACAATTGCCGCAGGAACCAGAGCACGACGCTCGACCAGCCGGAGATCACGCGATAGCGCGCGCGGCGGGGCAGCGGCGCTGCGGCCAGCGCGATCAGGGCATACGCTGGTGTGACGAGCAGCAGCACGAGCGCGAACAGGCTCGAGCGCAGGAAGATCATGGCGCAAGGTGCGCCGCCACGGCTGCGAGGTCCGGAAAGACGAGTGTGCCTTCGGGCAGTCCGCCCGCTTCGCGCGTCCGGTGGCCTTTTCCGGTGAGTACGAGGTAGGGGCGCGCGCCGGCCGCGGCGGCCGCCTGCAGGTCCTTCAGCGAGTCGCCGACGACCGGGACCGTCGCGAGGTCCACGTTCATCCGGTCGGCGATCTCGTGCAGCATCCCCGGCCGGGGCTTGCGGCATTCGCACCCGGCGCCGGGGGCATGCGGACAGATGAAGATCGCGGCGATGCGTCCACCCGCCTGCACCACCGCGCGATGCATCGCGTCGTGGATGGCGTTGAGCGTCGCGATGTCGAACAGGCCGCGCGCGAGTCCGGACTGGTTGGTCGCCACGACGACGCGCCACCCCGCCTGGCTCAGACGCGCGATCGCTTCCAGGCTGCCCCGAATCGGCTTCCACTCGGACGGCGACTTGATGTACTGGTCGCTGTCGTGGTTGATCGTGCCGTCGCGGTCCAGAACGACGAGCTTCATGCCGCGAGCTTCGAGATATCGGCGACGCGGTTCATCGCCTGCCGCAGGTCGGACAGCAGCGCGAGCCTCTCGCGGCGCAGCGCCGCATCGTCGGTCATCACCATGACCTTGTCGAAAAACTCGTCCACCGGCGCCTTCAGCACCGCGAACGCCTTCAGGTAGCCGGCGTAGTCGCCGCTGTCGAACAGCCGGCCCGCGCTGCCGGAGGTGTTGCGCAGCGCCTCGCACAGGTTGCGCTCCGCCGGCTCCTTCAGCGCGCTCGCATCGGCGTTGGCGAAAGCCTCGCCCTTCGCCGCGGCCTGCCGGAGGATGTTCGCGACGCGCTTGTTCGCCGCCGCCAGGCTCTCGGCCTCTGGCAGCGCCTGGAACGCCTTCACGGCCTGAAGCTGGCGCGGGATCAAGTGGATGCGTACCGGGTTCAGGGTGAGTACCGCCTCGACTTCGTTCACGGAGTGGCCGGTCTCGTGGAAATAGCCCCGCATTCGATCGAAGAAGAACATTCGCAGATCCGTTTGCGCCTGGCCAACCTTGTCCGCGTAACCCCCAAATGCCGCGTTGACCAGATCGGCCAGGGACAGGTCCAGATTGCGCTCGACCAGTATCCGGATGACGCCGAGCGCCGCGCGTCGCAGCCCGAACGGATCCTTGTCGCCGGTCGGCTGCTGGCCGACGCCGAACAGCCCGGCGAGCGCGTCGAGCTTGTCGGCGAGCGAAACGGCGCAGGCGACGGTTCCCTCGGGCAAGCGGTCGCCGGCGAAGCGAGGGCGGTAATGCTGCTCGATCGCGTCGCAGACCGCGGCCGGCTCGCCGTCGTACCGCGCGTAGTACCGCCCCATCACGCCCTGCAGCTCCGGAAACTCGCCCACCATACCGGTGAGGAGATCCGCTTTGGCGAGCCAGGCAGCGCGCTCGGCGGCGGCGACATCCGCCTTGAGCTCTCGCGCGATCCGCCCGGCCAGCAGCTGGATGCGCTCGACGCGCTCGAGCTGGCTGCCGAGCTTGTGGTGGTAGACGACTTTCGCGAGCTGCGGCACGCGCTCCTCGAGCCGGGTCTTGCGGTCCTGGTCGTAGAAGAAGCGCGCATCCTCGAGCCGCGGCCGCACCACCCGTTCGTTGCCGCCGATGACAGGGTGCGGATCGGCGAGGCGCATGTTCGAAACAATGAGAAATCTGGGCAGCAGTTTCCCCGCACCGTCGAACAGGGGGAAGTACTTCTGGTTCTGCCGCATGGTGAGAACGAGGCACTCCGGCGGCACCTCGAGGTGCGCGGCGTCGAATTCTCCCGCGTACACGCTCGGATGCTCGACGAGCGCGGTCACTTCGTCGAGCAGGCCGTGGTAGTCGCCGAGGGTCGCACCGTGGCGCGCGGCTTCGCGCGCGAGCTGCCGCTCGATCTCGGCGCGCCGGGCGGCAAAATCGGCGACCACCATGCCGTCCGCCGCAAGGCGCGCCTCGTATTCGTCCGCGCCCGCGAGCACGATCTCGCCCGCGCCCATGAAGCGATGGCCGCGCGTGCGGTTGCCCGATTCGATGCCGAGCACGCGGCCCGGCACCACGCGCTTCCCGTGCAGCATGACGAGCCCATGCACCGGACGCACGAACTGCGCCTCGCCTTCGCCCCAGCGCATGAGCTTCGGGATCGGCACGGTCTTCACCGCGGAATCCACGGCGGCGGCGAGAACCGCGTCGAGCGAACGGCCCGGTTCCGTCACCAGCGCGACAAAGATCTCGCCCTTTGGCGTGCGTGCGCGCTGGAGGGCCTCCACCGCGACGCCGTTCTTGCGCGCAAAACCGGCGACCGCGGCTGCGGGCGCGCCTGCCGATGGCCCCTGGATCTCGCGCTCGGTATCGGGCGAGCGATCCTGGACCTTTCCGATCGCTGCCGCGAGCCGGCGCGGCGTCGCGTACGCGCGCACTGCGCTCTGCGCCGACAGGAAACGTTCCTTGGCAAGCGCCGCGTGAAGCGTCCCGGCGAAGGATTCCGAGAGATCCTTGAGCGACTTCGGCGGCAGCTCTTCGGTCAGCAGCTCGACCAGCAGGGTCGCTTCCATGTCAGGCGGCGCGCCGCAGCATAGGAAAGCCGAGCCGCTCGCGCGATTCGTAGTACGCCTGCGCCACCATGCGCGCGAGCGCCCGCACGCGGCCGATGTAGCTGGCGCGCTCGGCGACCGAGATCGCGCCGCGCGCATCCAGCAGGTTGAAGGCGTGCGAGCACTTGATCACCATCTCGTAGCCCGGCAGGACGCACTGCGCCTCGATCAGGCGCCGCGCCTGCGCTTCGTAATCGGCGAAATGGCGAAACAGCAGCTCCGGGTCCGAAAGCTCGAAGTTGTAGCGCGATTGCTCCACCTCGTTCTGGTGATAGATGTCGCCGTAGTGCACGCCGGGCGTCCACTCGAGGTCGAAGACCGAGTCCCTGCCCTGCAGATATAGGGCAAGGCGCTCCAGGCCGTAGGTGATTTCGCCGAGCACGGGCCGGCAGGGAAGCGAGCCCACTTCCTGGAAGTAGGTGAACTGTGTCACTTCCATGCCGTCGAGCCAGACCTCCCAACCGAGCCCCCAGGCGCCGAGCGTCGGCGATTCCCAGTCGTCCTCGACGAAACGGATATCGTGCGCCTTGGGATCGACGTCGAGCGCGACCAGCGACGCGATGTAGAGATCCTGGATGTCGGCGGGGGAGGGCTTCAGCACCACCTGATACTGGTAGTAGTGCTGCAGCCGGTTGGGATTCTCGCCGTAGCGGCCGTCCTTGGGCCGGCGTGAAGGCTGCACGTAGGCCGCGTTCCAGGGCTCGGGACCGATCGCGCGCAGAAAGGTCGCGGTATGGAACGTTCCGGCCCCGACTTCGAGGTCGTAGGGCTGCAGCAGCACGCAGCCGCGGCCAGCCCAGAATTCCTCGAGACGGTGGATGAGCTGCTGGAAGGTGAGCATGTGGAAAAAGCGGGAAATTCTAACCTCTGGGCCCGCGCCGCGCGAGGACGAGCGAGGCCGCGAGCGCGAGCACACAGAGGCCGAGCGCAAGCCAGTCGCCGTAGCGCACGAAGACCGTTGCGCCCGTGTGGCCGCGCACTGCAACGTCCAGCCGGCCCTCGACGAACTGCGGCAGCTGCGCGAGCACGCGCGCATCGCGCCCGATCGCGGCGGTGATGCCGCTGTTGGTCGCGGCAAGCAGCACCCGGGCAGTCTCCAGGGCGCGCATGCGCGCGATCTGCAGGTGCTGCGCGGGGGCGAGCGAATCGCCGAACCAGGCCACGTTGGAGACGTTGACGAGGATCGTCGCCGCCGGAAGCTGGCGCGCGATCTCGGCGCCGAACGCGTCCTCGTAGCAGATATTGACCGCGATGCGCTCGCCCGCCACGGCGAGCGGTTGCTGCGCCAACCCGCCGCGCGAAAAATCGGAAAGCGGGATCGAAAGGATGCGCGTGATCCAGCCGAAACCCGGGGGCACGAACTCGCCGAACGGCACCAGGTGCACCTTGTGGTAGGCCTGGCGCGGCGACACGCCCACGCTGATCACGCTGTTGTAGTAGCGATCGGCGCCTGACCGGAGCGGTACGCCGAGCAGCAGGTCGCCGCCGTTGCGCCTGGCCACGGTTTCGAGCCGCTGCAGGTACTCCGGGTCGACACGGTCCAGAAAGCTCGGAATCGCGGTCTCGGGCAGCACGATCAGGCGCGCACGGCTTTCCTCGGCGAGTCGGGCGTAGGTGTCGAGCGTACGCGCGTAGCGCGCCGGATCGAACTTGAGATCCTGCGCGACGTTTCCCTGGAGGAGACTCACGCGCAGTTCGCGCGCGAGGGGCGCCGACCACTCGATGCCGCGCAGCGCCGCCCCGGCCAGGACGACAGCGACGAGGACGGCGAGCGCACCCCAGCGGCCGTGGCCACGGGCGATGCACCAGAGGAGCCCCGCGCTCGCGAGAGTCGCGAACGACACGGCGTGCACGCCCGCAATCGGCGCATACCCCGCGAGCGGCCAGTCGATCGCCGCATAGCCGGCGCTCAGCCAGGGAAACCCGGTGAGGATCCAGCTTCGCAGCCACTCGAGCAGCGTCCAGGTCGCCGGGATCGTAAGCGCTGCGCGCGCCCAGGCCGGTGCCCTCGGCAGCGCCTGAAGGGCACCGGCGCAGGCCGGGAAAAGCGCGAGCAATGCACAGAAACCAAGCGTTGCAACCGCGGCCAGGGGCGCCGGCATGGCGCCGAAGCGATGCAGGCTGACGTACACCCAGGACACGCCCGCGGCGAACATGCCGAGCCCGAACCAGAACCCCAGGCCGAATGCTGCGCGCGCCGTGCGTGCGCCGATCCAGAAATGCGCGAGCACCGCGAACGCGGCGAGCAGGACCGGAAAGAAGTCGAACGGCGAGAACCCCAGTACCGTCGCGGCACCCGCAACCAGACAGGCAAACGGGGCCAGCGTCCATTTTCCTGCTCGATCCTCCCGGAAAACGGACTCCGGCCGCATGTGTCGTCAGGTCTTCTGCTTCTCCACGATCAGGGTGTACACGCGCCGGCTGTCGGCGCGCAACACCTGGAACCGCAGCCCGCCGATCGCCAGCACCTCGCCGCGCTTGGGCAGGCGGCCGAGGCGGTTGATGACCATCCCGCCCACCGTGTCGTTGCCCTCGTCGGAAAACGCGGTTCCGAACGCGGCATTGAAATCGGCGATCTGCGTGACCGCCTTGACGCGCCAGCGCCCGCCGGGCTCGGGCAGGATGCTGTCGCTCGCCTCGTCGAAATCGTACTCGTCCTCGATTTCGCCCACGATCTGTTCGAGCACGTCCTCGATCGTAACCAGGCCCGCCACGCCGCCGTACTCGTCCACCACGATCGCCATGTGGTTGCGACTGGCGCGGAATTCCCGCAGCAGCACGTTCAGGCGCTTGGACTCGGGCACGAACACCGCAGGCCGCAGCATCTCGCGCACGCTGAATTCCTCGACTCCGGCGTAATGCCGCAGCAGGTCCTTTGCGAGCAGGATGCCGATGACGTCGTCGCGGTTCTGGTCGATCACCGGAAAGCGCGAGTGCGCGGTGGAAATCACCTGCGGAATGAACTTCTCGACCGGCTCGTGAACGTCGATCACGTCCATCTGCGCGCGCGGAATCATGATGTCCCGCACCTGCATTTCGGACACCGCGAGCGCGCCCTCGATGATGGAAAGCGCATCCGCATCGAGCAGGTTCCGCTCGTACGCGGCGTGCAGCAGGTGCGACAGGCTCTCGCGGTCGCGCGGCTCGCGCAGAAGGAGCACCGAGAGCCGCTCCAGCAGCTTAGGTCGCGAGGGATCGTTCACGAGGGAAATGGGGCCGGCGCAGACATTCTATGCCCTTTCGCACGCGTACGGATCGCCGAAGCCGAGCCGCGCGAGGATCGCAGTCTCCTTGCGCTGCATGCGCAGCGCCTCGCGCATCCGCTGATGATCGAACCCGCCCAGGTGCAGCATTCCATGGACGACGAGATGCGCGTAGTGCGCCTCGAGCGACTTGCGCTGCGCGCGCGCCTCGCGCGCGATCACCGGATGGCATAGGACAATATCGCCTGGGCGTGGGTCGCGCGCTGCGCCCACGGTGGCGCGCGGGTAGGCGAAGCTCAGCACGTTGGTCGCCTCGTCCCGTCCGCGGTAGGTTCGGTTCAGGCGCCGCGTTTCCGCGGCGCCCGCCACGCGCAGCGTGACGCAAGACCCGGCGTTTGCCGCGGCGCGCGCAAATGCGCGCAGCCGCGCCGCGGCGGGAGCGCCGGGCGCACGGCAGGCGAACTGCACCGCGACCCGCGCGGCGCGGCTATTTCGGCGGCGGTTCTTCGACCTGCCTGTCGTAGGCATCGATGATGCGGGCGACCAGGGGATGGCGCACGACGTCCGCGGCGGTAAACTCGGTGAACGCGATGCCGCGCACTTCGGAAAGGATCCGGCGCGCTTCGATGAGGCCGCTCTTCTGGCCGCGCGCGAGATCGATCTGGGTGATATCGCCGGTCACCACCGCCTTGGCACCGAAACCGATCCGGGTGAGGAACATCTTCATCTGCTCGGGCGTGGTGTTCTGCGCCTCGTCGAGGATGATGAAGGCGTGATTGAGCGTGCGCCCGCGCATGTAGGCGAGCGGCGCGAGTTCGATCGTGCCCCGCTCGAGCAGTTTTCCCGTCTTGTCGAACCCCATCAGGTCATAGAGCGCGTCGTAGAGCGGCCGCAGGTAGGGATCCACTTTCTGCGCCAAATCGCCCGGCAGGAAGCCGAGCCGCTCGCCCGCCTCGACCGCGGGCCGCACCAGCACGATGCGCTTCACCTTGTCGCGCTCGAGCGCATCCACCGCGCAGGCGACCGCGAGATAGGTCTTTCCGGTGCCTGCCGGTCCGATGCCGATCGTGATGTCGTGCGCGAGGATGCTTTCGATGTAGTGCACCTGGTGCGGCGTGCGCCCGTGCAGGTCGGGCCTGCGGGTCAGAAGCGGCGGCAGCTCCTTGGCGTCCGCCGGTCGCGCGATCCCCTGCATGAGTTCCGCGAGACCGAGCTGCAGATCGTCGAGCGTGAGATCGTCCGAGGCTCTGCGGTAGAAGTGCTCCAGCGCTTTCGCGGCTCGCGCGGCCTGCTGCGGCGCGCCGCGCACCGAAAAACGCGCGCCGCGCCGCGCGATCGACACATCGAGCGCGGATTCGATCTGCCGCAGGTTGGCATCGAGCGCGCCGCACAGGCGCGCCAGGCGCTGGTTGTCGACCGGGTCGAGGCGAACCTCGAGCGGCTTACTCATCCACGAGCTCGCCGCGCAGCGAATGAGGCAGCGCCGCCGTGATGCGCGCCTCGACGAAGCGCCCGATGCGGTCGCGCGGGGCGGGGAAATTCACCACCCGGTTGTTCGCCGTCCGGCCGGCGAGTTCGCTCGGGTCCTTGCGCGACGGGCCTTCCACCAGCACGCGCTGCACGCTCCCCACCATCGCCCGGCCGATCGCGCCCGCCTGGGCGTCGAGTTTTTCCTGCAGCCGCTGCAGCCGCTCGAGCTTCGCTTCGCGCGGCGTCGCGTCGGGCAGCTCCGCGGCAGGCGTTCCGGGCCGCGGGCTGTAGACGAACGAGAACGAGGCGTCGTATCCGACGTCCTCGACGAGCTTCAGAGTGGCCTCGAAATCCGCCTCGGTTTCGCCCGGGAAGCCGACGATGAGATCGGTCGAGACGCTGATCGCGGGCTGCGCCTTCCTGAGGCGCCGCACGATCGACCGGTATTCGAGGGCGGTGTAGCCGCGCTTCATCGCCGCGAGCACGCGGTCCGAGCCCGACTGCGCCGGCAGGTGCACGTGGGAGGCGAGCTCCGGCACATCGGCGTGGGCGTCGATCAGGCGCTGCGTGAATTCGCGCGGATGCGACGTCGTGTAACGGATGCGTTCGATGCCCTCGATTTCGGCGACGTAGCGCAGGAGTTCGGCGAAATCCGCGGGCCGCCGGCCGCGCCCGGGGGCCTCGATCTCGCCGCGCCACGCATTCACGTTCTGGCCGAGCAGCGTCACTTCCTTCACGCCCTGTTCGGCGAGGAGCGCGACCTCGGTGATCACGTCCTCGAAGGGCCGCGAAACCTCCTCGCCGCGCGTGTAGGGGACGACGCAGAACGTGCAGTACTTGCTGCACCCTTCCATGATCGAGACGAATGCAGCGGCGCCCTCGGCGCGCGGCGCCGGCAGGCAGTCGAACTTCTCGATCTGGGGGAAACTGATGTCGACCTGCGGCCGGCCGGTGGCGCGCCGGCGGGCGAGCAGCTCGGGCAGGCGGTGGAGCGTCTGCGGGCCGAAGACGAGGTCCACGCAGGGCGCGCGCTCGACGATGGCGCCGCCTTCCTGGCTCGCAACGCAGCCGCCCACGGCAAGAAGCAGATCCGGATTCGCCCGTTTCAGGCGCTTCACGCGCCCCAGTTCGGCAAACACCTTCTCTTGCGCCTTCTCGCGCACCGAGCAGGTGTTGAACACGATGAGATCGGCCTCCTCGGGCCGCGCCGCCGGCTCGTATCCTCCCTGTTCCGCGAGCACGTCGGCGATCTTCGCCGAGTCGTACTCGTTCATCTGGCACCCGAAGGTCCGGATGTAGAGCTTGCCTTTCAATCTACTTCTTCCGGTCCCGCTGCACCGCTTCCTGCGGCGTCAGGATCCAGACGCGGAAAATGTCGCCCTGGGCGTCGAGCGTGTACTTGACGAGAACGCCCTTGCGCAGCGACGCGGGCAGCACGATCATGTTCGACGGGTCGCGGATCTGCGCCCCGGCCGCGAGGCGCATCGGCCTGCCGTTCATTTCGACGGCGACGTCGTGCACGTGGCGCATCTCGCCGCGCTTTGCCTCCCCCGGTATGGAGCGCAGTTGCGCGTTCGCGGCGGCACTCAGCGCCAGACCAAGCAGGAGGACGAGGACGCGGATCATGGGCGGTCGGCGATGAAAAGGTTATGGTGGCGAATCAGGGACTCGAACCCCGGACACACGGATTATGATTCCGCTGCTCTAACCAGCTGAGCTAATTCGCCAATGATTGAAGGGCGCGCATTTTCGCCCAAAAGCGACTTGAAGTCAAAGACTTGGGAAGCGA
>CAZXAR010000101.1:0-11866 GCA_964638135.1 uncultured Enterobacteriaceae bacterium | reverse complement strand
GAACCTGCGAGGCGCGAGCACGGTCGAGGGCGGGTTGCCGATCGTGATCGGCGGGAAGATTGCAGGGGGAATCGGCGTATCGGGCGTCGCGTCGGACCAGGACGGTGTGGTCGCCAAGGCCGGCGCCGACGCGTTGAAGTAGCGAACGGGCCTGAAATCCGGAACGGCGCCGCAGGCGCCGTTTTCGTTTATGCTCGCTGTATGAGGATCATTTTCTGTGCTGCGGCACTGGTGCTTGCCACTCCGCCACTGCAGGCGGGCTGCAATGACGCCCCGGGGCCGAAAGTCGACTGGTCCGGCTGCTCCAAGGAGCGTCTCATGCTGAAGGACAAGGCGCTGCGGGAGGGCAATTTCGCGCGCGCCGTGCTGGTCGGCATCAATTTCGCGTCGACCGATCTCACCCGGGCAAATTTCCTGTCCGCGGAGATCAACCATGCGTCGTTCCGCGATGCGGTCCTGGAAGGGGCGACGTTCGAAAAGGCGGTCGCGGTGCGAACGAATTTTTCAGGCGCGCGGTTCGGCGGCGCGAATCTCGAAAAGGCGGAATTCCAGCGCAGCAACCTGGCGCGCGCCATGTTGAAGGGGGTCAATCTTTCCAAGGGGGACTTCGGGCGTTCGGTGTTCGACCGGGCGGATCTTTCGGGCGCCACGTTCCGCCACTCGAACATCGCGCGCGCCCGCTTCGCCGGCGCGGCGCTCGGCGGCGCGGACTTCTCGCACGCGTTCACGTTCGGAACGCGCTTCGACGGCGCGGATCTTTCGGGCGCGAAGGGACTGACGCAGGAGCAGGTCAATGTCGCCTGCGGCACTGCGACGACCAAGCTGCCGCGCGGATTGAAGGCGCCGCCGGGCTGGCCGTGCGCGGAATAGGAGCGGCGCGCGGACATGCTTGAGGGTCGGTTGCCGCGCAAGCTCGCCGCGGTCGTCTACGCGGACGTCGCCGGATACAGCCGCCTCACCGAACAGAACGAGGAGGCGACGCACCGCACGCTCGGCGCGTTCCTCGATCAGGTGAGCGGGTGCATCGGGGAGCACGGCGGGCGCGTGGTGCACTACGCGGGCGACGCCGTGCTCGCCGAGTTTCCAAGCGTCATGGAGGCGCTCGAGTGCGCGGTGCGCACGCAGCGCGAGCTTGCCCGGCGCAACGAAGGGGTGCCGGAGGATCGCAGGCTGCAGTTCCGCATCGGGGTCAACCTGGGCGAGGTGATCGTCGATCGCGGCGACATCTACGGCGACGGCGTCAACGTGGCGGCGCGCCTGGAATCGCTTGCCGAGCCGGGCGGGATCTGCGTCAGCGGCTCGGTCTACGAACAGGTGGCGGGCAAGATCGATCTCGGTTTCGAGGACATGGGCGAGCAGGCGGTCAAGAACATCTCCAAGCCGGTGCGCACCTACCGCGTGCGATTCGATGCGCCGGCGGCGGCGCCGCGCAAGGCAGCCGCGGCGGCAACGGGCGAACGGTCCGACAAGCCCTCGATCGCGGTGCTGCCGTTCAACAACATGAGCGGCGACCCCGAGCAGGAATTCTTCGCCGACGGAATGACCGAGGACATCATCACCGAGCTGTCGCGGTTCCGCGAGCTGTTCGTGATCTCGCGCAACTCGTCGTTCAAGTACAAGGGCAAGCCGGTCGAGGTGCGCAAGTTCGCGCAGGAACTCGGCGTGCAGTACGTGGTGGAGGGCAGCGTGCGCAAGGCCGGCAACCGCGTGCGCATCACGGTGCAGCTGATCGACGCCGAGACCGACCGGCACGTATGGGCCGAGCGCTACGACCGCGAGCTTGCGGATATTTTCGCGATCCAGGACGAAGTGACCACGGCGATCGTCGCCGTCCTGCCGGGACGCGTCGAGGCGGCAGCGCGCGAGCGCGTCGCGCGCAAGCCGACCGACAACATGGTGGCCTACGAGTGCGTGCTTGCCGGCAAGCTCCTGCACCACCGCAGCAACCGCGACGACAACCTGAAGGCGCAGCGCCTGCTCGACCGGGCGATCCAGCTCGACGCGTCCTTCGCGCACGCGCACGCCTGGAAAGCGTGCGTGCTCGGACAGTCCTGGGTGCACGGCTGGTGCGGTGATCGCGAGGCGACCTTCGCCCGGGTGGTCGAGGAGCTGCAGACGGCGCTCGCGCTGGACGATAACGACAGCGACGTGCACCGCATCCTCGCCGCGGTGAAGCTGGCGCAGGGCGACCACGACAACGCGGTCTATCACCAGCAGCGCGCGTTGAGCCTCAATCCGAATGACGACCTGATCGTGGTGCAGCAGGGCGAACTGCTGAGCTGGCTGGGGCAGGCGGACGAAGGCGTGGAGTGGATCCGCAAGGCGATGCGCCTCAACCCGTATCACCCGGAACGGTTCTGGAACCACCTCGGCCGCGCCCATTTCATCGCCCGCCAGTACCAGGAGGCGCTCGCTGCCTTCAAGCGCATCACGGAGCCCGATTTCACGCACCATGCATTCTTGGCTGCGTGCCACGCGTACCTCGGCAACGAAACGGCGGCGCAAACGCATGCGCGCGAGGTGAAGGCGCGGGAGCCCGGCTTTTCGGTCGCGACCTACATCGGGACCCTGCGCCACTACAAGCGCGCGAGCGACCGCGAGCACCATCGCGAAGGTCTGCTGCGCGCAGGCCTCGCCGCCTGAGCCCCCGTTCAGGAAAGGGCCACGATGCCGTCAGCGTGCAGCCGCTCGACGTCCTCGCTCGAATAGCCCAGCGCGGCGAGCACTTCGCGCGCACCTTCGCCGATCTCCGGCGGGTCGCTGCGCTGTTCCAGGCGCTCGTCGTCCAACTCCAGCGGTAGCCGCGGCACCTTGAAGCGCGCGCCGCGCGGGTCGCGGGTCCGGATCATGCCGCTGCCGGCATTGAGATGCGGGTCGTCGAACAGGTCGCTGGGGCGCGTGATCGGCGCAAAGGGAAGACCGATCGCCTCGAGCTTTGCCTCCAGCTCGCGCTTGGCGTAGCCGCGGAAGATCTCTTCCATCCGCGGCAGCAGCCAGCCGCGCTCGGCGACACGCGCACCGTTGTTTCGCAGGCGCACGTCGGCTGCAAGGTCCGGCTGGCCGAACTCGCGGCAGAACACTTCCCACTGCGTATCGGTCACTATTCCGATGAACAGCCGGTCGCCGTCCCGCGTGGCGAAGATGTCGTAGATGCCCCAGGCGGGCCGCTTCACCGCCATCGGCGGCGGCTCCTCGCCGGTGATCGCGAGTTGTGCCATGTGCTGCGCGACGAGAAAGGCGGTGTTTTCGAACAGCGCGCTGCGCACGCGCTTGCCGCGGCCGCTCGCTTCGCGCTCGCGCAGGGCGGCGAGGATTCCGATGGCGCCGAACATGCCGCCCATGATGTCATTCACCGACGATCCGACGCGCAGGGGCCGGTCGGGGAGCCCCGTCATGTAGGCGAGCCCGCCCATCATCTGCACCACTTCGTCGAGCGCCGGCCGGTGTTCGTAAGGCCCGGAAAGGAATCCCTTCAGGGTGCAATAGACAAGCCGGGGGTTGCGCCGCGAGAGATCCTCATAGGCAAATCCCATTCGGTCGAGCGCACCCGGGCGAAAGTTCTCGGTCAGGACGTCGGCCGTGTCGAGCAGCCGCAGCACGATCTCGCGTCCCTCGGGCCGCTTGAGATCGACCGCGAGACTCTTCTTGTTGCGGTTGAAGATGGCGAAGAAGCCGGCGCCGGCGCCCGTCAGTCGCCGCGTGTTGTCGCCCTCAAGGGGCTCGACCTTGATGACCTCGGCGCCGAGGTCCGCCAGCACCAGCCCGCAGGCCGGCCCCATGATCATGTGCGCGAGTTCCACCACGCGCACGCCCTGCAGCGGCAGCTGCGTCATGCCTGCGGGCGGAAATTCTTCGGCAGGCCGGCGAGCGGCGTGTGACCGTAAACCGGCTCCCTGGGCAGTCCGGCGACGAGCACTGCGCGCGCCTGGAAGAGCTTCTGGAGATCGATGCCGGTGCGAACGCCCATGCTTTCGAACAGGAAAACGAGGTCCTCGGTGATCACGTTTCCGCTCGCCCCGGGCGCGAATGGACAGCCGCCGAGCCCGCCCATCGACGAATCGAACGCGCGCACGCCTTCCTCGTACGCGGCGAGCGCATTGGCGATCCCGAGGCCGCGCGTGTCGTGAAAATGCGCGCCTTCGAGCCGCTCGCCGATCGCGGCGCGCACGCGGCGGAAGAGCCGCCGGACCTGCGCCGGGTTGGCATAGCCCACGGTATCGGCAAGGGCGACCGCATCGCAGCCCGCCTCGGCAAGCCGCACCGCGAGGCGCACCACGTCGTCCTCGGGAACTTCGCCCTGCATGGTGCAGCCGAAGGCGGTGGAAACCGCGCCCTCGATTTCGGGACGCGCCTCGGGCGCAAGCTTGCCGCGCTCGAGAATGCATTTTTCCACTTCCCCGGCCATCTGCTCCGGCGTCATGCGCACGTTGGCTTCGCTGTGCAGCCGGCTCGCCGACACCGGGAAGGTGATCTTGTGCGCGCCCGCTTCGAGCGCGCGCTGGAATCCGCGCAGATTCGGCGCCAGCGCCACCACGCGCAGGCCCGGAATCGACCGCGCATGCGCCACAATCTCCGCGGTGTCGGCCATCGCCGGAATCAGCTTGGGCGGGACGAACGAACCGACTTCGATCTCTTCCAGCCCGGCCGCCGCGAGCGCGCTGATCCAGCGCTTCTTCGCCTCGGTCGGCATCAGGTGCTGTGCGTTTTGCAGGCCGTCGCGCGGGCCCACTTCGCAGACATGGACGTCTCTCATGGCGCGATTCTAGACCGTTCGATTCGCCCGATCGCCACGCCGCAGGCTGCGCCGCAGGCGGCGAAGGCGAGCATCGCCCAGAGCGACGCGCCCCAGCCGCCGAAGCTCGACGCGAGCCAGGCAAGCGCCAGGGGACCGAAGAACTGCCCGATCTGCGAGGCCTGCATCACCATGCCGTTGGTGGTGCCGATGTGCTGAGGGGATCTGGCGTGCACCGGGACGCCCGAGAAGATCGCGGCCGGGATCACGCCCGTGGAAGTCGAGAACACGAGCACCAGGGCGAAGCGCGCGCGGTCGGGGAGGGCGTCGGTGAGCATGCCGACCGAACAGAGCGCTGCAATCGCACAGGCCGCCACGACCAGCGCGCCGCGCGGCACACCGCGCGCGAGCAGCCAGCCCCCGCCGAGATTTCCCGGCACGTTCGCAAGGACCATCAGCGCCGTCAGCAGGCCGGCAATTTCCTGCGACGCGGCGCGCTCCTCCATGGCGAACGTCGGCAACCACACCATCACCGAAGTCCATTGCGCGACATAGAAGGCGAACAGCAGCGCGAGCGCGAGGCTGCCTTTCTGCGCAAGCGACTCCGCCGCGAGCCGGAGCGTGCTCACCTCGCCGTAACGGGAAACGGGCGCGGTGCGCGCCACCAGCGCCGCGCAAAGCAGCGCAGCGACGGCCAGCAGCACCCAGAAACTGCGCCAGCCTGCTGCCGCGAACGCCAACGGCGCCGCAAGCAGCGCCAGGCTCCCGCCCGAGGGCATGTACGTGCTCCAGAGCGAAAACGCCTTGGCGCGGTCGCGAGGCCGGGTCGCCGCCGCTGCGATGAGTGCCGTGCTCGACACCGTGAACAGGATGAAGCCCGTCCCCTCGCAAAAGCGCGATGCGAGAAGCAGCGGATAGTCTTCCGCGGCGGCGCCGAGCAGGCCGCCCGCAGTCATGATCACGAGCCCGGCGACGCCGAGCCGCTTGTGACCGAAGCGGTCGCACAGGGTCCCGACCACGAGCGCGAGCGCTCCGCCCATCACGTTGAACATGGTGGCGATGAATCCGGACTCGACCAGCGTCAGCCCGAGGTCGGCGCGCAGCAGCGGCAGCGCGGGCGGGATCTTGCCGATGTAGGCGCCGGCAACCAGGCCGCCCGCGTAGACTGCCCAGACCGCGGGCCAGTGAGTGGCGCTCAGGCCGCCGCGACCGGCAGCTTCAGTTCGATGATCTTGCGCTGCCACTCGGCCGGGCCGCTCTGATGCACCGAAGTGCCGCTCGAATCGACCGCTACGGTGACCGGCATGTCCTTCACCTCGAACTCGTAGATCGCCTCCATGCCCAGTTCCTCGAAGGCGAGCACGCGCGCCTTGCGGATCGCCTTGGCCACGAGGTACGCCGCGCCGCCGACCGCGATGAGGTAGGCGGCCTTGTGCTTGCGGATCGCGTCGATCGCGACCGGGCCGCGCTCGGCCTTGCCCACCATCGCGACGAGGCCGGTTCTTGCCAGCATGGTTTCGGTGAACTTGTCCATGCGGGTTGCCGTCGTCGGACCGGCCGGGCCGACGACCTCGCCTTTCACCGGATCGACCGGCCCGACGTAGTAGATGACCCGGTTGGTGAAATCGACCGGAAGTTTTTCTCCGCGCTCGAGCATGTCCTGAATGCGCTTGTGGGCCGCGTCGCGCCCGGTGAGCAACTTTCCGGAAAGCAGCAGGCGCTCGCCCGGCGTCCACGAGGCGACCTCGCGGCGGGTGAGCGTGTCGAGGTTGACCGGACGCGCGTTCGCGTCGGCTTGCCAGGTCACCGCGGGCCAGTCCGAAAGGCTCGGTGTCTCGAATTCCGCGGGACCGGATCCGTCCAGCACGAAATGCGCGTGGCGCGTCGCTGCGCAATTGGGAATCAGCGCCACGGGCAGATTGGCCGCATGGGTGGGATAGGTGAGGATCTTCACGTCGAGCACGGTCGACAGTCCACCGAGCCCCTGCGCACCGATGCCGAGCGCGTTCACCTTGTCGTAGAGCTCGATGCGCATCTCCTCGATCCTGCTTTTCGGGCCGCGCGCCTTCAGCTCCGCCATGTCGATCGGCTGCATCAACGCTTCCTTCGCCATCAGCATCGCCTTCTCGGCGGTGCCGCCGATGCCGATGCCGAGCATCCCCGGGGGGCACCATCCGGCACCCATGGTCGGCACCGTCTTGAGCACCCAATCGACGACCGAATCCGACGGGTTGAGCATGATGAACTTGGACTTCGCCTCCGAGCCGCCGCCCTTGGCCGCGACGTCCACCTCGACCGCATCCCCGGGCACCAGACTCATTTGAATCACGGCCGGGGTGTTGTCCCGCGTATTGCGGCGCGAAAAGGCGGGGTCTTCGAGCACCGAAGCGCGCAGCCTGTTATCCGGATCGAGATACGCTCGGCGCACCCCTTCGTTCACCGCGTCCTCGATCGAACCCGCAAACCCTTCGAGGTGCACCTGCATGCCGATTTTCAGGAACACGTTCACGATGCCGGTGTCCTGGCAGATCGGCCGGTGCCCTTCGGCGCACAGGCGCGAATTGGTCAGGATCTGCGCGATCGCGTCGCGCGCGGCGGGCGAGCGCTCGCGCTCGTAGGCGCGGCCGAGCGCGCGCAGGTAATCGAGCGGGTGATAGTAGGAGATGAATTGCAGGGCTTCGGCGACGCTCTGCACCAGATGATCGGCGTGAATCGTTCTCATGCGGGCGCCCCTTTTTCGGTGTGCTCGGCGATCGCCACCGCCCAGAGCAGCAGGGGGCGGGGTCGGCGGATCTTGTTGGCGGTAGGGTCGGCGGTCTGCATGGCGAGCGGGTCGGGCGGGAAAAGCGGCCAAATTTAGCACAGGCGGAGCGGCTCTTTCGGCGCCGCTCGAGCGTACCACTTGATTGCAAGGCGCCTGTTACAGGTGGGTTCCGCAGTAGGCATCTCGCGACGCGGGCCGCTGCTAGAATCGGATCACAGCCGCGGGAGAGATGGCCGAGCGGTCTAAGGCGCACGCCTGGAGAGCGTGTAAGCGCGAATAGCGCTTCGTGGGTTCGAATCCCACTCTCTCCGCCAATCTCGTGTAGCATTGCGCCCCTTCATGGCGGGCCTCCCCGCGTCGCAGACCGGTGAACCGGGTCAGGTCCGGAAGGAAGCAGCCACAGCCGGAGCCTGCGGGTGCCGGGGTTCAGGCTCGCCACCAACATCGAAGCGGAGGTCAGGACGCTGCGCCGGTCCGGCTTCCGCCCGTGCCGCGAACTTGCCCTGATAAAATTCGGCGCATGTCGTATCAAGTGCTGGCGCGGAAATGGCGGCCGCGGGACTTCTCGGCGCTACTCGGACAGGAACATGTCGTCAGGGCCCTGCGCAACGCGCTGGAACAGGGGCGTTTGCATCACGCGTACCTGTTCACCGGCACCCGCGGCGTAGGCAAGACGACGCTTGCCAGAATTCTCGCCAAGTGCCTGAACTGCGAGACCGGGATCGTGGCCGCGCCGTGCGGGCGCTGCGTTCCGTGCGCGGAAATCGACGCCGGCCGGTTCGTCGATTACGTCGAGATGGACGCCGCCTCGAACCGCGGCGTGGACGAGATGACGCAGCTCCTCGAGCGCGCGGTGTATGCCCCGACCAGCGGGCGATTCAAGGTGTACGTGATCGACGAAGTGCACCAGCTCTCGGGCCACGCGTTCAACGCCATGCTCAAGACGCTCGAAGAGCCGCCGGCGCATCTGAAATTCATTCTCGCGACGACAGATCCGCAGAAGGTTCCGGTCACGGTCCTCAGCCGGTGCCTGCAGTTCAACCTGAAGCAGTTGCCTCGCGAGCGGATCGTCGAGCAGCTCGCGCGCATCCTCACCGCCGAGGCTGTGCCATTCGAGGAGGCCGCGTTGCCGCTCGTTGCGCACGCCGCCGCGGGAAGCATGCGGGACGCGCTCTCGCTGCTGGACCAGGCGATTGCCTACTGCGCGCAGCGGATCGAGGCGCACGCAGTGCGGGCGATGCTGGGAGTGGTCGACACGGAATGCGCGGTGCAGATTCTCGAGGCGATCGCGCGGCAGGACGCGCGGCAGGTATTGGCGCTTGCGGACGAGTTGCAGGCACGCGCGCTTTCATTCGACGCCGCGTTGCAGGACCTCGCGAGCCTGCTGCTGCGGGTCAGCATTGCGCAAACGGTACCGGATGCGATCGAGGGCGAGGCTTCCGAGCGGGGGCGATTGAATTCCCTGGCAAGTCAGCTCGACCCGGAGACCACGCAGCTGTTGTATCAGATCGCCTTGCAGGGACGCACCGATCTGCCGATCGCACCCGACGAGCACGCCGGGTTTACCATGACGCTGCTGAGAATGCTTGCCTTCCGCCCCGAGAGCGGGGCGGCGGGCGACGCGGTGGCGGCCAACGCAACCACTGCGCCGCAGGCGAGTACGCCTGCCGGCGAAAGCGCGCAGTTCGACGGCGACTGGCCGACGCTCGTTCGACGCCTGCCGGTGTCCGGGGCCGCGAAGGAACTCGCGCGCAACGCCGAACTGGTGCGCTGCGAGGACGGCTTGTTCGAGCTGGTCGTGCCGATGTCCATGCCTCACCTCGTCGAACGGAACTACCAGGAGAAGCTCCGGTCGGCGCTCGGCCAGTACTTCGGACGGCCCGTGCGCATCCGCGTCGTTCCGGGGGAGACGCGCGGCGGTTCGGTTGCCACGCGCGAGGCGAGCGAGCGCGATGCGAAGCGTGCGGAGGCCCTGCGCGCGGTCCGCGGCGACCAATTCGTGGACGATCTGGTGACGATGCTGGACGCCAAAGTGCTCGATCAGAGTGTTCAGCCGACGCCGAAGAACGGCTGAGCGCGGAGGCAGGCGATGCGGGGAAACATCGGACAGCTCATGAAGCAGGCGCAGGCGATGCAGGAGAACATGCGCCGGGTGCAGGAACAGCTCGCCACGGTGGAAGTGGAGGGGCAGTCCGGCGCCGGCATGGTCAAGGTGGTGATGACCTGCAAGCACGACGTGAAGCGGGTCCTGATCGACCCTTCGCTCCTCGGTGATGATCGCGAAATGCTCGAGGACCTGGTGGCGGCGGCGTTCAACGACGCGGCGAGACGAGTGGAACAGGCGGTGGCGGAAAAAATGAGCAGCTTTGCCGCAGGACTGGGCCTTCCGGCCGGGTTCAAGCTGCCCTTCTAGGATCGTGACCAAGGCAGTCGTTCCAACCGCGCTCGGCCTGGATCGGCTGATCGAAGCGCTTCGCGTCCTGCCCGGTGTCGGACCGCGCTCTGCCCAGCGCATGGCTTATCACATCCTGCAGCATGATCGCGAGGGTGCGGAGCAGCTTGCGCAGGCGCTGCTTGGCGCCTTGCGCGCCGTCAGGCATTGCACCCGGTGCAACAATTTCACGGAGCAGGATGTCTGCACCCTGTGCCGCTCCGCGCGGCGTGACCCGACGCAACTGTGCGTGGTCGAGACCCCGGCGGACCTGGCGACCGTCGAGCAGACACTGAGCTACTCGGGTCTGTATTTCGTGCTGATGGGGCGGCTTTCTCCACTGGACGGCGTCGGTCCGCACGAGATCGGCCTCGACCGGCTGCTGGCACGTGCCGTCGATGGAACGGTGCGCGAGGTCATCCTGGCGACGAACTTCACGAACGAGGGCGAAGCGACCGCGCACTATGTCGCGGAAATGCTGCGTTCCTCCGACGTCAAGGTGAGCCGGATCGCGCGCGGGGTGCCGCTCGGGGGGGAACTGGAGTTCGTGGATGTGGGTACGATCTCGCAGGCAATTCTCGATCGCCGCGGCTTATAGTCGAGAACCAAGGAGAAGACAGATGCTTCGAATCGCAAGGATCGCGATGGCGCTTGCGCTGGGTGCGGTAAGCGCCACCGCGCAGCCATATCCATCGAAGGCAGTCCGGGTGGTGATTCCCTATCCGGCCGGCTCAACGCCGGACATCGTAGGGCGAACGCTTTCCAACAAGCTGCAGGCGGCACTCGGCCAGCCATTCGTGGTCGAGAATCGCCCCGGGGCGGGCGGCAACATCGGCGCGGATGCGGTGGCGAAGGCGGCCCCGGACGGGCACTCGCTGCTGGTCGCGGTCAATGGGCCGGTCGCGGTGAACAAGTTCCTGTACAAGGAAATGCCGTACGACCCGGACAGGGATCTGCTGCCGATCTCGCTGCTCGCCTCTTCGCCGCAGTTGCTGGTCGTCGTTCCTTCGCTGCAGGTCGACAGCTTCCAGGCGTTCATGCAACTCGTGCGCCGCAGCCCAGGCCGCCTGTCGTACGCGTCCGTCGGCGGCGGGAGCGCGTCTCATTTGACGATGGAACTGCTCAAGAGTAACGCCGGACTGTTCATGGTGCACATCCCCTATCGCGGCTTTCCTCCTGCCGTCACGGACATGCTCGCGGGCAGCATTCACGCCATGTTTGCGATCATCCCGGCGGTCCTGCCGCACGTCCAGGCAGGAAAAATGAAGGCCCTTGCGGTCACCGGGCTCAAACGCAGTCCGCTCGCAGAGGACGTGCCCAGCGTCGCCGAACTCGGCTTTCCTCAGCTCGAGTCCCTGGCGTGGATCGGGCTGCTCGCGCCGGCGGGGACGTCCCCGGCCGTGGTGAACCGCCTCCACGCGGAGACCGTACGCGCAATGCGCTCCCAGGACGCACAGGACTCGCTCGGCAGGCAGGGATTCGATGTGGTGGCAAGTTCCCCGAGCGAATTTGCCTCGTGGATCCGCGCTGAGCAGGCGAAGTGGTCGAAGGTCATCCGCGCGAGCGGCACGACTGCGGATTGAGCCGCCCAAGCGCGCGGGGCGTCGAATGTTTGACACTCATTTGCGCGGGCAGCTATAATCGTCGTCTCTTCGGGCGCGGGGTGGAGCAGTCTGGCAGCTCGTCGGGCTCATAACCCGAAGGTCAGAGGTTCAAATCCTCTCCCCGCAACCAACGCTCTTTAAAAATTTGCAGCCGATAGGTGTGGGCGCTCGGTGCGAAAGGTGCCGCGAGCCGGTTTTCCGGCGCGCGGTAACGGATGCATCTAGTGCTCACGAGAAGTAACGAAGTAACTCCGTTTACTTTGAGTGAGAAGTAGTTTCGGATTGAACTGAAGAGTTTGATCCTGGCTCAGATTGAACGCTGGCGGCATGCCTTA
>CAZXAR010000100.1:0-11927 GCA_964638135.1 uncultured Enterobacteriaceae bacterium | reverse complement strand
GCGACCTCCACGCCCGCGGCTTCGAGCTCGTCCATCTCCTCGATGAGCGCCTGCGGCGAGAGCACCACGCCGTTGCCGATGTAGCACTCGACCTCCTCGCGCAGGATTCCGGAAGGAATGAGGTGCAGGACCGTCTTCTTGCCGCCGATCACCAGCGTGTGGCCGGCGTTGTGGCCGCCCTGGAACCGCACCACCCCCTGCGCGTGGTCGGTGAGCCAGTCGACCACCTTGCCCTTGCCTTCGTCGCCCCACTGCGTACCGATGACGACGACGTTGCGCGCGGTCACGGCCTCGCCTTCGCGGTCCTGCGCCGCGGGGGCGCTTCGCCGGGCAGCGTTTCGATCACGATCTTGCCGGAGGCGCGCAGGCGCTCGACGCGCGCCGCGCGCTTCGGATCGTCGCCTGCGTACGCGGCGAAGACCGGCTTGCGCGACCGGAGCGGCGGTGCAGCGCCCGCCAGCTCGCGCAGGTCGATCGAGAATCCGGTCGCCGGCCGCGGCCGGCCGAACGCCTTGCCGACCTCGTCGTAGCGCCCGCCGCGCGCCACCGGACCCGCCACGCCATCGCAGTAGGCATCGAACACCGCGCCGGAGTGGTAGTGGTAGCCGCGCAGCTCGGCCAGATCGAAGCTCGCGGGAATCGCACACGCCCGGGCGATGCGCTGCAGCGTGGCGAGCGCGCGCACCAGTGCCGGGACGCGCGGCAGTTTTTTCGCGGCGAGATCGAGCACCTCTTTCCCGCCATAGAGCTCCGGGAGCTCGAGCAGCGCGTCGCGGGTCCGCGCATCCACCCCGCGGGCGAGCGAGCGCAGGGCGGGCGCATCCTTTTTCTGCAGCGCCTCGAACAGCTCGGCCTCGAGCTCGTGGCCGATGGCCGCCGAGCGCACGAGCGAGCGGAACACCGCGACGTGGCCGATGTCGATGCGGGCGCCGCGCACTCCCGCGATCTCGAGCGCCCTGCACAGCAGGCGGTGAATTTCGACATCGCTCTCGACCCCGGCGTGACCGTAGATCTCGGCGCCGATCTGGATCGGCTCGCGCGTCGCCGCGAGCGTCGCCGGGCGCGTGTGCAGGACGCTGCCCGAATAGCACAGCCGCGTCACGCCTTCGCGGTTGAGCAGGTGCGCGTCGAGGCGCGCGACCTGCGGAGTGATGTCGGCGCGCACGCCCATCATCCTGCCCGAAAGCTGATCGACCAGTTTGAACGTGCGCAGATCCAGGTCGTGGCCGGTGCCGGTGAGGAGCGACTCGAGGTACTCCAGCATCGGCGGCATCACCAGCTCGTAGCCCCAGGAGGCGAACAGGTCGAGGATCGCGCGCCGCAGCGCTTCGATCCGCGCCGCTTCCGCGGGAAGGATGTCCTCGACGTGCTCGGGAAGCAGCCAGCGCATCGTGCGGCCCTTGCCCTACCAGCGCGCGGCCAACAGCAGCAGCAGGCCGGCGAGCATCGAGGTCAGTCCGAAGAACCGGATCTGGCCGTCGGTCATCTGCATGATGCGGCGAAAGGCCTCGCGCCAGACGCTAGGGGCGAGAAACGGGAGCACCCCCTCGATGATGAGCATCAGGGCGAACGCCATGAGCAGGGTCGTGCCCATGCGCGCTCATTTCGCTCTCGGGGCCTGCCGCCCCGTCGCATCCTTGAGGTAGCGGAAGAAATCCGAGTTCGGCTCGAGCAGCATCAGGTCGTTCTTGCCGCGGAACGTGGAGCGGTACGCCTCCATCGAGCGGTAGAAGGAGTAGAACTCGGGGTTCTGCGAAAACGCCTGCGCATAGGTATTGGCGGCCTTGGCGTCGCCTTCGCCGCGCGTGCGCTGCGCATCGCGGTAGGCTTCGGCGAGGATCACTTCGCGCTGCCGGTCGGCGTCGGCGCGGATCCGCTCGGCGTCCGCGAAGCCGGTCGAGCGCAGCTCGTTCGCGATCCTCTTGCGCTCGGCCTCCATGCGCCGGTAGACGGACTCGCTCACTTCCTGCGGCAGATCGACGCGCTTCAGGCGCACGTCCACGATTTCGACCCCGATGCGGCGCAGGTCCTGGTCGGCCTTATCGCGCACCTTGCTCATGATCTCGTTGCGCTCCCCGGAAACCACGTCGTGCACCGTGCGCACCCCGAACTCGTCGCGCAGGCCGCCGGAAATCGTCTGCCGGATCCGGGTGGCGGCGCGGAATTCGTCCCCCTGCACGCTCACGTAATACTGCTTGACGTCGGTGATGCGCCACTTGACGAACGAATCGACCAGCACCGGGCGGTTTCCCGAGGTCAGGAAGCGCAGCGGCTCGGGGTCGTCGTAGGTCAGGACGCGCACGTCGAAGAAGCGCACGTTCTGCACCAGCGGCCACTTGAGGTTCAGGCCGGGCCTGGTGATGACCTCCTTGATCTCGCCAAGCTGGAACACGATCGCGCTCTGGCGCTGGTCCACCGTGAAGACCGACCCGCTGATGATCAGCAGCACCGCGGCGAGCGCGACGAGAACGGGACCGAGCGATTTCACGGGCGGCTCCCCGCGGTGCTCACGGGCGGTCTCCGCGGTCGCGGCCGCGCAGCGACTCGCGCGAGCGCGGGCCGGCGTCGGCCGCGGGCGGCGGCTCGGGCGACGGGCGCTGGGACGCCTGCCCTTCGGTCGGCAGCGCGCCGGCCTGCTGCATCAGCCTGTCGAGCGGCAGGTAGAGCAGGTTGCCGCCGCCCTTGTAGTCCATCATCACCTTCGAGGTCGAGGCCAGCACCTGCTGCATGGTCTCGATGTAGATGCGCTCGCGCGTGACCGCGGGCGCCTTGGCATACTCGGCGAGCACCTGCTTGAAGCGCGAGGCGTCGCCTTCGGAATTCGCGATGACCCGCTGCTGGTAGCCGCGCGCCTCCTCGATGAGGCGCGAAGCGGTGCCGCGCGCCTTGGGGATCACGTCGTTGGCGTACGCCTGGCCTTCGTTCTTCTGGCGCTCGCGGTCCTGCGCCGCCTTGACCGCGTCGTCGAACGCGGCCTGCACCTGCTCGGGCGGCTGCGCATTCTGGATCGTGACGGTGCTCACCTGGATGCCGGTCTTGTAGCGGTCGTGAATTTCCTGCATCAGGTCGCGCGCCTTGTTGGCGACGGCGTCCTGCGACTCGTACAGGATGGAATCCATGCGGTTCTTGCCGATCACTTCGCGCATCGCGGTCTCGGCGATCTCCATCGCCGACTCGTCCGGCCGGCGCACGTTGAACAGGTAGTCCTTGGCGTCCGGCACGAGGTACTGCACCGCGAACTGCAGATCGACGATGTTCTCGTCGTCGGTGAGCATGAGCGACTCCTTCAGCACCTTGGTGCGCACGTTGTTGCGGTAGCCGACTTCGAGCGTCCTCACCTGCGAGAGATTCACGATCTCGTGCGACTGGACGGGCCAGGGCAGCCGCCAGCGCAGTCCGGCGCTGGTCTCCTCGGAAAACTTGCCGAAGGTGAGCACGACGCCGCGCTGGCCCTCGACCACGATGTAGAAGCCGCTCGCGAGCCACACCGCGACGATGATGCCGATGAGAAGGCCCGCGCCGCCTCCGAGGCTCGCGCCCGAAGGCATGCGGGGCGGAATATCGGGCCCGCCGCCGCGGCGGCGGCCGAACAGCTCGGCGAGGCGCCGGTTGAAGCTGCGCCACAGTTCGTCGAGGTCGGGTGGGCCCTGATTTCCGCCGCCCGGCCCCCGGGAACCTCCCTGGCGGCCCCAATTGGGGTCGTTCAACGACATCCGGGTTTTGTCAGAGTGAAATCGCTTCCGGAACCGGCGCCGCGATCGCGCGTCCGCGGGCCGCCTCGAAAATCGCCTGGCGCAGCTCCGCGAGGCCCGCACCGCTGCGCGCGCTCAAAAGAACGCGGCAAATCCTACCATACTCGTCGCGCTCGTCTCCCGGCGCGAGGCCCGAGAGATCGATCTTGTTCCAGACGAGCAGTTGCGGAATCGCGTCGGCGCCGATCTCGGCGAGCACCGCGTTCACGTCCGCCACCTGCTGCGCGCGCGCCGGAGAAGCGCTGTCCACCACATGCAGCAGCAGGTCCGCGCGCACCGTTTCTTCGAGCGTGGCGCGGAATGCCGCCACCAGCGTATGCGGCAACTCGCGGATGAAGCCCACCGTGTCGGAGATCACCACCGTGCCGGCGTCCGGGACGTAAATCCGCCGCGTGGTGGTGTCGAGCGTGGCGAACAGGCGGTCGGCCTCGACGCCCTTGGCATGCGCCAGCGCGTTGAACAGCGTGGTCTTCCCGGCGTTGGTATAGCCGACGAGCGAAACCGAAAGCACGCCGCCGCGCGCCCGCGCGCGGCGCTGCACGGCGCGCCGCTGCTGCATCTGCTGCAGCTTCACCCTCAGCACGCGCACGCGGTTGGCGATGTAGCGCCGGTCCAGTTCGAGCTGGGTTTCGCCCGGGCCCCCGGTCTTGCCGAGGCCGCCGCGCTGCCGCTCCAGGTGCGTCCAGCCGCGCACCAGCCGGGTCGAGAGATGCTCGAGCTGCGCCAGCTCCACCTGGAGCTTGCCTTCGTTGGTGCGCGCGCGCCGCGCGAAGATGTCGAGGATCAGTGCGGTACGGTCGAGCACGCGGCGGCCAAGCTCGCGTTCGAGGTTTCGCTGCTGCCCCGGCGACAGGGGGTGATTGAACAGCACGACCCCGGCGTTCAAGTCCCTCACCGTGCGAGCGATTTCGGCCACCTTGCCGCTGCCGCAATAAAACTTCGGGTCCGGGCGCTCGCGGCGGCCCCGGACGAGCGCATGGCGCGCCGCGCCCGCGCTCTCGGCAAGGCGCACGAACTCCTCGACCCCTTCGCCATAGGCCGGATCGTCGAAATCGAGGCAGACCAGGACCGCCGCCCGCGGATCCGGGTCGGCAACGGGAGCTACTAGCAATTCGCCGGTTTCAGCCGTCGGAGGAGTGATCCAGGTTGACCGCGCGCGACGGCACGACGGTGGAGATGGCGTGCTTGTACACCATCTGGGTGACGGAATTGCGGAGCAGCACGACGTACTGGTCGAATGACTCGATCTGACCCTGCAGCTTGATGCCATTCACCAGATAGATGGAAACCGGAACGTGCTCCTTGCGCAGGGTGTTCAGAAACGGGTCTTGTAGCAGCTGCCCCTTGTTGCTCATGTTGTTGCCTCGTGCGGCGATGGGCCGGAGTGCTACTGTAATTGAATTTGCAGGGCTTTTCTAGCCGAAGCGCGGCGCGACTCAGGCCCGGCCCGCGACCGGGCGCGTCGGCGGGCTTACGTCACCGCACTGCGCGCGGTGGCGGAGCGCGTGATCCATGAGCACGCACGCGAGCATCGCCTCCGCGATGGGCGTGGCGCGAATGCCGACGCATGGATCGTGGCGCCCGGCGGTCTCGATCGTCGTCGCCTCGCCCCGCACGTTGATGGTCCTGCGCGCGATGCGGATGCTGGACGTGGGCTTGAGCGCGATCGACACCGCGATGTCCTGGCCGGTCGAGATGCCGCCGAGCACGCCGCCGTTGTTGTTCGACAGGAACCCCTCCGGCGCCATCTCGTCGCCATGCTCGCTGCCCTTGTGCTCCACCGCGCCGAAACCGGCGCCGATCTCGACGCCCTTCACGGCGTTGATCGACATCATGGCCCACGCGATGTCGGCGTCGAGCCGGCCGTAGACCGGCTCGCCCCAGCCTACCGGCACGTTCTGCGCCACGACGTTGACGCGCGCGCCGCACGAATCGCCGCTGGCGCGCAGTTGGTCCATGTAGCGCTCGAGCTCCGCGACCGCGTCCGCGTCGGGCGCGAAAAACGGATTGGCCGCCACCGCCGCCCAGTCGCGAAACGCGATCCTGGTCCTGCCCAGCTGCGCCAGGTAGCCGCGCACGACCACCCCGTGGCGGGCGCCGAGCCATTTTTTCGCGATCGCACCGGCCGCCACGCGCACGACGGTCTCGCGCGCCGAGGCACGCCCGCCGCCGCGCGGGTCGCGCACCCCGTATTTCTGCCAGTACGTGTAGTCGGCGTGGCCGGGGCGGAATTTGTCGGCGAGCGCGCTGTAGTCCTTCGGGCGCTGATCTTCGTTGCGGATCAGAAATCCGATGGCGGTGCCGGTCGTCCGGCCCTCGTAGACGCCGGACAGGATCTCCACCGCGTCGGATTCGCGGCGCTGCGTGACGTGCCGCGAGCTGCCCGGCTTCCTGCGGTCGAGCTCGGCCTGGATGTCGGACGCCGAGAGCTCGAGCCCGGGCGGGCAGCCGTCCACCACCCCGCCGTACGCCGGCCCGTGCGATTCGCCGAACGACGAAACGCAGTACAGCGTGCCGAACGTGTTGCCGGACATGTTCGGACGATTCTACACGGCGCGCTCGAAAAAGCTGCGCGTCTCGAACACGCTGCGGGAGAGCGCCTTGCCGTTCGCGCGCAGGTGGCGCTTGAGCGCGAAGTCGAACAGCAGCGGGTTGTAGCCGCGTATCTCCCTCAGCACCGGCGCCAGGCCCTCGGACACCAGCCCGAGCGAGGCCAGGTACTCCACCGAGAAGATCGGCATGATCCCGGGCAGCGGGTAATCGGAACCGTTCAGCAGCCGCGGATGCCAGTCGGTACGCTCGATCACGCGTGCCAGTGCCGGGCCCGCGCGGTTGACTTGCGTCATCGCCGAAACGTCTCCGTACAGCCGGCTTTCGTACCGGGGCTCGTCCATCATGCGCGCGAACAGCGCGAAGCTCTCGACCCGCGGGCCGTCGGCGCCCCGGTCCAGGTCGCGGTCTTCGCCGAGCGAGGCGCAGTGCGCGATCACCACGCGCACGCCGAACGCGAGCGCACGCCGCAGGCGCAGCGGATTGCCGAACTCCTGGCCGAAGCCGTCGATGACCGCGCGTTCCTCGCCCGCGTGCGAGATGAGCGGCAGGTCGAGGCGCACGAGCGCCTCGTAGAACCGGTCGCAGCGCGGCGACGCCGGGTCCATGCCCATCGCCGCCGGCAGCCATTTCACCGCGCGCGCGCCGTCGCGCTTCGCCTGTTGGAGCGCCTCGACGCAGTCGTCGCGGTAGGGATGGATCGAGGCGGCCCACTCGAAATAGCGCGGATGCGCGCGCGCCATGTCGCGCGCATAGGCGTCGGGAACGTGGAAGCTCGCGCGCTCCGCGTCGGGCTTGCCATCCTCGCCGTACGCGCGCTCGAACGCGAACAGCAATGCCTTGACCCCGGGCCGCATGCCGTCGAGCAGGTTGTGCATGCGCTCCACGTAGGCGCGATCGACGCTGCCCGGCGCATCATGCGCGCAGCCGGCGTTGAGAAAGAAAAGCCGGCGCGCGTACTGCGCCGGACTGAAAATGCTTTCCATACGCGGGTTGACGGTGATCCCGCTGCCCGAGTCGCCGGTGCCGATGAGATGCGTGTGCGCATCCCAGACGCGCGCCGGGTCCAGCCCGTCCCAGGCCGAACGCACCACCTCATGCCGCGCAAGGCGCGCGGGCAGCTGCGCGAGGCACGGGTTCCAGAGGCCCTGTTCGGGCCAGTGGCGCCACGCAGCAAGCCCCGCCGCGCCCGCGGTTAGCGCTGCAGCACCGTAAAGAAAGCGACGCCGATCCAACTTCCGCGCATCACGCCGGCCAGTTCTTGATGTACCCCTTGAGCATCTTGTTCTCGAAATCCTGCTCTTCGAGAACCGCCTTGGCGACATCGCGGAACGAGATCACGCCGAGCAGCTTTCCGTCCTGCGTCACCGGAAGGTAGCGCGCCCCCGTGTCGAGCATGGTGCGGCGCAGGTCGTTCACTTCCATCTCGGGCGCCGCGGTCACCGGATCGCTCACCATGACGTCGCCCACCTTGAGCTCGCCGAGCACGCCACCGCGCTTGGCAAGCGCCTGGAGCAATTCGTGAAAAGTCAGCAGTCCGACCATCCTGCCCTGCTCGATGACCACCAGCGAGCCGAGGTTCTGCTCGGCCATCGTCTTGACGGCGTCCACCGCCCGGCCCGACGGCTCGATCGTCAGCAGGCGGCTGCCCTTGACCCGCAGGATTTCCTTCACTTGCATGGTGAGCCCTCCTCAGCGACGCTTTTCACACGCATACTAGTCCAATCCTGCGCCGCGACAAAGGGCGACGCCGCGCGGCCGTGACCGGATCGCCGGCGGCTAGAGCGCGCGCCGCTCGGGGAGCCGCATTTCGGCGCGGCAGCGCTCGTCGCAGCGCGGATGCTGCAGGATGTAGTTGCGCAGGACCAGCTTGAGCGCGAGCGCGCGATGCCGGTTGCCGCAGGTGGTGGCGGCGATGATGTCGTCCCGGATCATCGCCTTGATGAAAAGCTCGCCGTCGGGCATCTGCACCAGGTAGTTGGCGAGCTCGACCGCGGCCATTTCCGGGATGTGCTCGTGCTCGGCGATCGCGAGGATTTCCTCTTCGCTCAGCCCGCACAGGCCGATGCAGTCTTCCAGCGTCAGCACGATCGCCTCCTTGGCGCAATGCTAGGCGCAAGCGGCGCCCCGCAGGCTTGACCTAGCTCAATCCGAGTGCATCGCTCACCAGTTGCCAGAGCCGGCGGCGCAGTCCCGCGCGAACGCGCGCCGCGGGGGCGGTGCACAGCGCAGCTCAGGCGAGCGGTTTCAGATTGCCGAGCAGCGTCGGAATCAGCTCGGTGACGGTCGGGTGGATGTGCACCGCGCGCTGGATGGTCGTGTAGGGGCTTTTCGCATACATGACGTCGAGCAGCGAATGCACGACCTCGTCGGCGTTCCAACCGAGCAGCGCGGCGCCGAGCAGTTCACCGGAATCGGCATCGACCAGCACCTTCATGAATCCCTGCGTCTCCCCCGATTCGCGCGCACGGCCGACGCGGGTCATCGGCATCTTGCCGGCGAGCACCCGCCTGCCGCTCGCGCGCGCTTCGGCTTCGTTCATGCCCGCGCGTCCGAGCGGCGGATCGATGAAAAGCGCGTACGCCGGGATCCGGTCGGAAATCCGCCGCTGCCCGCCATCGAACAGGTTCGCGGCGACGATTTCGTAGTCGTTGTACGAGGTGTGCGTGAATGCGCCGCGACCGTTGGCATCGCCCAGCGCCCAGACTCCCTCGGCGCTGGTGCGCAACTGGTCATCCACCCTGATGTAGCCGCGCCCGTCGGCCTCGATCCCGCCCGGCTCGAGACCCAGGTCCTGCGTGTTCGGCGCGCGGCCGACCGCGAGCAGCACGTGGCTGCCCTCGGCGACCGGTGCACCGTCCCGGCACGCGAGCCCGACTCTCACGCGCCCGTCTTTGCTCTGGAGTGCCATGCACTCGGCGCCGGTGCGGACTTCCACCCCCTCGCGCTCCAGGATCGAGCGGATCTCGGCCGAAACGTCGTCGTCTTCGCGCGCAAGGAGCTTCGGCGCCACTTCCACCACCGTCACGCGGGCGCCGAAGCGCCGGTACATCTGGGCGAATTCCAGCCCGATGTAGCTCCCGCCGACGATGACCAGGTGCTCGGGAAGGAAATCCACCGCCATCATCGAGGTGTTGGTGAGGAACGGAACGTCGCCGATCCCCGGAATGTCGGGCACGAATGCGCGTCCGCCGACGTTGAGGAAGATCCGCTCGGCGCGAAGCGTCTGCCCGTTGACCGAAAGCGTGCGCGGCGCCGTGAAGCGGGCGTGGCCGCGCACCAGCGTCGCGTTCCTCATTCCCGCGATCCAGTTGGCAACGGCATCGGATGACTGCTTCACCACCGCGTCCTTGCGCCGCTTCACCGCCGCCATGTCGACGCGGACCTCGCCCGCCGAGAAGCCGAATTCGGCGCCGCGCCGGGCAACATGCGCCGCCCGCGCGCTCGCGACCAGCGTCTTGGTCGGGATGCAGCCGACGTTGACGCAGGTTCCGCCCAGCAGCTTGCGCTCGATCAGGGCGGTCCTGAGCCCCTCCCGATCCAGACGCGCCACAAGCGCCGGGCCGGCCTGTCCGGCGCCGATCACGATCGCATCGTAGTGCTCGTCCATGGCGCCATGATAGTCGCGCAGGTCGATGCCGAACATACGGCGCCGGCCGTGGTAAATTTGCCGCATGAGCCACGCCGCCATCACGCTCCGCCTGGCGATGCCGCGCGACGCGCATGCCATCGCGCTGATGTCGCGTGACTACATCGAGCACGGCCTCGCCTGGAAATACGACCAGGCGCGGGTCCACGCGGCGATCCGGCGCCGCGACATGACGGTTCTGGCCGCGTTCGACCGCGGAACGCCGGTCGGATTCGCGATGATGGAATTCGGCGAGCTGCGCGCGCACCTGGTCCTGCTTGCGGTACGGCCGACGCACCGCCGGCGCGGCATCGGCCGGCGCATGTTCGAGTGGCTGCTCAAGTCCGCGCTCACCGCCGGCATCGAAAGCGTGCACCTCGAGCTGCGCGAGCGCAACGAAGCAGCGCGCCGCTTCTATCGCGCGCTCGGATTCAGCGAGACGATCGTGGTCCCGCGCTACTACGCGGGCGCCGAGGCCGCCGTGCGCATGATCCGGATGCTGCGCACCCGGCAGGACGCGAACTTCGTCTGGCAGCCGCCGACGCTAGACCGCCACTGAATGGCCCGTTGGGATGTCGTGGTCGTGGGCGGCGGCAATGCCGCCCTCTGCGCCGCCCTCGCTGCGCGCGAACGCGGGGCGAGCGTGCTCGTGCTCGAGCGAGCCCCCGAAGCCGAATCCGGCGGCAACTCCCGCTTCACCGCCGGCGGAATGCGCGTCGCCTACAACGGCGTCGAAGACCTGCGCCGCCTGATGCCCGACCTCACCGACGAGGAAGTCGCGCGCACCGATTTCGGCAGCTACAGCGAAGCGCAGTTCCTGGACGACATGGCGCGGGTGACCCAGTTCCGCTGCGATCCGGACCTGACCGAAATACTGGTCAAGCGGAGCTTTGACACGCTGCTGTGGATGCGGACCAAGGGGGTGCGCTTCCAGCCGATCTGGGGCCGCCAGGCGTTCCAGGTGGACGGCCGGTTCAAGTTCTGGGGCGGGCTGACGGTCGAGACCTGGGGCGGCGGGCCGGGCCTGGTCGATACGCTCACCGCCTCGGCGCACGCGAGCGGCGTCGAGATCTGGTATTCGGCACCCGCCACCGGCCTGGTTGCCGATGACGAGGGCGTGAAGGGCGTACGCGCAAGACGGGCACGCAAGACGCTCGAGATCGGCGCCGGCGCGGTGGTTCTTGCGGCGGGCGGCTTTCAGGCCAATCCGGAGTGGCGCGCGCGCTACCTCGGCCCGGGATGGGAACTTGCCAAGGTGCGCGGCACGCGCTTCAACACGGGCGAGGTGATCGCCATGGCGCTCCAGATCGGCGCCGCCCCGGTCGGCAACTGGTCGGGCTGCCACGCGGTCGGCTGGGAACGCAACGCGCCGGAATTCGGCGATCTCGCCGTGGGCGACGCGTTCCAGAAGCATTCCTATCCGTTCGGCATCATGATCAACGCCGAGGGCAAGCGCTTCGTCGACGAAGGCGCCGATTTCCGCAACTACACGTACGCCCGCTACGGCCGCGTGATCCTCGAGCAGCCGCGGCAGTTCGCCTGGCAGATTTTCGACGCCAAGGTGAAGCATCTGCTGCGCGACGAGTACCGGATCCGCCAGGTCACGCGGCGGGTCGCTGATTCTCTGGAAGAACTGGTCGCGCGGCTCGACGAAGTGGATGCGGCGGCGGCGCTGGAGGAGATCCGGCGCTACAACGCCGCGGTACGCACGGCGGTCCGCTTCGACCCGAACGTGAAGGACGGCCGCGCCACCGAAGGCCTTGCGATTCCCAAGTCGAACTGGGCCAACGTGCTCGACACGCCGCCGTTCGAAGCCTACGCGGTGACCTGCGGCATCACGTTCACGTTTGGCGGCCTGCGCATCAACACCGAGGCGCAGGTCCTCTCGACGGACGGCGAGCCGATTCGCGGCCTGTACGCCGCGGGCGAACTCGTCGGCGGCATCTTCTACTTCAACTACCCAGGCGGCACCGGGCTCACCAACGGCTCGGTATTCG